>DHHD01000031.1:5876-7503 GCA_002403105.1 Anaerolineaceae bacterium UBA4781 | reverse complement strand
CGTTCGATCTCTTTGTGAATGGCATCTTTGACCGCGTCGATCGAGTTTACATTCTTGATCTCTGTTTTGGTGTTCAATACGCTGCTGCCTTTTTCACGAATGGAAACATTGGCATCACAGCGCAGATTTCCCTTTTCCATGTCCCCTTCCGAGATACCCAGCCAGCGCAGCAACTGGCGCAATCGGATGAGATATTGCCCGGCTTCTTCCGCTGAACGCAGGTCCGGTTCGGTGACCATTTCCACCAGTGGAACGCCACAGCGGTTGAAATCTACAAATCGGCGATTCTTTTCTTTTTTCGTCTTGCCTGCATCTTCTTCAATATGCAGTTTATTAATGCGCACCCGGCGCATATATCCTTTGCCCTCTGCATCCGCTGTAGCCGGGATGGGCAGTTCCAAGTAGCCACCTTTGGCAAGCGATTGGTCATACTGCGAGATCTGGTAGCCCTTGGGCAGGTCGGGGTAAAAATAATTTTTGCGGTCAAAGAAAGAGAGCGCCCGGATGTCGGCATGCATGGCAGCAGCCAGCAACACCGCTTTCTCCACTACTTTTTCATTCAAAACTGGCAGCACACCCGGCAGCCCCGTGCATACCGGGCAAATATTGCTGTTAGGTGCATCATCCCAAGAATCTGCTTTACAGGAGCAGAAAATTTTTGTTTTGGTATTTAACTGGATATGGGTCTCTAGCCCGATCACGGCTTCGTATTCAATGCTCATGGCTATTTTCCCTCCAGTACAGCGGGCTTCTTCTTTCGCCACTCTTCATTTTCAGTAGTCATTTCATAAGAACGGGCGATGCGCAGTAGACTTGCTTCACTGAAATCTGCTCCCAATAACTGGATCCCGATCGGTAATCCATCTTTTGAAAAACCAGCCGGAATGGAGATACCTGGTACCCCTGCATGATTAGCCGGTACCGTGAGCTGGTCAGCATACTGCATCATGACCGAATCACCATATACATCTGCCATACCAAACGCAGTGGTCGGGGTGGTCGGGGTGAGCAGGGCATTCAGTTTATATTTCCCATTCGGGTCAAACGCATTCTCAAAATCGCGCCGCATCAGGGTGCGTGCTTTCAGTGCGCGCTGGTAATACTGTTCTGAATATTGAGCGGCGCTGACATACATACCCATCAGAATGCGTAGTTTTGGCTGCAAACCAAATCCCTCACCGCGCGAACGGCGATACATTTCTTTTAGATCGGTCACCGCTTGCTTCGTGCGATAACCATATTTCACCCCATCAAAGCGGTGTAAATTGGAAGCCGCTTCTACCCGGCTGATCACAAAATAGATCGGGATGCCAAAGCGCGTGTTGGGCATGGGCACATCTTCAATGATCTCTGCTCCCATTTCCCGGTATACTTGCGCCGCTTTGTAAACCGCATCTTGCATTTCTTGTGGTAAAGCCTGTTCGATATATTCCCCACTTTCTGGGTCAGGAAAGGTGATGCGAAAATAATCAGGAGAAAGCCCGATGCGCATTCCGGCAACGCCTTTTTCGATATCTTTCAGATAATCAGGCACAGCTTTTATCGTTGCGGTTGAATCTGCTTTATCCGCCCCTGCGATGACCTGCAGCATGAGCGCTGCATCTTTCACAGTGCGTGCGATGGGTCC
>DHHD01000031.1:1006-5815 GCA_002403105.1 Anaerolineaceae bacterium UBA4781 | reverse complement strand
AAGCGCACCTTCTCCCGCAGCTACTGCGGCGGCGCTGCCGCCGGAGGAGCCACCCGGCACTTTAGAGAGATTCCAGGGGTTGCGCGGGCTGGGTTGGAAAGCAGAAGACTCGCTGGAGGAACCGTAGGTGAATTCATCCAGGTTCATTTTACCCAGCATCAAACCACCTGCCGCCATCATGCGCTCCACCGGAGTGGCTGTATATGGAGCAATGAAATTCGATAGGATCCGCGAAGCAGCAGTAGAGGGGGTTCCACGCACGCAGAAGATATCTTTTACAGTGAAGGGAACGCCTGCCAGTAATCCAGCATCCTGCCCCTGTGCGATCTTTGTATCTACTTCTTGCGCTTGCTTGCGAGCTATTTCTTCAGTATGAGTAATAAAAGCATGTACTTTCTTTTCATCTTCTGGCGTTGCTTTCGCATCCAATGTACCGGGGCGTCCATCCACTTCTTCAATGCGAGCCAGGCTGGCATTCAGTATCTCTTCGGCAGAGACCTGGCGTGTTCTCACCAGTTTTGCCAACTCAAGCGCGGAATATGTAGTTAGGTCTGTCATTATTCCAGCTCCGTGGTGGGGATATCAGGCACAACAATATAGCTATCTTCCAGATCAGGCGCCTGCGCCAGTATCTCATTTGCATTCTTGCAGGCTGCCCATTCATCTTTGCGCAGAACCGGTTTCCCATCTTTGCCATATTCCACACCATGTGTGGTCACAGAAAGATCATCTGGCAGCGGAATTGCTTCCAACTCTCGAATGGCGCTTAATTGATGATTCATTTGATCAAGTAGATAGGTTTTTTCATCCTCTGGTAATGCAAAAGCCGCCAGATCAACCAGATGGTCAAACACGTCGCGGGGGATCAGATCGTCTTTATTCTTCATCGTCACTCTCTCAGATACATTCAGTCTGAGGTGAGTATAACCAAGAATAAAGTCATGTCAAGTTTATTCTTTCAAGGTTGGTGGATTACAAATTGATTTAAATTAATACCCTTTAGAACATCAGAAATTTTCTGTTGCACCTAGATCACAAGGAATGCTTCGCAGAAAACCGCGCTGGTCATATTCTACAATGCAATTATCTTCTGATAATAAATCTGCCGCCTGGCTATCTTTCCCCAAAAAATGGGTCTGCGTGAACCCACCATTATCTGCTAGTGGTTCCAAGAACAGGTCACCAAAATATGTGGCTGCACAATTCCCATCACCTACCCAGTTATTCGAATTCAGCACAATCTCTGTATATTGCCCTGCCATACAATCAACCGCCCCATATTTTTCAAGTCGAGATTGATTATTTACAATGATGCTGTTCTGGTAGCTTAATTGCCCCCTGGCTGCACCCTCTTCACCGCTGCCTTCAAAAGCAATCCCCCCTCCATTCATCGCTTCATTTTCTGTGATCGTGCAATGGGTAATTGCTGCCATTCCATTAATAAAGATCCCCCCGCCATCTTCAAAACTATAATTACCACTAACGGTGGAATTTGTGATATATAGCTCCCCAAGGCATGCAACATGAATTCCACCGCCCCTTCCCTTCGATTGATTATTACTGATGGTGGAATTCTCGATCGTGACTACCCCACTCATGATCTTAATAGCTCCCCCGGTTTTACACTCTGTATAAGGATCTCCACCCCCTTTGGCAATATTATTCATAATGGTGCTATTGATAATATGCAATGTCCCATCATTTAGTATCCCGCCGCCGGCACTGGCTTGATTTTCTCGAATGATGACATTTTCAAGTGTCAAATCCCCTTCATTGCGTATCGCGCCCCCTGAGCGAATATCTCCCACAGGATTCCCATAACGCATGGTTAAATGCCGGATCACAACCTGTATTCCTTCGGAAATAAGAAAAATGCGATCGTTTGCAGACTCTGAATTTTCGGCTGCTTGTATGATCGTTTCGGTTTGTCCTTTTCCTTGAATGATCACATTTTTTGAAAAGATGATTCCCGGTTCAGTATGCACCGCATCTTCCACGCTTATTACCATACCCGATTCAGTGGAAGCGGCATTGATCGCTTCTTGAATAGTGGTAAAAGAGCAACCATCGACACATACAGAAATATCTGCTGCAGGAATAGCAGTCGTGGTGGGAAAATATTCCGAATTATTACCAAAATTTATATGTGCACATCCATACATTACAAAAAGTCCCACTAAAATGAAACTTACGATTAATTTCTTTTTCATTTAGAAACCCTCATTCTTTATTAACTAGTTGCCATATTCATATTAGCGGAATAAAACATAAACGTAATTCGTCAATCATCCAATTTCTATTATTCATCCATGAGATAATGAACATGGTTGATTTTCTGTTTTTGGAGATTAATATGCACACAAAAAATAACAGAGAAAAAGAAGTAAAGTTCTTTATTTCAGATAAACAGGCGATATTGGATCGCTTATCTTTCGTGGGTGCGATTCTAATAAAACAACGCGTCTACGAAAATAATTTACGCTTTGATACCAGCGACCACAGCCTGCGCAATCAGCATCAAGTACTGCGTTTGCGCAAGGATGACCAAATCCATCTTACTTTTAAAGATCAACCCGATCTATCAGCAGGGATCGCCGACAGGCGAGAATTAGAGATCACCGTCAATGATTTCGATACCGCCCGTTCTTTATTGGAAGCGCTCGGCTATCATGTTTTCATGATCTATGAAAAATATCGCACCACGTTTACCTTAAACCATTGTGAAGTTGTTTTGGATGAAATGCCCTTTGGTACCTTTATTGAAATCGAGGGTGAGACATTAAATTCGATTCAAGCAACCGCTCGTTTGCTCAATAAAGATTGGGATAAACGTATCAGTGCAAGTTATTTGGAACTTTTCCAAATCCTTCAAAATAATAAGAGGACTTCCGCGCAAAATATATTATTCTCTGAATTCCCTGCTAGTTCCTTTTCTGAAAAAGATTTTAAAAACGATCCGCTTATAGATTCATTGGTTTAATCCCAAACGCTCCATCTATCAAAACCTATCCACTTTCCTTCTTTATTCCGCTATCGATCATCATCTGCATCGCTCTTTTTAGCGGCCTTCTCGTACAAGGTGGCAAAAGAACCTTTCAGAAACTCTTCCTCCGATCCCATTAAAAACATAAAACAGCCCGGCGATCACCGGGCTGTTTTATCATCCATTATTTATGGTTTTAGCACTTCAACTGCATTCCACACGTCTTCCGATACCAAAGCGTTCACACGCGTCTGCAGTTCTGCGACGATCGCACGGTCATTTTTTGCCAGCATTGATATACTCGGAATCTCATATTTCACACCTTCTGTTTGAAATTTCATTAATGTTCCACTCCCACCTTCCGAGATTTCGCTTCCATCCTCCCAACTATTTTTGAATAGATCATTTTCTTTCATCCAGTCATAGAAATCATTCCATTCCTGCTCATTTACTGAAAACTCATAACTGATTCTGCTTCCCGGCTCTATTTCATATCCTCTTTGAAAAGTCAGGTTGCCTGATCTATCAGAATTGATTTCTATCTCAATTTCATAATAATATTCTGGAGGTAATGCACCGGTATTCCAGTAGGAATATAAAGAGAAATCATCCGGACGTTGGCTTGGCGCACCCTTACAACCGACCATCCCGATCATTAGAAAACAGATGAAACCCAGCACATATTTATTGCTATGCATATTTCCTCCAATTATTCTATAATCTTAACGAAAAGTGGAGGAAAAAGGTTTCATGAATACAGTTTTGAAAATGCTGTGCGGGGGAGATCGGCGTTCTATTGGGCGCTCGGATGAAGTCGTTCAGATCATCCTGCTGCAGCCAGAGGAGTTCGATAACCTTTTTCAGGGATTCTATGATCCCGATCCCATCATTAAAATGCGAACTGCTGATGCGGTTGAAAAAATAACAGCCCAAAAGCCAGATCTTTTAACGCCATATAAAAAAATATTATGGGCTTGATCGAAAAAACTGGTCAAATGGAAGTCCAGTGGCATCTGGTACAAATCCTTCCCCGCTTGCCGCTCACCAAAGCAGAAATCGTTAATACCTATCAGATGGTTGAAAAATATCTGACCAGTTCCAGCGCCATCGTAAAAACTTTCACTTACCAGTGTTTCTTTGAATTAGCTTTACAACAGCTATGCTTGTTATCGCAAACCAGAAAACATCTGGAAATTGGCATACGAAGCACAACAAAAGCGGTTCGATCCAGATGCCGTAGATTGCTGAAGGAAATTGAAAACTATGAAGAACGTTGAAAAAACATCACAAAAGCCTATTTTTTCAGTAATACCAGACGAAACACCTCTCCTTCAAAAGAAACCGTCGAAATGGCTACGCATTCTTGTGATCGTTGGTCTTGTTTACGGTCTGGGGATATCTATTTTGGGAAATGCCGCCAACCTGAGCGCAGAAAACTTGATAATGCTGATAGCGATCATTTTCAGTGGAGTTTATTCATTGCTGTTATTTTTCAGTCGAAAAATATGGATTCCTTTTGTTTTAGGTAAAAATGTACATAAGAATGCAGCTATCTTTGCTATCGCCAATGCATTTTTTATCAGTTTTATTGTTAACCTATGTGCACAATTGATCCAATCTTCCACAGCTAGCGCATCCATGATTTCAAACTCCAATCTTCTGATTACCATTCCCTGGTTAATCGGAATCATTTTGCTCTTCATTCCCATCCAGAAAAAGTTCCAATTTTCATGGCCAATTATTATTCTTTTGAGTGGTCTTTATGAATTCATTGTAGAGATTTGGTTGAATGGATTATTAATCCCCCTTTTGTCCGGTCAAACCAT
>DHHD01000031.1:0-945 GCA_002403105.1 Anaerolineaceae bacterium UBA4781 | reverse complement strand
CCACTTCAGCGTGCTTTAAAGCCAGTGATTTGGCTTCTTCCGTTTTCGATCTATTTTGTTATTTTGTATTTAATAATTGTTTGATCTGTCTTCGTGATTATTAAATGAAAAGAGAGGATACATTTTATCCTCTCTTTTGAATTGAATATCTAATCAGGGGTTGCCGTAGGTAATGCTATTGCATTCACATAATAGTAAAAACCGCAGAAGTTTTCTCCATTATCATTTACCATATACCACTGCGTTCGATATTGCCCGGGTGTGGTTGGAACTTTCACATCTACCATGATCTGAATTGTGTCATACATGGGCACATCTTCGGTCAGAGTAAATGAATGAGAAGGGCTCAGATCAGAATAACCGGTCCAATGATAGTAATAAGTTCCGGCAGTCCAGGTGGCCGCACCGACATTCTTCAATGTCCAATACACATCAAGGTCGGCACCTACATACTGGTTTCCATCTAAAGGTGATTGCCCAACGACTTCACAAATATACACATCAGGAGTTGAAGTAGGGATGGGAGTTCCAGATGATGTACCACCACTTCCGCTGCCACCACCACTGCTTACGTAGACTGTTGCTGTAGGGATCACGACAGTATTGGTTGTTGCAACAGGTGTAATGGTTGGTAACTGGGATGTCGGAGCTTCTTCACCGGTTGCTGCATCTGCTGTCATCTGGCTCACTGCTGTTTGAACAGCTTGAGTTTTTACGACACCGAGGTCTGGTGTAGTTTCTTCTGATGCATCCTTTTGGGTGCAAGCAGATAATACCACCACTGCCATAATCAGGAAACTAACCATGACTTTCGTTCTTTTCATTATGTACCTCCATTCTCCTCCTTTTAATTTTAAAGGAAGGAGAAGCAGCAGAAATTGTCAACTGAATTCAATAAAATGTCAAGTCATGGAAAACTTGAAAATCAGGTAAAAAGCTAAATAT
>DHHD01000110.1:338-12269 GCA_002403105.1 Anaerolineaceae bacterium UBA4781 | reverse complement strand
CCCTGCACTTCCATTTCGTTTTCCTCAAGACCCTCAACTGCAGCCCCGATGCGCATTTTGACGATCTCAGCGCTGAATCGTGAAAGGATCACTCCATAGGTTTTACGGACATGATCAATGATATCCAGATCTAATTTATTTCCGCCACCCCGTTCGATTTCAGCAGCAATGATGCTGTTCATCGCCAGCACTCCTACCTGGTTAGTCCCTCCTCCCAAGCAGATGATCATATTTCCGGAGGGCGGTGCGATGGGCAGATCAATTCCCAGTGCCGCTGCCAATGGTGCTTCAATGAGTACAACATCCCTACCACCAGCCCCCAAACCTGCTTCATGGACTGCTCGTCGTTCTACACTGGTAATTCCATAAGGCACGGTCAGCATGAGGCTTGGGCGGAATAGCAACATCGATCCCACGATCTTGCGGATCTGATATTTTAGAAAATTTTCGGTGATCTCGTATTCGGCGATCACGCCATTTTGTATAGGATAATAGACTTCGATGGAATCCGGTACCCTGCCGGTCATGTCTTTGGCAGCTTGCCCCACTTCGATCATCTTCCATTCATCAATTAATACTGATGCTGCCGTGGGTTCGTGCAGCAGAACCTGCCCATTCTCCACGATCACAGTATTGGTGGTGCCAAGGTCTATACCTAAACCTCTACTAAAATTTGCCATTCAAGTTACCTCAATGCAATTTCAAACGCTGAATTCTAACATACTGCTGCCATTATGCGGTAAAGTATTGCAACGCGAGACGCAGCCTTTCTTCCAGTTCATCAGGAGCATCGCGAGGAATGGATGCAACCGCTTTTTGAGCTTCATTCAACGAGTATCCCAATCCCACCAATGCTTGCAGTACATCTGTATCGGTATCCGGAATTCCCTGCAAACCTGCTTCTTCCAACAGCGGTGCGATCTTGTCTTTGAGCATCAACACGATCTTCTTGGCTGTCTTTTCCCCGATTCCAGGAACATGGCTGAAGACTTCATCTTGTTCTTTCATCACAGCCCGTTGGATTGTTTCTGCAGAAAGAGAGGATAATAAATTAAGACCCAGTTTAGGACCGATCCCACTCACAGTGAGAATTTGAATGAATAGATCACGTTCTTCGATCTTTTCAAAACCGTAAAGAAACATCCCATCTTCACGGGTAATGTGATGGGTATATAAACTGATATGGTTTCCAATTATCGCTTGTGTGCAGGCTGCTTTCGTGCAAAATATTTTAAAACCAATCCCACCAGTTTCCACTACCAGATAGTGCTCATTTATTAAAATTACAATTCCTTTTATTGAAGCGATCATTTCTTCCTTACCGGGTTGTGCTGGTTATAAAATTCATATAACAGCACAGAAGTGGCATTTGCCAGATTCAACGAATCGACCGAACCGATCATGGGGATGGTGATCAAAGCA
The DNA here is from genome assembly GCA_002403105.1 of Anaerolineaceae bacterium UBA4781. Lineage (GTDB taxonomy): Bacteria > Chloroflexota > Anaerolineae > Anaerolineales > Anaerolineaceae > UBA4781. The sequence goes on along the minus strand of DHHD01000110.1, from coordinate 10,847 downwards.
CTGCAAACTTGTTGAAGAGAGTCCGGCAGCCCTTTTTGTTCACTTCCCATCAACAACACTGTATTCTCAGCATAATTATAGCTTCGATAATCAGAAACCTCTCCACAAACTGCACCGATCAGTTCAATGGATTGATTTTTCCTCCAATTAATGAACGCTGCTGTATCAGCCTGAAAAAGCTGCAATGAAAAAATTGCACCTGTGCTGGCTCTCACACTGGTTGGGTGAAATGCATCCGTGCTTTCGCCAATCAGGATCAATCCATTCCCTCCAACCGCATCCAGTGTCCGTAGTATAGAACCGAGATTTCCCGGGTCCTGCACACCTTCCAGAGCTACCCATAATCCGGATAAGCTTGAATTTGCAAGCAGATCCTGAATATTCTGACGAACGACCGCACAGATCCCTTGGGGACCTTCCTTTAAACTAAAGCTTTCAAAAACAGATCGACTGACTTCAAGATTTGGAATACCCTTTTTCTGAGCACGGGCTAACAGAGCTTTACCGAATTCGCTTTCCAGCAGTTCAATGCAGAATATCACTTTTTCTATTGCTGCATGTTGCTCCAATGCACTGGTAATGGTACGCAGTCCCTCTACGTAAAACAATCCGCTTTCTTTGCGAAATTTTCTTTGGCTTAACTTGCGGATCTCTTTGATCTGCGAATTGGATGCACTTGTGATCATTTTTAAATACCCAATGTGGATAGTTTCGCGCTGTGTGCATGGCAAATGGCGATCGCCAGCGCATCTGCAGCATCATCCGGTTTGGGAATTTCAGCTAAACAGAGCAGCGCTTTTACCATCTGCTGTACCTGGTTTTTTTCCGCCAACCCATAGCCAGTTACTGCCAGTTTGACATCCATTGGATTATATTCATAAACCGGGATGGATTTTTGAGCCAATGCCAGCATGATCACACCGCGTGCTTGCCCTACATTCAATGCAGTACGTACATTGCGCTGGAAATATAACCTCTCCACCGCTGCACACTGTGGTTGGTAGGTACATAGTATTTCCGTAAGTTTTTCATGCAGGATCTGCAGCCGCTGGTCGGCATTCATCTTGCTGGTGGTTCGAATTACTCCGTGCTCCACCAGGTGCAGAGATTTATCTAAAAATTCGTCAATTACACCAAATCCGGTGATGGCAGTACCAGGATCGATCCCAATTACAAGCATGGATCATTCTTCTTCCATGGCAGCCAGAGCTTCGTCGCTAACCTCCAGATTGGAATACACACTCTGAACATCATCCAGATCCTCAATATCTTCGATCAACCGCATAACTTTAACAGTCTGTTCGGTGGTCAATGCCAGTTCTTGTTTGGGAACCATGCGCAGTTCGGCTTCATCGATCTCAATATTTTCTTTTTTCAATTGGTCGGTGATCGTTTTAAAGGCATCCACGGGAGCGATGATCTCGATATATCCGTCCTCATCCTGGGTGATGTCATTTGCTCCGCCTTCCAGAGCCAATTCGAATACTTTATCAAAATTAACACCTTCACCTTCGATACCAAAATAGGCGATACGATCGAACTGCCATGAAACGGAACCGACCTCACCCATGCTGCCGCCCGCGCGTGTTAATAAATGGCGCAGTTCTGAAACGGTGCGATTGCGGTTTTCTGTCAGGCATTCAACCAGGATCGCAATTCCATGCGGTGCATATCCTTCGTAGGTGATTTGTTCGATCACCACACCATCTTTATCGTCTCCGGTTCCACGTTTGATCGCCCGGTCAATATTGTCTTTGGGCATATTCACCGCACGAGCGCGGTCAACGGCGATGCGCAGCCTGAAGTTCCCTTCCGGGTCACCCCCACTTTCTCGTACTGCAATGACAATTTCTCGGGTTAAACGTGTGAAAAGCTGTCCGCGTTTGGCATCAGCGGCGCCTTTCTTTCTTTTTATCGTAGACCACTTTGAGTGACCTGACATTGTATTTTCTCCTTTATTTGAACCGGTTAATTCTATTATTCCTTGGAAAATTAATTATAGCATTTTAGGCTTGGGGAATTCCCTGCCATGTTTTCTATAAATTCTATGGTGGAGGGATGCTGGATTGAGAGGCAACCGAATTCCGAAGAATTCCGATCCCTTCTATCTCTGATTCAAGCACATCCCCTGCTTTTAATTCGCTGACTCCTGATGGTGTTCCGGTAAGGATCATATCTCCTGCATTGAGGGTCATGACCGAAGAGATAAAAGCGATCAATTGGGGGATGCTGAAGACCATTTCTTTGGTTGAAGACATCTGGCGCATTTCGCCATTCACCCGGCATGTCACCAGAACATCCGAGGTATCCAGTTCTGTTTCAATCACCGGTCCGATGGGACAAAATGTGTCAAAGCCTTTGGCACGCGTCCATTGATTGTCGCGCTGCTGCAGATCACGCGCGGTGACATCATTTGCAATGGTGTACCCGAGCACATGCTGCAGCGCCTGCTGCGCCCTGATCCAGCGCCCACCCTTGCCGATCACAACTGCCAGCTCCACTTCGTGTTCTACATGCTGTGATTGAGGCGGAAGCTGGATCGCTTCGCCCGGCCCGATCACGGCACTCAGCGGTTTCAGAAAAATAATGGGGATTTCAGGAATTTCAACAGACTGCTCCTGCGCATGCAGCGGATAATTGCGCCCGACTGCGATAATCTTGCCCGGCAGGATGGGTGGCAGCAAACGCACCTTCTCGAGGTCGTGCTCCAATTCCAAACGTCGGTAAAGACCCAGCGGGGAGGCACTCAAGGGACCTACTCTTCCCTCTGCTTCCCAGCCGAAGCGCGGTTCCTGATCAGCAATTTGGTAGCGTACGATGCGCATAAGAATTGGTCTAATTATATCTGGGTTTTCTTTCCAGCGCGACTTTCAAAAGCAACCCTACGCAAGAAGCGCTTTGTCATGGTAAAATCTTTTCACTTGGCGGCATCTATTTTTTGTTCGTAGTGATATGTAGAGAGGATCACAGGTTCATTGATACATTAAAGGTGAACTGCATCCGGGCGGATAGCTCAGTTGGTCAGAGCGCATCTCTTACACAGATGAGGTCGCAGGTTCGAGCCCTGTTCCGCCCACTGTAAACCTCATCTCCCCCCTTTTTATTCATAGATAGTGAACTCCGGTTCAAAAAACCATCAACCGGAGGTAACATCTATGGAACTCGAAAAAGCATTAGAAGGACTCATCATTTCCAGAAGTGCGGAATGGGTAAGCCCATACACAATCCAGGTTTATCGTTATGGGGTAAAGAAATTAAACGATTACCTGAAGAATCCTGAAATCGAATCTATTAATAAAGAAGATATACAAAAATTTATCGTTCATCTACGAGAAGAAACCAATCTTTCTGAATCTTCCCTGGTGAACGTAAGGAGAGCAATCAGCGTTCTATTTGATTGGGCGGAAAAAGAATTGAATATTAGCCGTCCGGATAATGGTATTTCCTACCCTAAAGCTCCCATAAAGAACGTTGAACCCTTCAGCAGTGATGAAATCCGCCGGCTTATATCAGCCTGTAATTACTCGCAACCATCGAATACAAAAGATAGGAATTCCTTTAGGATGAAAAGACCCACTGCCAATCGAGATAAAACCATCATCCTTGTTTTATTAGATACCGGTTTGCGTGTTAGTGAGTTAGCCAGATTGCAGTTAAAAGATATTAATTTAGAAACCGGAGAAATTCACATTCAACCCTATGGTTCAGGATTGAAGAGTAAATCTCGTTCAGTCTATATTGGAAAGTTATCTAAAAGTACTCTCTGGCGATTTCTTTCAGGGAAATACTTACAGCCGGAAGATTATATCTTCACCACTCTACAAGGTTTCCCAATGAATCGAACATCCATCCGCCAATTACTAGAAAGAATTGGAAATCGGGCAGAAGTATTAAATGTTTATCCACATCGTTTCCGGCACACATTTGCAATCCAGTATTTACGAAATGGTGGGGATATTTTTACACTTCAAAGGTTATTAGGACATTCATCCCTTGAAATGGTTCGCAGATACTTGTCAATTGCTAAATCGGATTGTGAAATAGCTCATAGGAAAGCCAGTCCCGTTGATAATTGGAAATTATAAAATATTTATGGCAATGCCAAACTTTTTATTTCTTTGATTTCCTTCTTTTTCACTTTTTTGATGAAGGAGTATCGTTTTTGCTTGTTGTTTTATTTACAGGTTCTGTTTTGGCGGGTTCACTTTTTACCTTTTCTCTTTCCCGACCAACTCAGTAAAATTTCCTGAGCTTCTAAATACCAATATATAATTTAAAAGAATAGGAATTTTTCTATTAGGAGGGTAACAATGACTGTCAAGTTGTTTGATTTAAACATCGAAGAAGTTCTAGAGAACTGGGATATTGAACACGGTTTACGTGAAATTATTTCAAATGCACTAGATGAACAACAAACTACTGATTCTCAAGAAATAGAAATTAAAAAGGGTTTGGATGGTAAATGGCATATTCGAGATTTCGGTAGGGGTATCAGGATTGAACATTTCACATTGAACGAAAATCCAGAAAAATTGAATTCAAAACTCAACTTGATTGGAAAATTTGGAGTAGGTTTAAAGGATGCGCTTGCTACCTTTAATAGGCGTGGAATCCTAGTCATAATAAAATCTAAATTTGGTACTTTTCAAATAAAGAAATCTCAAAAATCTGGCTTCACTGATATTTTTACTCTTCATGTTGAATATAACGATAACCCAATAGATATTGAAGGTACAGATTTTATTTTTGAAGGAATTTCTAATGAAAAAATGGATTTAACAAAATCCTTTTTTCTTAAATTCAACGATGAATCTTTATTAGACTCTACAATGTATGGAGAAATCTACAGTAGGAAATCAGATGGGGCAAAAGTATATATAAATGGAGTTTTTGCCGCAGATGAGCCAAACTTCATGTTCACATATAACATTTCAAATATTACACAATCAATTAAAAAGAAATTAAATCGCGAAAGATTGAATGTAGGAAGAGCCACTTATTCTAGTAGAGTTAAAGATATCTTGTTATCTACAGAAAATAATAAAGTGCAATCAGAATTAACCGAACAAGCACGTAATAGATATTCTGGAAATTTATATGACGAATTTTCTTGGATTGAAATAAGTCAAAAAGCTTTCAACTTATTGCACAATTCACAACGAGTTGTATTTTTAACTGAAGAAGAGATAATTCATCGTCCAGAGATTATCGATTGGGCAAAAAGAGATAGATATGAAGTTATTACCATTTCGGGCAAGGAAAAAGATAAACTAAATTCACAAATGAATTTAGGTGGCCCTGAGATTAGAACTTCAGATGTTTTTATTGGTGAGATAAATGATAGTTTTGAGTATAAATTTATTAACCATCATGAATTAAACAAAAATGAAATGGTCATTTATAACTCTTACCAAAGGATTGTTAATTTAGTAGATCTTCCGAAATGGCAAATACCTAAGCTGCTTATTTCTGAGACAATGCGACTAACAAATGATGATACATGTGGAGTTTGGGATTCTTCTTTAAATGCCATAATAATCAAAAGAACTCTTTTAGTAAATGAAGTTTTATTTGCTGGAACTATTTTGCACGAGCTAGCCCATAAAGTATCGGGAGCACCAGATTGCTCAAGAATTTTTGAAAGTGAACTTACTCAATTTTTAGGGAAGGTTTCTGCTAGTACAATTTGAATATATTTGTAATAAAAGCTAGTTTATTAATTCTCAGATTCCAGGGGATAATTATTGTAGCCAAATAAATGCATAGGTTTTGAAGATAATTCATATACATTGTGCATGTTTAAGCCAGAATGGGTTAAAATCCTTTTGGTATGGCAGCTTCTCAAAAATCGAAATGCACGAATACCTGGATTACGCATCTTTTGCAGATATTTTCTTTTGTCCTCCTTTTCCTCATTTGCGGAACCAATTCCCACAGATCAAAAGATGGAATGGAATTACTCTATATCCCTGCCGGAGAATCGTGGCAGGGCTCAGGAGAATGGGATCACGAATTTAAAGCCGATGAAATACCCGAACACAAGGTTACTCTGGACGCATTTTGGATCGACCGGACGGAAGTGACCAATGCCATGTATGCCCAGTGTGTCAGGGAAGATGCATGTGATCTGCCGTGCAACAGCGATGTAAACCCTCGTTTTTATGATCCTATCTATGTAAATTACCCTGTGGTATATGTGACATGGCAAAATGCCATGGATTACTGCATCTGGACGGGAGGTCGTTTACCCACTGAAGCCGAATGGGAAAAAGCAGCCCGCGGCACATCACGCAGCAAGTATCCCTGGCAAGAAGGATATCCCACCGCTGAAAATGTAAACGCTGCCAATAGCGTGGGAGATACCACCCGGGTTGGCTCTTACTTTTTTGGCGCCAGTTATTATGGAGCATTGGATATGGCGGGCAATGTGCGAGAATGGGTCTATGATTGGTATGCTGTAGATTATTATGCTTCCGCCTCGCGTGAAAATCCCATGGGTCCAGATACAGGTACAGATAAGGTATTGAAAGGCGGTTCTTTCTTTGATGGTTATGAACATACCCGCATTGCAGATCGACTTTTTCATCCACCTGATTCAGCCGGTATTAATCGTGGTTTTAGATGTATGATTCCCCCCTTGTAATCATGGTTTAACTTTTTCATCAAACTGATTTTTTCTTCCATTGCATTTCACAAGATCAAAGGAAAATATAGATTATAATTACTAACTTGTAAACTTATTGTTATCTGGTTTTAAGAATTCTTCGAAATGCGTGCTGCATTTCTTTCAAAAACCTGTGACAGTCTTTGTCACAGGTTTTTATGTAGAATGCCATTCGTCAATGCAGTGAATGTTTTCTATTACAGGTAAATATGCTACACTCATCAAAATGGGAAATTTGCGTTTTCGCTAAGATATGGAAACAGAAGTTAATTTACTGCATACCAAATTTTATTTGCCAAAAGCTCGTGAACATCTTGTTCACCGGTCTCGCCTTACGCATCTTTTAGAAGATGGCTTAAAAAGCCGTATTGTATTGATTTCAGCACCTGCGGGATATGGAAAGACCAGTCTGCTGGCTGATTGGACGCAAGAGTTCCAGCACCCCATTGCGTGGTTAACTTTAGATGAAATAGACAATGATCCAGCGCGTTTTATGGAATATTTCATCCACTCGTTTAACGATCGCGGATATACAAAGCTGCAAGCGCTGCTGGCTAAAAAAAACAAATTGTTTTCCGGAAATCTCCGCCAGAATTTGGATATTCTACTGAATTGCATCCTTTCCTCATCAGAGAATATTTGGGTCGTTCTGGATGATTATCATCATATTCACTCTCAAACGATCAATGATCTTATGAATTACATGGTGGAAAATCTGCCAGATAACGCTCACGTCGCTTTGTCAACGCGTTCCGATCCGCCCTTCAATCTTCCCAACTGGCGGGTACGCGGACATCTGCAAGAGATACGCAGAGCCGATTTGTGCTTTACTGTGAAAGAATCCATTGAATTCTATGATGCCAATTTAGGTTCAATTTTTACTCGCAAGAACGTACGTGCTCTAACCAACAAAACAGAGGGTTGGATCGCAGGAATGCAGCTCGCTGTTTCAGCAATAAAAGCACTTCACGATGAATACAGTATTGACTTATTCATCGAATCCTTCAAAGGTACCAATCGCTTCATTTTGGATTATCTACTGGAAGAAGCGTTAAAAAACCAGCCGGATGAAGTAAGAAGGTTCTTGTTATATACATCTCTGCTTGATCGATTCTGTGCACCTTTATGTGATTTGATCTTGCGGCAAGATAACAGCCAGCAAATGCTCGATTTTTTAGACAGAAATAATCTTTTCATCGTCCCCTTAGATGATCAACGCACCTGGTATCGCTATCACAATCTCTTTTCGGATCTGCTGCAAAGTCAACTTTCTGAAGAAAATCAAGACACTATTAAAACCATCCATGAGCAAGCCAGTATCTGGTTTGAGCAGCATAAAGATTTCAATGAAGCAATTGAGCATAGCTTCCTGGCAGAGAACACCATAAATGCTGCCCGTTTGATACAATCCCAGGCAATCCAGATTCTGAATCATGGAGAATTCACCACTTTCACGACCTGGATCAAACGACTTCCCGATTCACTTTTTTTCTCAAATCGGCTGCTCTGCACCTATTATGCAATTGCCCTCATTCTGGAAGGGAATTCCTTTCAGGAGATCCAAGCCATTCTTCAAATTCTAGGCAATACATGTCCAGATTGTCCGGTTGATGTAGCATTGATTCATGCACTGATTGCGATTCTGCAAGGGAATACCCAGGAAACATCCGATAACCTGAAAATTATCAATGAGAATCCACCCATCAATGATGAATTCCTGATGGGCACATTTGATCTGCTGCAATCACTGATTCCTTCGGGTGGTATACAAAAAACGATCGATCAACTCCATAAAACCCATAATCGCGCAAAAAACAGTGGAAATTTGATCATCGCAATAACTTCCCTCTCATATCTTGGCGACTTGTATAAATATCAAGGCAAATTGAGTGAAGCAAAGATAATTTACCAGGAGGCATTGGAATTAGCTCGCATTGGTGACGAAGCGTATTTACCCGCTGGCAGTATGGCTCTGCTTGGCATCGGAGAAATTGCCTACAAACGAAATCAATTGGAAGAAGCAGAAAAAAACCTCAGAAAAGGATTCGATCTAACTGCACGTTGGGAGATCAGCCACTTTTTTGGTCTCTCCACTACCCTGGCACGGGTATTGATCGCTCAAGGCAATGTGAAAGAAGCCGTTGAATCCATGCACAGAGCAGAGGATTTAGCAGTTCAATTCGACACAACCGATGTTGATGATTTCGTGGTAGCCTGCCGAATCGCACAATTAAAACTTCTCATGGGAAATCTTGAAGAAGTAGAAGACTGGGAGAAACATTTCGATCTTCCTAGCATTGATTTGCGCCAGAATTTGGATTCCTTCTCCATCTTCTTTTCCCCAGTGCGCGAGTTACATGCTCTAACTCATGCATGGCTTTTGCTGTATCAAGGAAATTTGGATCAAGCGATATCCAATCTCACTAAATTATTTGATAATGCAGATCATTATCATTTAAATGATCTGTCAATTCAGTATGCGGTATTGTTGGCTGTTGCATACGATAAAAAAAATGATAGAAAGAATGCGTTGAATTTTCTAAAAAAAGCGCTGGACATGGCTGTTGAGGAAAGTCAAATTCAGGTCTTTTTGGAACAGGGGAACGATATTTTGAATCTGCTCTATGAAGCAGCGCACCAAAACATTCAAGCAGATTTTACAGGAAAACTCCTCGCTTTATTTCCTCAACTTAATGTTGAGCAGCAAAAAGATAATTTTTTATATTTGGATGATGAAGTGATTGAACCATTAAGTGGTCGTGAATTGGAGGTTTTGATATTAATTTCTCAGGGATTTTCGAATCAACAGATCGCTTTAAAGCTCCATCTATCTCTTTCTACAGTCAAAGTACATTCCTATAGTATTTACCGTAAACTGCATGTTCATAGTCGTGTGCAAGCAGTTTCTAAAGCCAACATTCTAAAGATCCTTCCTCCAACTCAGAAATAATACCTGAATAATACCTTCTATCGTTGTAACTAATACCATCAGCGCGCTACTCTTAGCATGGATATCACAGGAGTACGCTCGAAATGGAAGAGTTAAGTAATTACTACCAGATTTATGTCCAGGGTCACTTAAGTCAGAATTGGTCCGATTGGCTGCAATCATTCCATATTCAATACAAAGAAAATGGGATCACAATTCTGACCGGTCCGGTAGTCGATCAGGCAGCGCTACGCGGGCTGCTCGATCGCTTATTCGACCTTGGGATCTGTATTCTTTCTTTCAGGCGTTTGGGTTTTCATCCGGAGGGGAAAATCATTTTCCCGTTGTGAATCTTCAAATTACTGAAAGGAGTGAAGCATGACAATCAATAAAACCTTTTTGAAATTGGGAGTGAATTATCTGGGTAAACATGGTTTATCGTTAGCCGCAAAGCCTAGTATAAGGAAATTTGCCATCAATAAAGCTCTTCAAGTAGCTGAAGATGGCTATCATTCCAATCTTGAAACAAAAAAGTTCTCTCCCGGTGAGTGTGAAGATCGCTATGCTACCAGTCAGGCGATCATCGCCACAGTAGAGCGCATTCTCACCAGTCCCCACCCTATTGCTCCGGCGTATTTGAAAGAATTGTCTGACATCATGATCAAGAGTATTGTCATTGAGGGCGGCGATGTCCAAACACAACAAGAATTCAAAGCGCTCCATGGGCGCCGCCCTCCAGGGTTTCTAGTCGTCAGCCCTACCAAAGCCTGTAATTTAAAATGCAAAGGCTGTTACGCCAGTTCATCCGAAGTTTCTCATGAAAAATTGAGCTGGGATGTATTCGACAAACTCCTTACAGAAGCGCGGGATATCTTCGGAATTCGTTTCATCGTGATCAGCGGTGGTGAACCCTTCG
>DHHD01000110.1:0-251 GCA_002403105.1 Anaerolineaceae bacterium UBA4781 | reverse complement strand
ATTTCCATTGAGGGTTGGCGTGAAAAGACCGATGATCGCCGTGGAGAAGGTACCTTTGATGGGATTATGAAGAGCATGGAGAGATTACGCAAATATGGCGTACCCTTCGGTATCTCTCTGACTGCAACCACAGAAAACTGTGAAGAACTATTTTCGGATGAGTTCATGGATTATCTGTTCTTCGAACAAGGCGCAGCGTACGGTTGGGTTTTTCACTATATGCCAATCGGTCGCTCCTTCACGCTGGATCT
>DHHD01000056.1 GCA_002403105.1 Anaerolineaceae bacterium UBA4781 | reverse complement strand
GAAAAATTATATCGTATTTAAAGGGACTGTCAATGAATACGATTTTTTTTCGTGTGGGTAGAAATGGAATTGAAAACGAGGTGGAGAATTTTTCTCCACCTCGTTGCTTACTATTCTATGGTGTGCAGTCTACCGTGATATTATGTGGTCCGAACAATTGGTGGTTGGGATTATCAATATAAATACTAAACTAGTAAGTACCATCTTCAGGTGTATCGATGCCCCAGGTCCCGGTCACCGATTGGGTTCCCGCAGAACTGAATGGAAGAGAGTCTGTACCCACGGATGTTCCATCGCTGAAAGTGATCAGGTATGTAACTGTCCCTGCACCATTCGCAGCGATATCTGCTTGATAGTCGAAAGCGATTGGTGCCGAGCAATCGCCGGTATATGTTTCTGGATCCGCCGAGAGTGTTACACCCGTCACAGCAAAAGCCGGGGTGCAGGTCAAACTCAGATTGAGTGTTCCGAAGAGCTGATGGTTGGGTTCATCAATATACAATTTGACCCAGTAAGATCCGCTGGCGTTGATCTCCCAGATCCCGGATACTGTTTTTGTACCGGCTCCACTGAATGCAAGGGTCTTGGGAGTGGTCGTTGCTCCGTTGCTGAAGACGAAATGGTAAGTGACACTGCCAGCCGCATTGGTGGTGATGGCAGCAGAATAATCAAAGGTTTGCGGGCAGGTATCGGTGATGGAAGCATCGCTGGATGAAAAAGTAACATTGGTCACCGCAAACGCAGGGGTCGCGGTGCTGGTGGGAGAAGTGGATTTCACTTTGAAATTCACCCAGAATTGCGCGATGAAATTCCCCTTGTCATCCAGCAAATGAAAAACGGTCTGATATGTTCCAGCTTTGGAAGGCGCCTTGAATGTATACACAATATCAGTGGTTTCCCCTGGTGCGACATAATTGGTTAATTTCTTTGTATCGGCTCCGGTGATGGTGCTTCCGCTGGCATAAACCACCTTGTAATTGGGATTCCAGGTGCAGGTACCCGTATTCTTGAACCTCCAACTCTTGGTAAAGGTCGCGCTTGGTGCATAACTGGCGCCATCCAATGGATTTTCGCTGACAAAAGCGACCGCATTGCACGGGCGTGGAGAAGCAGTAGCCGCAGGGATGGATGTGCTGGTTGGGGGCACAGTATTGGTGGGTAGGGGAGTTGCGGTTGATAATGGAGCAGTTGTGTTTTCTGGGGTTACAACCACATAAGTGATCTGTGGCGTTTGATTATTAAATGCTTCAACAGTCTGCGCAATGGCGGTTGCCACCGCTTCAGTCTGCCTGCGGCTGTTTCCACAAGCGGAGAGGATTGTGGCGAGAACAAGGATCACAGTAATGGAAATGGATAGTTTTTTCATAGTCACCTCAAAACCGAAAACGATCGAATGATTCGGATACTCTATTAACGTTGCAGATGAAATTAAGTTCCCACGATTTCAATAGAAATTCTAATTTCTTTGATTCACCAACAAAAAAGCAGTTCACATCTGAACTGCTTTTTCTGTTTTTATAGGCAATTCTATTTATGGTGTGCAGGTCAATGTTAGATTGAGCGGACCGAATAGTTGATGGTTGGGGGTATCAATATAGATCTTCACCCAATAGCTGCCGGTGGTTCCAATCGACCAGGTTCCGCTGGCGGTATCCGTATCGGCCGAATCAAAAACGATGGATTGGGTCGAACTGCTGGCTCCATCACTGCGGGTGAAATAATAAGTGACGGTGCCGGCGGCGCTGGTGCTGATGTCTGCATAATAGGTAAAGGTCTGCGGGCAAACACCTTCAATATTCGTGTGTGCGGCTGACAGGGTAACCCCGGTTACGGCGAACGCGGTGGAAGGAACTTTGATCTGAACCCAGAAATTGGCAAAATTCTTGCCGCTGTCATCCTGCAAGTTCCAGATTCCCTTATAGGTCCCACCGCTCGAAGGAGCGGTCAGAGAAAAAGAAAGCGTGAGGGTTTCACCCGGTGCGACACTGGCAGTAAGCGCTTTACTGGCAGGCCCACCCATGGCTGAACCGCTGATGAAGACCGCTTTGTAGCTGGTGTTCCAGGTGCAGGTGCCTGTGTTCTTGAGATTCCAGGTTTTTGTGAAGGTTGCACCGGCACTGTAGCTTGCATCATCCAAAGGGCTTTCTGAAACCATCCAGGCCTGGTTGCACGGTTTTGGAGTGCTGGTAGGCACAGTAGAGATGGATGTGCTGGTGATCTGTGGTGTGATGGTTGGCAGGGAAGATACAGTGCTGGTTGGCTGCAGCACAATGGCAGTAACGGTCGGCTGCGTTTGAGCATCCACCGCTGCTACCGTTTGTGCCACCGAGGTAGCTACCGCATCCTCAGACTGGCCGCTCGATAATGGGAAGTTGCAGGCTGCCAGAAGCCCGAGCATGGTGACAAACAAACACAGTACTTTCCATTTTCTTTTCATGAAAACCTCCTCAACTCTTCTCATTAAAGAGTTCACCCGCTATTATAGTCGATAGCGGGTGAAATAATTGGCAATAACAGTGAAAAAATTAATTAAGGTAATTCGTAAGTAACGTGCAGTTTAATGGTACCAAATCGCACCATATCTCCGTTATTGTCGTTATCGCTTGTCTTGTCATTGAATTGCAGACGGATCTGGAAACGAGAGTCACCCACTGCATTTTGCAAAGCCGATTTAAAATCGTCGTCCACGGCAATGGTTTGTAATTCACCGGATGAGCACCAGCGTCCGATCGCTCCCAACGGAGATCCATCAAAGAAATCACCTGCATCCATGCTTCCATAGTCCTGAACATAAGCACGCAGACAACCCAGGTCTCCAAATGGATCATCCAGCATATCAAAATCAGAGAAATCGACTTTGACTTCTGTAATGGTGGAGCCGGCAGGTATTCCGCTGATGTTAAAACTGGCAAACACTTGTGATCCGCCATTCGTATTCAGATCTCCCACATTGTACAGTGCATTCATGACGATTCCACCGGTACGCACCGATCCACCTTCAGCACTGACCTGGCTGAGTGAAAGAGCAGCCACGGCGGGCGGGAGCGCTGGAGCAGCACCCGCAACAGCCTTGATCTGCACCCAGAATTGTGCAAAATTGCTCCCACTGTCATCCTGCAGTTTCCAAACACCTTTATAGGTACCGGCAGAGGCAGGGGCGGTTTGGTCAATGATGATATCAATGATCTCACCAGGTGCAACGGATGTATTCAATAGTTGGGCGTTAGGTCCTCCCATTTGATCTCCACTGAAGAAGACCACTCGATAATTGGCATTCCAGGTGCAGGTACCGATGTTCTGCAGCCGCCAGGATTTATCAAAATCACTGCCTGTTGTGACTTCTGTATCATCTGGATACGTTTCACTGACAGCAGCCGCTTTATTGCAGGGTTGGGGGGTGTTGGTAGGTTGATCTGGTTTGGGTGTGATGGTGGGTAGAGTGGTAATCGTGGGCAGCATTTGCTGTGTTGCAGTTGCTTGTGATTGTTGTGCCATGAGGGTTTGCGCCACCGCGGTTTTGACCGCATCTTCATCGGTAGATGTAATGCGAATATTACATGCGGCTGTTAGGATAGAAATTGTAATGATGATTACTGCTAAAGGTTTTTTTAGATCCATCTTTCTCTCCTTTGGTTTATTCATAGAACTCATTTTGATTATATATTAAGGTAAGATTATGTCACCCATCAATGTGCGAGGTCTTCGATTGAAAAAAACTACCATTGTTATACCGACTTTTAACGAACGGGAAAATTTATCAAAGCTGTTGGAAGAGGTATTTGCTTTACCGCTGAACGACCTGCATGTTTTGATCGTGGATGACAACAGCCCGGATGGTACCGGGCAACTGGCTGACGAGTTAAAAAAGACCTTTCCGGGGAGATTGGATGTTCTCCATCGTACAGGAAAACTCGGGCTGGGCACGGCGTATGTCCAGGGTTTTCAAAAAGCAATGCAAGCTGGTGCGCTGGTGGTGGGTCAGATGGATGCAGATTTCTCTCACCCCATTTCGAAGATCCCGCAAATGCTGGCTGCGTTGGATGAGGTGGATATTGCCATTGGATCCCGCTATATTCCCGGCGGAAAGCTGGATGAAGCTTGGCCTTTCTGGCGCAAGGGACTTTCGAAATTTGGCAACTTCTATGCCCGCACGATCCTTGCACTCCCCATCAAGGATGTGACGGGAGGTTTTCGCTTCTGGAAAGCAGAAGCATTGCAGCGCCTGCCGCTGGAACAGGTACGCTCCAATGGGTATATATTTCAGGTGGAAATGGCATTTCTGGCACATCGCCTGGGGTTAACCTTCAAAGAAATACCGATCTACTTTGCCGACCGCCGCTGGGGAACCTCAAAAATGTCACTGCGTATTCAGCTTGAAGCTGCATATCGGGTTTGGATGCTGCGCAGTTTGTACAGGAATTTACAGGGGAAATAAAGTTAACATTCTTTCAAGCAAGAATTGACAAAAAAGAATCGGTCACTCCACCCCACTCATCAATGGAGAGGGTTTGCGCTCTGCGTTGCGGATCGATGCCAGCCTGCTCCAATAGGGTTCCAACCTGATCGTGGGGTAGATGCAGTCCTGACGAAAGCGTATTGCGCAGCATTTTTCGTTTTTGACTGAAACCGGCTTTGATCAATCGAAAAAAAATATCCAGCTTTTCCTGCGGGATGGCAGGTTCTGGGAACAGATTAATGCGCAAGGTGACCGAATCCACTGTGGGTGCGGGGTAAAAAGCTCCGGCAGGTATCTTCATTAATATTTCTGGTGTCCCAAAAACCTGTACGCTGAGTGCTAGCAGGCTCAGTTTGCCTGCCGGTGCGCAAATACGTTCCGCCACCTCTTCCTGGATGGTTAGCACCATGCGAGTGGGTTTTTCGGATGCAGTGAGCAGTTTACGGATGATGGCAGAAGTGATGTAATACGGGATATTTGCCACCACGCTATAGCCATCAGGCAGGTGAAGAGTGCGCAGATCAACAGTCAGAATGTCTTCTGCGATCAGGGTAACGTTGGAAAAACCAGTAAGTAATTGCCTGGCAATGGGCAGCAGATCCTTATCTACTTCCACTGCGATGACCTGTCTGGCTGTTTGTGCCAGAAAGAAGGTCAAACTTCCCAACCCTGCCCCGATTTCAAGTACCGTGGAATTTTCTGTAATTTCAGCCAGAGCGACCATGCGAGTGAGGATATTACTGTCGACCAAAAAATTTTGACCCAGATCCTTTTTGGGGATCAGGTGATGTTCTTTTAATAAAGGGATGGGATTTTGATATTCCATTTACTTTACCTCTTTATTATGGAAGAACATATTTAATAGAAGCGGGAACTGGTGTGAGAAAATAGATCGTCACCGTCTTATGCCATCCTACGTATTGGTCGGTTGGAATAAAAACATCGATCAACATATTTCCGGCACAGGCACCGCATTTGTCTTCCACGACTGCCACCCCATACCCCGGGACGTAGATCGATGTGCCTTTCATGTAGGAATACCAATCGCTGGATACGGCTACCATCCCATAAACAGGCCACTTGCCGCTGGCTGTTTTGTAACCGGTATCATGATATGAATTGGCTGTTACCGTGACCGCGCGCCAGTATTCGATGGTCCCATCAGCCGTGCTGGTGGTTTGGATGGTGATCTTGGTTCCGTAAGCAGTTTGCTGAGAAACAGGTGATTGAGCGATCCATGATTCTTCGGTTTCGCGCGCTATTTCCTCGCCATTTTCGGTGCGGATGCGCACGCGTGCGATGCTTAATCCAGCTTGACCTGCCTGGATGATCTTTAATTGATCCAGATCCATCTCGGCATCTGCTACATATTCGGTTCCGTAGGGAATGATCTCTTCTATAATCTGGATCTCTTCGGAGACGCGTACCACCTGAATAATGCCATCGGTGGGAAGGGTTTCTTTTTCAGCAGGGATGCTGTAATCAAGATTTTGGAGCGAGATACCTGCCTGTGCCAATGCATCACCCACAGTTTGTGCTGACGCGCTGCTGGTGATCTGTTTTCCGTCCACCTGGATGGTTATCAGGTTGCTGCGTTGGATTTCGATTTCAAGAGCCCGGTCAATGACCGTCTCAAGCGGCAAAGAGATAAAATCACTGGCTGACACCATGATCTGATTTTCCCAGAGCGCTTGGCCAACTGTGCGCGCGCTGGTCAGAATGGTGCGATTCACACCATCATCATGAACGGTGATCGGGTACACCCGCCTTACTTGAATGGTGTCGCCCGCTTCAAGAATGATCTCACTTCCGGCATCTGTTTTAACCCCATTGACCATTACACGATCGCCTTCCCCCAGCGCATAACCTGCATTGTTCAATATCTCCGCCAAGGTTTTTCCTTGTATGGATATTTGGCGAAGAGAGGATTCATCATCAAAAGCCAGCCATGCCGTTTGCGAACCGCATGCAGCTAATGGAAGAGTGAATCCAAGGAGTAAAAATAGCAAGATCGTAGTCTTTAAACCACGCTTTATGATTATCTGAGGGTGTAACATTGGAAACATTGTAACTTAAAAAATAAACCCCGTAGAACGGGGTTTTGATGCCGAGAGCCAGAATCGAACTGGCGACACCGCGATTTTCAGTCGCGTGCTCTACCAACTGAGCTATCTCGGC
>DHHD01000081.1 GCA_002403105.1 Anaerolineaceae bacterium UBA4781 | reverse complement strand
TAATAACCCAGAAAACGGCGTGCTTCGGTCTGATTGGGAAAATCCTTCCAAATATGATCCACAGCACTTTGTTCCGGAACTAAAGAATTAAGATCCTGTGACATGAACCCAAGGCGCACGCTGCTGCCCATGGTAATCTTACCCGCCAACGGTGGAATCTCTCCCATCAGTGTACGCAGCAGGGTGGTCTTTCCGCAACCATTCGGCCCGGTAAAAGCAATGCGTTGTGATGCTCGCACTTGAAGATTTATATTTTCCAATAGCGGGGGGAACTCCGGAAATCCCACATCCAGGCGTTCCATTTGGATCACAGAACCCCCCAGGTGAGGAGTATTTTCAAATTCCAACCGAATAGTGCGCGCGTCTTTTGGTTTTTCAACCCTTTCATCGGATGCTTCAAACCGTTCCAGCCGTTTCTCACGCGTCTTTGCTTTTTTTGCTACTTTCTTGGCAAGCCGTTTTTGATGGTCTTTTCCCATTTTATTTTCATGACTTCCGGTATGGTTAGCACTGGCTTTATGTTCCGTGTGAGTGGCTTGTTCCTTAGCTCGCGCGATATCCGCTTTCATGCGGCGTACTTCAACCATTTGGTCAGTGTAGGCAGACCACTGCGCATTAATTTCAGATTCTCTTTGCTCGAGATATGCGCTGTAATTACCCTCATAAGAACGGAGGCTATGCAGAATTGAATCGATTTCAAGAATGTGCGCAACTGTGCGGTCAAGAAACATGCGATCATGCGAAACGATCAACGCTCCACAGGAAGTGTGCTTGAGCCAGTCCTCCAACCATTCCAGCATCTCAATATCCAAATGATTGGTCGGTTCATCCAGCAGTAGGATTTCTGGATCCTTCAATAAAAGTAATGCTAGAGCAAGACGTGTCTTCTGTCCACCGCTTAAATTCCTTGCCGGCAAATCTTGTGGAATATTCTGCAGCCCTAAGCCAGCAATTATTTTCGCAGTACGTTTTGGTTCTGCATTTTGGATGCGTTGTAGTAGATCATCATAGACCTCAGTCAACTTTCGATCTTCTGAATGCGCTGCTAATGCTTGAGTTATTTTTACCAACTCACCTGAAAGCAAATCAACATCGCCTGCTGCGTCGTTTACGATCTGTGCAATCGTACAGTCAGCAGGGAATTCAAAACCTTGCGGTAAGTAACCGACGCGTAAATTGGCTGGTTTGTGCACCTGCCCGCTATCGGCTTCTTCCAGCTCTGCCAAAATGCGCAGCAATGTGGTTTTTCCACAACCATTGGGTCCGATCAGACCAACCCGCTCGGTGAAATTTATTGAAAAGGTGATGTCGGTGAATAATGTTTGTAGATTAAAAGTCTTGGTTAAATGAGAAACGGCAAGCATGGCTGCCTCCTGTTTTGGTCATGATGAATACCAAACCACCCGATCAAAGATCGAGTGCCCGCCCTGCCCTTTTCAGGGTTGCGCGGGAGGTGCTTTCGATGTTACTTGCCGTTGTACATTTTTTATTTCTTCTCTTTTTTCTAAAACCTTTTCAATCTTACTGAAAATTACAAATGGTGTCAAGATAATTTTTTTCTGATAATTTTTTTCTGTGAAACGAAAACTAGAAAAATCCGTATAAACAATGATCTACAAACATGGAGAAGATTTAATGACTGAAGAATTTCGAGTGAATGGCGAAGAGATCCTGACAAAGGTTAAAGAACTGATCCGCGAGGGTAATATCCGCAGCATCATCATCAAAAACGATGATGGAAAAACGCTGATCAATGTACCACTCACCGTGGGAGTGGTCGGCACCGTCATTGCACCTCAACTGGCAGCGGTCGGTGCCCTCGCGGCACTGCTTTCACACGGTACGATCGTGGTTGAGAAGGAAGAGTAAATTCTCACCATAAGCATCATCGAAAACAAATTCTTTTCCCATTTACTATCAGCTGATTTAAATCCAATATCACATTATTATGGCTATAATCTTTATATAACTGAAGAATGGGGTGCAAAATGACGAAAGATGATAATAATGTAGATACAGATTTTCTTAATACGGAATATTCTTCCATATCCTCTTATTTTAATCAAGTTATTAACTTCCGTTTTGTGTCTTTCGGTTTTTTTATTACTGTAATTGGACTCCTTTTTTCCGAAGTCTCGAACGGAACCGTATCAATTAATACTCGATATTGGGTAATTCTAATATTAACGATTCTTGTGTGGATGCTCGAATTACGCAATCGAAGTCTTTCAGCGCAGCTAAGTAAAAGAGCAAAAGAAATAGAAGAATACTTCTTCCCTGAAAAAAAAACTGGCGAGGAACAAAAACTCAAAACAAGAGAAAAATTATCAGCAAATCACTTCTTCCATATACTTGACAATGAAAATAAAGAAGCAGAAAAAACCAGAATTTTTGGTATACCCTGTTCTCCATGTCCGTTATATACCATAATCCAAACACAGGGTAATATTGAAATGAAAATAAGACTCAAAACAGTTAAACAGGAAAATAAAACTGTAAATTCTTCATTCACATTGTTCTTTCTTTCCCATAGTTTCGTTATGGATGCGACATATACAATAGCGATAATCGTATCGATAATTAAATTGATATGTAAATAAATCAAGGAACAGAAATCTCTGTTCCTTGATGAGAGAAAATTTAAGTAAGCTGGTATTGACCCGTATAGAGCTGGTAGTACCTGCCCTTTTGCTTCAGCAGATCATCATGGTCACCGCGCTCGATGATCTCGCCATTTTCAATGACCAGAATCGCATTGGAATTGCGCACTGTGGAGAGGCGGTGGGCGATCACAAACACGGTGCGCCCTTCCATCAGTTTATCCATACCCTTCTCGATCAATCGTTCGGTACGTGTGTCGATCGAGCTGGTAGCTTCATCCAATACCATAACGGGCGGATCAGCTACCGCTGCGCGGGCAATGGCCAGCAACTGGCGCTGCCCCTGCGAAAGATTGGCGCCATCCCCGCTTAATTCTGTCTGATACCCTTGCGGCAAGCGCTTGATAAAGGAGTGAGCACTTACTTGTTTTGCTGCCCCCATACATTCCTCATCGGTTGCATCCAGTCGTCCGTAGCGGATATTCTCCAGCACCGTCCCGGCGAATAAATGCGTATCCTGCAACACCATACCCAAAGAACGTCTCACATCCGCCTTTTTGATCAATTTGATATCGATGCCATCAAAGGTGATCTGCCCGTTGTGAGTGTTATAAAAACGGTTGATCAGATTGGTAATGGTTGTTTTACCGGCTCCGGTCGATCCCACAAAGGCGATCTTCTGCCCGGGTTTGGCAAACAGAGATATATTCTTCAAGACCACCTGATCTGGTTCATATCCAAAGGTTACATCATGGAAACGAACATCGCCTTTTAATTCTATGTACTTCACACTTCCATCTGCTTGTGGATATTTCCATGCCCAATGGCTGGGGCGCTGTTTTTTACCCAGTATTTCCATGGAGCCGTCTTCTTTCTTTTGAATACCCACCAGAGTAACCGTTCCATTATCATCCTCTGCTTCCTGGTCCATCACTTCAAAGATACGTTCTGCACCAGCTAAAGCAGCCAGGACGTTATTGAGCTGGTTCGTAATCTGGATCACCGGATGCCCGACCTGACGCGAATATTGCAGAAAAGCTGCCAGAGAACCAAGGTCAAATCTTCCTGCAACCGTAAGCAAACCACCCACCATGGCTGTCACTGCATACGAAATATTATTCATATTATTGAGTATCGGCATCACTGCCCCGGCGAAGAAATTCGCTTTGGTAGAAGCTTCACGATACTCTTCATTGTATTGTGCAAAAGCTTCATTGGCTCTGCTCTCAAAGGTGAATACTTTTACGACTTTCAATCCCCCTACCATCTCTTCGATGTATCCATTTGCCATACCCAGCGTTCTCTGCTGATCTCGATAGTATTTAGTGCTCGCGGATGTGATCTTCTTGGCAATAAAAAACATTAAAACCAAAACAACTCCCGTTACGACGAATAAGGTGGGGCTCAACACAGCCATCATAACAATAGAACCAAAAAAGATCAAAATATTAGATAGGAATTGCGGAACACTTTGTTCGAGCGCCATATGAACATTATCCACATCGTTGGTAAAACGACTCATTAATTCACCGTGTGTATTGGCATCAAAAAAACGTAAGGGTAAAGTCTGCAATTTTTCAAACAAGTCACGGCGTAAAGTGTTGGTAGTTTTCTGAGCAATGCGCACCATTAACCGAGCCTGCAGGAAGGCGGAAACAATACCGATCAAGTAAATCCCTGCCAGCCCTACCAATGCCATCCCCAAACCTGCCAGATCCCCGGGTAGAATATAGGTGTTGATCATTGGCTTTAGAAAATAACTGCCAGCTAAAGACGCTGCTGTATTCAATAACAAGAGAATAACGACCAGGATCAATGATCCTTTACTTTTACTCAAATATTCCAATATTCGTGCAAACGCTTTCCCGGTATTTTTTGGTTTTTCAAAACTGCTAGCGGGACCTACCGGCCCACCGTGAGCTCGCCCTGCACGTGCCTGGGAATATTTGTTTTGCACTTCTGGTTTTCGATGCTCAACCATTGGCAAGTACTCCTTCTTGCTGCGAGGTATTAATTTCTTGATATATTCTGTTGCTTTTCATTAACTCAGTATGCGAGTCCAATCCCATTACTTTGCCGTCATCCAGAACCAGGATTTTATCGGCTCTGCTGACCGAACTGATTCGCTGTGCGATGATCAGAACGGTTGTATCCTTGAAATTAGAATAGAAAGATTTTCTGATCTTTTCTTCTGTCGCAGAATCGACCGCACTGGTGCTGTCGTCCAGAATGAGGATTTTGGGTCTTTTTAACATAGCCCTGGCAATATACAAGCGCTGTTTCTGTCCGCCCGAGATGTTAACACCCCCCTGCCCTAAGAACGTATCATATCCCTGGGAAAACGACGTGATGAAACTATGTGCCTGGGCATCCTTGCATACTTTTTCCAATTCCTCCTGCGTTGCGTTTTCATTCCCCCACAACAAATTTTCACGGATGGTTCCACTAAAAAGTGTGTTTTGCTGCAAGACCATGCCGATGCCCTTCCGTAAGTCATCCAGTTTGTAGTTACGCACATCCACATCATCTATCAAAACAGCTCCTTCGGTTACGTCGTAAAGTCGTGGAATAAGATTCACCAAAGAGGTTTTTCCTGTAGCTGTTCCCCCCACAATGCCAACGATCTCACCGGGATTTACAATGAAATTAATATCGGATAAGACATTTTCTCCTGTGCCTGCAACAGTATATTTAAAGGAAACATGCTTGAATTCTATTTTGCCAGGATGCACCTGCGAGTTATTTCTAGAAATGCCCATCGCAGATGTGCTTTTTTGCAACAGAATTGATCCATCTTTCAACTCAACCGGATCAGTAATATCCACCTGTGTTTCGAGGACTTCAATAATACGTTTCCCGCTCGCTTCTGCTCTGGCAAGCATCAAGAATATCGTCGAAAGCATCATGACAGAAACCAGGATCTGCATAATATAGCTGATAAAACTGATCAACTCGCCGGTCATCATCACTCCATTGATCACCAATCCCCCTCCGATCTTGATGATCGCCAGCGTAGCAGCATTCACAACCAGCATCATTACCGGCATATTCGTTACAGCCAGACTGGCAGCTCTGATCGCAGCATCGGTAAGAGCATCATTCGATTTCTTAAATTTCTTTTTCTCATAATCTTGCCGCACAAAAGACTTCACCACTCGAATACCGATCAGGTTCTCTTGAATGGTACTATTGAGAGCATCCATGCGCGTTTGCATAACAGTGAATAGTTTTTTAGCATTCGTCATGATCAACGCGATCGCGATCCCCAGGATCGGAATTGCAACAGCCATAACAAGCGAAAGCCGGGCATTGATGCGATATGCCAAAATCATGGCTACGATCAACATCATGGGAGCCCGCAGTAGAAGGCGAATACCCATGGTTAATGTGTTTTGTAAATTATTCACATCATTTGTTAAGCGTGTTACCAGCGATCCGGTGCTGAAATGGTCGATATTGGCAAAAGAAAAACTCTGCACTTTCTTAAAAAGGGCATCCCGCAAATTTGCGCCGAAACCCTGCCCGGCTGTTGAAGAGACTTTCATATTCGCTACACCAAAGAAGATAGCACCCATCGCCAACAGGATCATATAGATTCCAATTTTAACAATATAACCAGTATCGCCAGCCGGGATGCCTTCATCCACAATTTTTGACATCAGAATTGGCATGCTTAACTCTGCTATCACATCCAAAAGCACCAGCAGCGGCGCAAGAAGCATTTGTTTTTTATATTGCCCAATATATTTAGCCAAGGATTTGATCAAGTATTGCCTCCCGGAAACGGTCTGTTTTCATTGCATTTTTTTGAAATTTCGAACTTTAGTAGAAAAACAGAAAACTGTGTTCAATTCTAAAAGTTTATTTAACCTGTTTATTATTAACCAGTTGCCTATTATCCTAGTGGATTTCTTTCTTGTCAATGCTTGCGAGATCAATTTTCCTGTTTATTAAGGTTTATGGAGTTCAATCTCATTCAATTTCTGATAATTTTTTCTGTAAATTCTCTTGCACATGAGTAAGCAGGGCGTTTAATTCCCGAATATCATCCACGCTAAATCCATCAAACATGATCAAATCCAATTGTTGGAAAGTTTCATGGATCTTATTAACCAGGGTTAACCCTTTCGGCTGCAAAAAGACTCGTGAAATCCGTTCATCCACACCATCCGCTTCGCGCAGAACATATCCATTCTGTTCCATGTGTTTAATCACTTTGGTTGCAGCTGCCGGTGAAATATGCAGTTCTGCAGCGATCTTGGAATGGCTTATTCCATTTTCATGCGACAGGATCATTAAAAGTTTAGCCTGCCCATGATGCAACCCACTGTGTTCCAGCATACTATCTGCAGCCTTTTTATGAGCACGGCAAATACGGGGAAATATTCTTCCCAAGGATTCGAGTTCTAAAGGATTATTCATAATACAGTGAATTATAAACTAGTTCACTAATTATGAATAATTTGAGGTGATTTATTCGGCTATGGTTCTACAACGAATGCAACACCTACCAATCCAGCGCCGGTATGGACGGATAATCCAGGCGTAAGTTGGATAAATGGGGTTTCTTTCGGGCATTGCACGCTGGCTTGCAGCAATTGCTTGAATTCTTGTACTTCTTTGGCTGCTGTTACATGCAAGAAACTCAGGCGTTCGATTCGACCTGATCCAACATCCTGTTTGACCAGATCAATAACCCTTGCCCAAGATTTCCTTCTTGTGCGTACTTTTTCTATCAGATCCAATTTCCCATTTTGAACAGCCAGAATGGGTTTGATATTCAATATTCCCGCCATACCCGCTGTAAGATGGCTGACTCTTCCACTCATCGATAGATACTTCAACGTTGCGAGCGCTCCATATACATGGGTCTTTTCGCGAATTGCATATGCACTTTCAAGGGCTTTTTCAACACTTGCACCTTCTTGAACGGCTTCAGCAGCGGCAATCGCCATATAGCCCTGCCCCATGGTAAGGCTACGAGTATCTACAACTTCAATGCGCTTTTTCTTGGAGAATTCTTCAGCTGCTAGCTTTGCCGCACTATACGTTGCGCTGATTTCGCTGCTTACGCAAAAACAGATGATTGTATCTGCTTTTTCTTTTTCAAAGACTTCGTGGAAAGCAGCTGCGAAGCTTCCCGGGGAAGGAGCTGCAGTGGTTGGTAATTTTCCTTCTTTATCTATTCTTTCAAAAACTTGTTCATCATTGATATCAATATCAGATTTGTAAATGTCTTCACCGAATTGAATGGTGATAGGAACCTGCTTAATGTTGAATTTTTTTGCCAGTTCGTGCGGAAGGCTGGAATCAGAATCTGTAATAATTGCGATCATAAATAAATTCTCTCTTTCATTTAAATAAATTAACAAAAATAATCAGGATTAGTTATGCTAGCATATTTATGAAAGATTCACAACCATGCATGGACTGAAAAGAATTCTATTATTAGTTTCTCGTTCTATTAATCTCCTCTCCTTAACATTGACCAAGAAAGCCTCAACAGAAATTTACGTACTTTTCAACAAAATTTTGTATACACTGTTTCGTCCTCAACAGGTATTATGAAATACAATCTTGTATTTATTTAAAGATGTTATGAATCATAAAGATATGTATCGAAAAATTCCACTGTTCTTTGGATGAACAACGCATCGCTAGACCCTGATCGTAAAAGAGTATGCGGTTGCCCCTCATAAAAATAGCAATCATGTTCTTTTCCAAGATCTTCAAGTGTATCGCAAATGGTTTCAGACCAGGCTGGTGAAACGGTATCATCATCCAAACCATGATGAATGCTGAAGGGTGCATCGATCACTCGCAGATCATAAACCGGTAGACCAATAGACGTTTCATTATAGCGTTGTGTCACAGCTGCATACAACACGATCGCATCAATATCATCCACCAGAGTCGCCACGCGCAGGGCGATTCCACCACCCAAACTATGCCCCCAAATTCCCAACCGTTCCATATCCGCATTTTCAAAAATGCCTGGCTGTCCTGCACTTTGTTGCACCAGCTCCAGCAAATTCAAGACATCCACCGTATAACCCGTAAGCGAATCGCGCACACGGCCGGGGCTATCGGATGGAGGAAAATTACGCAAGTTGGGATGCAGGACAATATAACCCTGGCGTGCAATGGAATCAGCATAACGGGTAGAATAATCCAGTGTTTCATATTCCGATGCCGGAATATAGCCATGCAGAGCGATCACAACCGGAAACGGACCATCGCCTTCAGGCACATCCACAAATCCATGGATCGTTAATCCATCACTCGTATAGGTAATATAATATCGCACGAAATCTTCCTGTCTTTCCCATAAATATTCGATCGTCAGCTCTCCTTCTCCATAAGTACGGTTCGCTAATGCTTCAATGGAATAAGGATTTACCTCAGGAATCCTAGTGGGAAGCAAAACTTGTTCTTCCAAAGCAGATGAAACATTGTTGCTCACCGTCGAATCAGAGGTAGAAACGGTAGGAACACAACCAGTAAGAATCAATAAGATCAATCCAATAGTAATAAAATTTCTTTTCATTTTTTCCTTTATTGAATAATTTAATCATTCACTTGTTTAAAATTATAAAAACTATCGAATAGATAGCCTATTAACAATCCATTAATTTCTTTTCACCGTAATCCAATTCATGGGAAGAACCATGACAGGAATCAACACCGCCATTATTACAGCCATCCGGGTTCATTACCCTGTCCACGTCACAAAGAATGATCGTCCTTTTATCATTGTCATCATCACAAAATTGAAAAATATGAAGAAAAAACACTTTGCCCACTCATGAAAGTTCTATATGTTGCAGCCAGACATGATCCACGTGACTTGAATGCCGGGAGTGGATCAGATTACCAGTTTTACCAGGCATTTTTACGGATGGGGGCGGATGTTAAGATCATAGGCCCTTTTAAAGATAGTCCATCATTGCTTGAAAGAGGGTATCGTAAACTCCATCGTCTTTTTTCCAAACGGCGTTATGCAAAATTCTCAAATCGATTTCTTCACACCAGCAATGAAGCGCTCGAGCAAGAACTTGCTACTGATTTACCTGATGTGATTTTTTCACGCAATATTGCTCCTTTGCTTCTCTGTAAAACGAGCATTCCAATAATATATCGTTTCGATACGACATTGATCGGTTCTCATGAACAATGGCCAATTTTTTCAGAGTTGGAGTATCGGCGTATGCTGCAATGGGAAAAAAAGGTTTTAAAAAAAACCAGCCTGGCAGTCACACACAGTGAATGGTCTAAGAATATCCTAACTGAACGTTATCATTTTCCTGTCGAAAAGATCCTCGTTTTTCCAAATCCAGCTTCTCTGCCTGAACCTATCTATAAAGATTCAGTACAAATACCCCAAAATATTTCTCCTCCACTGCACTTATTGCTGGTTGGAAAAGAAAATCATCGCAAGGGAGTGGATATCGCTATCAGAGTTACAGAACTGCTGAATAAAAATGGTATTCCTTCTGAACTTCACATTGTTGGTCAGCAAGGTGAAGATCATGACCATATCCTATACATAGGTTATTTTGATAAAACAGATCCCACTCAATTGAACACGTATTTGGAGCAATATCGTTGGGCACATCTGCTGCTGCACCCTGCCAGATTTGAAGCAGCCGGTATCGTGCCAGGTGAAGCTGCCATTTTTGGAGTACCTACCATTACCACCACTGCCGGGGGTTTGGCAACGACCGTACAAAATAAAGTTTCAGGGATTGTGCTGCCCAAAGATAGCTCTCCTGAGTTGTACGTTTCTGCGATCAAAGAGCTACTAGGGAATCCACGCATATACCATACCTTATGCCGATCGACTCGCGAACGTTATGAAAAAGAATTAAATTGGCAAACCGCTGGAGAAACCCTCCAACGAGCAGTAGAGAAGCTTCTATAAATTTTATTTCTCATTTCAGAAAAGGACACTCGTTGGTTTTCTATTGTGTTTGTACAATAGGAGTAGGATTGTTTTCCAGGAGGATCAATGCCAGAAGAAATAGAAGTAAGAGCAGTGTTGAATGCATTAAAAGATGCTTATCACGAACGTAATCTTGCCAAACTGGATCATGCCATGGATCTTTTTGACGAGGATGAACAGATCGAGATGATCGGCATTGGAGCCTATCAAAGAAATGGATTGGAATGGTTTGTCGGTCATGACCGAATCCGCGAAATTATCGCGGGTGATTGGGAATACTGGGGAAATGTGGAAATGGATGTTAATGGTGCTCAAATCCATGTACATGGTGAAATTGCCTGGGTTTCAATGACAGCCATATTGCTTCAAAGCAATGCTTTTGAGAAAGCGCTTCCGCAGTATCGTGAACAAATGGAAACATTATTAAATGAAGCTGGAGCAGATCCTAAAATTGCGATGCTGAATGCGGCATTTTATGGAATGGGAAGATTACGGGATAGCATTAAGCCGGTGGGAGAGGGGTGGCCGATGGTAATCACACTAGTATTGATAAAGCGAAAACAAGGTTGGAAATTCCATACACTACATTGGTCCGTTCCTGCAGAATGAACCAATCCATGCGATTATTCTAAAATTCCTTGCAGTGTCGAGACATACTTGGAATATTTTTCAAAGCGAAAAGGAAATTCAGCGATCAAATCTGCAAGCGCAGGGGCGGTTTCCATGCCACTTTTCAGTTCAACAATCACATCATTCAATTGAGGAACTGCATAACGCATATTGGGAAATGCGGAAAAACGTTGGTCAAAACTCTTTAGCCAATAATCAAGAGTCAGTCTGGTTTCTCCATCTGCAGTGACGAAATATTCCCGAAAAAAACGGCTGATCGAAACAGGGTGAATGGAATTGAACAGAAGCATGAATTGATCATTCACCCGGGAATGAAAAAAATCCATTATTTCTGTCCACGATTTTTCCTGCAGATTAAAATCACAAGGAATTTCTTGAACCCATTTTTTTCCCAACCGGTTATTTCTTCGTTTCAGTTCAAGATATGCTTTCCCTATGTATGAAATTTCTTGTCCATACCAGCGCAACCTTAGCTTTTGATGGGTTTCAATTCCTTCCAGGTGATCATTGAAACTATCCAGATCCCAGGTATCAAAATAAATATTATTCACCCAACGTGCCGGGTATGCTATTCGGAAAGCGCGTGGGTGGGCGATTATCCAGGAATGAATTTGAGATAATCGATCGACTGAAAGTTGCGCTTTCAATTCATAACGTAGTTCTTCAGTTTTTGAATCACGGTCAATTCCATTATTCAGAACCGCCATTTACCCGCCTAACAGATTGTCTTGTTCAATCAAACTGATCGATAATGTTGGATATTTATCTCGCAGTGTATCCATCAGCTTTGTTAACATTGCAGGGTTTGAAATATTCACATAGTAAGTTATTTGAATACGGTTCTCACTGCTATCCAATCTTCGAAGATCGGCATTTTCAGTAATTGAAAGGATCGTGTTATTTATTTCCTCAAATCCCTGCCCGATTTTTCCTTCCAATTTTCCTTCCATATTCAAAAAGAGATTACTGTTGTCATTGGCTTTGTCTTTAACGATCAAATGGCGTATCAATAGATAAGCCATGATCACTCCAAATGCCACCAAAGTAGGAATACGTTGGTCCGCCCCAAAACCCAATCCCAATCCGATCGCGAAGAATAAGAAAATCAATTCTTCAGGATCTTTAATTGCAGTTCGAAAACGTACAATCGAGAGCGCACCAACCAATCCCAAAGAAAGAGCCAGTGATGATTTCACGATCGATATTACAAGCAGCGTAATTAATGAAAGTAAGGGCAGAATAGGAGAAAATTTTGTCCGGTTCGATAATGATGAACCTAGTTTTCTGTAATATACGGCCAAAAGTGATGAGAGAATGATACATAAACCCAGATTGAGAACCAGGTTTTGCAAAGATAAAGGTTCCAGAGAAGTTTCGTCCATCGGTTAATCTCCTTTTATAACAATCTTATTTAAAATTATTTCGATCAAGTTCCTTTAATTTCCAAGGATTCCTTGTTCATACAAACTCTCCACATCAATATCCGCCGAAGGCATTTCCTCAGAATCAATGATAATAGTGCTTCCGATTTGAACCAGAGCAATAGTATTTGCTTCGATCGAAGTATTTACTGCAGTAATCTTTGCTGGTCCAAACACCGATTTCTTAATATAGGCTGCCAGACCGGCTACCTGCGCATTGCTAATCTTTGAATCAATGATGCTAACCTGTGACAGATCCTTGCCAGCCACACCAATTCCAACAGAATTGATCACCGTGGTCGTTATCTCCATATTACTATTTTCCCCTACCGAGATTGCCTTATCAGTTATATTCGTAAAAGTGGAATTGGAAATAGAAACAATTGAACCGCTTACATCCACGCCATCACCCACGATATCGTGAAAACTGCAATTTTTGATTGTACCGTTCGTAAAATCGCCATCGAATGCATCGGATGTTGCAAACGCAAATTCGGAATTAATAAATTCAAAATTGCTTTGAACAACATTGATCGCGTCTTCTGATGTTGCATTACGGATCTGGACATTTTCGAGTGTGATCGAGCTTTCATAAAACGTAATCCCGCCTGTGAGAATCCATCCCTCTCTTGCGATACTGGTTATATTTTCCACAATGGCAAATTGCCAAAGTGATTGTTCCTGTGCCGACAAAACCACGATTCCCCCCCAGTCAGTGATCTGTGAAGTTAATTTCACCGGATTCTCTTCACTTCCATAAATGGAAAGTGGGGAGGTTGTAAATAGAATTGTTTGTTCTTCAAAACGCAGGGTCGTTCCTTCAGGGATTATCAGGCGTACATTTTCTGGCAGTATCAAATCTCCTTTAACATCCCACGTGCCTGGTTGAACGATCACAGTGTTTTCATCAATTTTAGAAATATACATATGATCATTCAAAAACTCATCCATTGTGGGTTGTACCGGGCGGGGATTCTCTTCCAGCCCTTGGGACATTATTTTTTCTGATAGCGGTACCTGTGCTGTTTGAGATCCGCCTACCAGGTTCGCGACAGCATTAACCATGAAGGTATCTTCTTCACCTTCAATAGCAGGTTCAGGCCATTCATAAGGAATGAGAAAACGATAGGTTTTATAATTTGTCGCTTCCCCCGGCTCCAAAGTTGGAATTGAATAATCAGGATCAAGAAAGACACTTTCGTTGGTTTGAGTGAACCATTCTTTTTCAAGAGAAAGCGTTTCTCCATTGACCTCAAGGGAATTAACTTGTACAGGTAAGATCATTTGATTGATCAAATCCACCTGCAAATACTTTTTTCCATCTATCCAGATTCGTTCATAACCACCCCTGACCGCATTTTCAGGAACAAGATTGATCTCCAACATGGAACGTCGAATTTCTAGTCTTTCCCACGGTGCATCCAAACCGGAGGTATATTCCCTGGATAAGGCCTCTTGATAAATCAAAAATTCTGGTTCCAAACTCTCGCGAAGATCAGCCAGATATTGGGAACCGGTGATGCGCTCCACGGCACGAACATAAGCTTCTTGAATTTCAGCATCTTCGAACATATCTGGAATTGCATAAGGGAAAGTTGCCACATCTACGCTATAGTAGGTTAGTGGATTTGCATCATATCCGACGGGCTCTAAAAGAGCCGTGATGGGATTGTAATAGAAACGAATATTATGCCAGACCGTTGCATGGCTGCCTGCCCACAGATCAGTCACCGCAAAAAAAGTACCTAATTTTTCAACATCGAATACTTCAGAGGCTTGCAAATCTCCCTTTTGAAATGATCGCAGCATGGCAACTGCAGTTTTTGCCTCTGCTTCTAAAACCGGATCTGCTTCTACACGATTTCCACGGAAAATTGCTATGTCAGCGCTATCATCATCCATAACAAGAAAGGTACCCGCTTCTTCTGCATCCAGCATGAAATCTTCTCCCCCCACACTTCGAAAAGAAGACCAGTTAGCCCACATGGTATCTTCATCAAATCGCAAGAGGATTCCTTCGCGGCGACCCTGAGATTCCAGCAGGTTTTCCGTAAAGCTCTCTTCAACAGCGTAAATACCCTTATATTCTCCATTAATGGTTACATTGATAAAATGATAGCGGGTGGTTAGAATTCCTGCTTGAATTAATGTCTGATGATATCCCCATTCATTTAAGAATTCACGCGTCTCCGGTGCTTGAATTGAAAATTTCCTCATCCCCAGAAATGCCTGAGTATCATCATCAATTTCAATTCGCAGCGACCATTTATCGCCAGCATAATGGTCACTCCAATCCCCCTTTAACCGCACATTGACATCAATTTTTGCACCACCGTCCAACTGAATAGAGGCTGGTACAAAATCTTCATCCTCACTGTTTAGAATTCCTATTTCAAGCGCCTCTTCTCGCTTGGTACTCAAAGCTTCCAAACTTTCAAAAGGCAGATCAATATAGAGATTCATCAATCCGTTATCGGAATATTGCGCGATGTCATTTTCAACAACTTCTGCCACGTCATTGAGATCACTTTGCACTATTCCAAAAGCTGTTCGCAATTTAGCTGTCAATTTGTATTTATGAGCAAAAACGCCCCCGATAAAACCCAGTCCTATCAGAAGAAGTATCAATATTATTTTGGTCGATGGACGCTCTACTATTCTTTTCAACCTTGGATAGGGTTTTTTATCTTTTGTTTTCGTCTGAATCAATCGCATGCAGTCACCAAATCATTTCTAAATTAATAATGAGTAAAGCAATTCTATTCCAATTTTGTGAAAATCAAGTTTACATAAAATGTGCTTAGTGCGGTTGTATGCGCCAATAATCTGGCGTATAATTGGCAACTTCTTGGAATTCCCCGTTTTTCAAAGCCAGAATATTCAATTCAACATTACCATTCTCAATGTTAATTCGAAGTAAGGCATCTTGTTCACTATCTCCTACCCCGATCGCAATTGTATATAAGTTCGATTCAGGATATTGGTAAAAGAACGGGGAGAGGTTTCCACCAAAAGCGCCTACGTCACCGGCAAAGATATAAATCGGTTTTACTCTGGATGCTGGTATTAATAGTTCGTCGCGCAATACAGAAAAATTTGTTCCATACTCACAGGCTCCATTTGCTCTTGCCATTAAATCTTCATCTTCAAGAAATATTAATTTATGTATAAAGACGAAAATGGTATCAATATTCTCATCTTTAAGAGAATCCTGAACAACGCTTTTCAGCATTTCCTGCTGATGTCCTTCAATATAGCAATGGGAGAGAACAGTATCCAGGACAATGATCTGTGCAGACCCATAAGAAAAGGAATAATATGTCTGCCCAAAATCCTCTTCGTAAAATGTGCGCCCATTTTTCATATCATGATTTCCCACGGAATTTAAAACAGGGATTGTGAGTTTATTGAGAAAGTCTTGTTTCAAACTGTGGATGCTTTCCAGGGAAGGTAAATAGGTCATATCCCCTAAAGAGATGAACATATCAACCTCAGAAGAATTAAGAGCGTCAACATAATCTGTAATTGTGCCAGCGACTGTTGGAACCCCTTCATTGTATGGATTACCATAAATATGCCCTCCGGTAATGATGGCAACAGAAGAGTCATCGGAAGGCATATCAACATTTATGGAATTCAGTGTTATAGCGTTTGGATCTACAATAAATTCGTACTGCGCGGTAAATCTATCGGTTACAAACGATCCCTGTGAGATCAGTTCTTCTTCAAGAACTGCGATATCTTCCCGCATTTCCTCATAGATGGTTTTGTATTCTGTTCTGGTTTGCAATAACTCCTGCCGGAGATGCCACCCGTACATGAATCCGCTGCCGGTGACGATCAGAATGATGATGATACCAAGGATGGTAAGAAGCTTTTTCTTTTTTTGAGATGACATTCTTTTTATGAATCCTTGAAAATACTATAACACGAAGAGCAAGATTTGCAGTCATGATCTGGAAAATGAAATGCGTTCATTTCTAGAACTTCGAAATGAACGCACTCTTAATCGACTTATGCCTCTTCGCTCAGGCATAAGAAATGATCAATTTTATTTTATTAATTGAAAAAATTAATTTGTCTGAGCTTATGGTTTTAATTCTTTCAACTCGGCAGCAGATAAGAATTTGAATAATTTACTGCCGGTCTCCGGATCAATTGCTTCTGCTGCTTGGCGCCCGTTCTTTAACGTTACGATCTTTACTTTACTGCTGTCGATGAGTACATGTTTTTTTGCTTTCAAAGAATAGAATTTTACTGTTGCCATATCATCCTCCAGAAATTTTTATTTTTGACGGCGCGACAATGTCGATCAAAAAGTGATGGTTCCCCGCTGGATGGCGAGATCGATATTTTGATTATACACAATTTCCGCAGAAAAACATGGGGAAATGCAGGT
>DHHD01000036.1 GCA_002403105.1 Anaerolineaceae bacterium UBA4781 | reverse complement strand
TTCAAAGCAGCTTCTTTGTTCGTAGATCCGTCTAAAACAACCACATCCTCACCGCCAACGACAGAACTTGTTCCATCTTTACCAGCAGGGACTAAAGCAAAGCCATAATTGAAATCTGGATAGTTGCTTTTATAAATATCGACCATCCAGGGGCCATCGATGATCATGGCATATTTTCCAGAGCCAGAACCGGCATCGGTCGCAATACCACCCCCTAACAGGTTCGGAGACAAGCAACCTCTATCATACAGGTCTTTGAGTACGGTAAATGCCGCAACGCTTTCGGGACCATTGATGTAACCAGTTGCTGTGGTAATTGCATCATCGGTGACTTTACCACCCATGGCATAGAAGATAGGGGCAGAAGCCCAGAAGTAAGTACCACCTTGTGCGAAACCATAGGTTTCGGTCGATACATCAGTTAATTTGCAGGCATCATCGACAAACTCCTCAATTGTGGACGGGGCAGATTCAATACCGGCAGCCGTAAAAGCATCTTTACTATAGACGAGCACCTGGGTATTGGTATTCAGAGGTAAACCATAATAATGATCTTCCCACTTGTTCGTGGATAATGGCCCGGGAAAAACACCAGCAGCAATCGTATCGAAGTCTGGTAATGTACCATCGAGCTGCATTAAAGCTCCCTGACTGGCAAATTGTGGCACCCATGCGATATCGAGCCGAGCTGTATCAGGAACATCACCACCAGCGATTGCTGTGGTCAACGCAGTCTTGAAATCATCAGCAGCATAACGGGTGGCTTCTACTGTGATTCCAGGGTTGGCTGCTTCGAAAGCCGCGATGACCTCATCAAATTTAGCAGTTTCGGTATCACTCATAGTATGCCAGTAACGAATGGTCACCGGCTCGCTGGAGGTAGTTGATACAGTCGTATCTTCTGCTTCGCTACTTTCAGCACTTTCAGCTGCAGTTGCGCAAGCAGACAGCAACAGGCTGGTTGCGAGTAAACAGGAAAATACAATATAGAAAATTTTGTTTTTCATCTTCCACTCCTTTTATTTTTCTAAGCAATTCGTCAATACTTTATACGGTGAATGAATTAACTTTAGGTAAAAATTTTTACTGATTTGTTCCAGTTCTATCCTCCTTCTGAATTGGGGAATTAAACAATTCGCCAATAACGAGGCTGGCCGCACCTCGCGCCCATACATCGTCACCCCATGTGTTGATACGGATTTCCGTGTTTTCAAATAATTCAGGAACAGAATTGTTCTGCACCGCTTCGCGCATAGAGAAAAAGAAAGGATCTCCCATGCGCACCCCCTCACCGGAAATGATGATCAATTTTGGATCAAAAAGATTAACCAGATTGGCAATTTCCTGCCCAAGCAAATTCCCCGCCCAATTAAACAAATGAATGGCAGCGGAATTGCCATCTCCTGCGATCTGGATAAGATCATCAATATCTTGTATTGAAGAACTCACTTCTTCTCTTGCCCTCATTAATAAAGCTTGATCCCCCAAGTAGCTCTCCAGGCAACCGCGTTTTCCGCAATTACAAATTGGGCCATCCTGGTTTACCACCAGATGCCCAAACTCTCCTGCACCGCCACCTTTGCCGCGGTAAATCTGTCCGTTGATCACGATTCCCATCCCAATACCACGTCCGACCGTGATCACCACATAGTTATCAGTATGGACTCCACTATCAAGCCATTTTTCACCCAAAGTCAGTGTGTTGACATCGTTATCCAGAAAAATGGGAACCTTCAAGCGGGAATGCAATCGATCGCCCAATGGAACATCTTTCCATCCAAAAAATGGGCTTTTTCGCAATATCCCGTTTACTGAATCGATCACGCCTGCCAGACCGATGCCTACTCCAAATAAGCGTTTCTTTGGAATCGTACTTTTACGGATCAGATCCTCCACCAGCAGCACCAGCTCATCAATTACAGAATCCAGCTCTTTATTTGGCATTTGTATGGTTGCTTTTTCCAGAACGGTGGCATTGAGGTCGGTAAGTGCTGCCACAGCGTGCAGTTCCATTAACTTTATTCCAATGACAAAGCCACCTTGCGGATTCAATGCCAGTAAAATCGGAGGTCTTCCTCCACTGGAATCGCCGGTGGCTTTTTCAAAGATAAGGTCTTCATCGATTAACAGTCCGGTTATGGATGTGACCGTTGCCGGACTTAATCCGGTCATATGTGCAATATCAGCTCTTGAAATTGGTCCATGAGTTTTAATTACGTTCAATATGACAGAACGATTGATACCTCGCATGAGGTCACGGTTTGCATGTTGGATTGAATTCATGATAGAATTTGTTTGTTTATTCAGTGAATTAAGTATTATTATAGTATTGAATTTGGAAATGTCAAGATTAAAATTGTAGTTACCCATGGATCAAACAATGAAAGAAGTTTTTTTAGATCAAGCTATTGCGAACCCAAAATCAGTCTTTTCTTTCTCTACGATACGTTTTTCCATCCTTACCTCGCGACTCATTCGGATTGAGTACAGCCCAACTGGCTTATTTGAAGATCGTCCTTCCCAGCAATTTTGGTACCGCAATCGACCCACCCCATTCATGGATGCAGTTACTTCGAAGAATTCTTTGCATTTAGAAACTGAAAATTTAGTCTTGGATTATCAATTTTCTCCTTCTGGATTAACCGCAGAGAATTTAATCATTCATGTCAAAGGTAGCAATACAGAATTTCATTACGGCGATCTCAATCCCGGTATTCTACCTGGAACAACCAGAACATTGGATGAAACCAAAGGT
>DHHD01000053.1 GCA_002403105.1 Anaerolineaceae bacterium UBA4781 | reverse complement strand
GGTTTGCATATCCTGTACACCACGCCCATTCAGTGTATCGTGTACTTGCTGCCAGTTCCCTTTTTCATCATCCTCGACGATTTGAAAATCGACAAATACATGCACGCGGTAAGCATCCAATTGGATATTCAACCCCTTGTGCGCGATTTCACTGCAATTGCGAATATACTGCAAGCCGGTTAGAGCATCACGGAAGATCACGAAGGTATGCTTGCCATTCGGAAGATCCAAACCAGTGCGCACGTCCACCTGGCGCAAGGTGCCGTTGCGTTTATCCATAAAGGCTGTACTGGTGCGCACCCAACCAGCGGTATCTCCAAAACGATTGTGATAGACGACCAACGAGCGCTCCTGCCTGGCACGGTTGGAATATGCAAACACATTCTCATCCACCATACCCTCTGTATTATAGAAATCATACAGGTAGAACTGTTCAACGTTGGCGAAGAGATAACGCCGTTTGAGCAACGGGAAGATCTGCCAGGCATGGCGATCCATCAGCGCTTGATCGGGCTGTTCATCCCAGTAGGCACGTTTGTATTCCATACCATATTTCTCAGTCAAGCCTTCAATTTGGCCATGCCCAAACATGGGCAATCCAGGCATGGTTATCATGAGAGTGCAGATACCAAAATATTTATCCCCTTTACCAAATTGTGTGGCCGCGGTCTGCTCATCGGGATTGTTCATGAAATTCACGAAACGCTTGAGAATCTCCGGGTCAAATTCAAGGGTATTCTTCATCACCTGGCGATATTTGGCGTTCTCTTCATCGCGCAGTAAATTCATGAAAGCAGAATTGTAAACACGGTGCATCCCCAGGGTGCGTACAAAATAGCCTTCCATCAACCAGAACGCTTCCGCGAGCAGCAAGGTACCAGGCGCTTCGGCTGTCACACGATCCACCACTTCCCGCCAGAATTCCTGAGGCATGTACTGATTGAAGATATCCTGCGGTAGGCTGAAATCACTGCGCGAAGGAATATCACAACCACCCCCGGGTGGAGGGAACCACAGGCGCTGATAATGTTGTTTGGCAAGGGTCATAGCAGCATCAAAGCGAATGATGGGAAAGCGGTGGGCAACATCCAAAATGGTACGGATGATCGCTTCCCGCACATTGGGGTCGAGATAATTGAGCTGGGCAGTATCATTCCAGGGCATGCTGGTACCGTCATTGCCATGATAGATATAGTAGGTGCGGCCAACTCTGCGATCTTGATATTTAAATACAACTGCAGCATCCATACGGTCATAATAATGATCTTCGATATAAATCTCACCGCGCTCATCTTCACTCAGGTTGGAACCGTTGAAGGTATACGACGGGAAGGGAGAAAAAGGCAAGGAGACAAACCAATCGGGGTGTTCCGTCACCCAGGTGGAATCGATTGCCATGTGATTGGGAACCATATCACTCGCCAGGCGAATGCCACGCTGCTGGCAGCGGGTGCGCAGATCATTCAGAGCGTTTTCTCCACCCAGATCATCTGCAATGCGATATTCTTTGAGAGAGTACGCAGAAGCAATCGCTTCAGGATTGCCACAAGCTTGTTTGATACGAGCCGAAGCGCGGCTGCGCTCCCACAGACCAATCAACCATAGCCCGGTGAATCCCCATTGAGCAAGAAGATCCAGTTCTTCATTCGGGATCTGGTCAAGCCGTGTAATGGATTGATGGTAGCGTTTGCTGAGTTGATCGAGCCAAACGTAGGTATTCTTTGCCATCATTACCAAGCGTGGCATCCAATCCGCATCGGGACTGAAACGTTCGAGTTCCATTTCACCAGCCGCAGTATAGACTGGCACACGTATGGGAGCAGGCCCCAACCCACGTATTTGTTCTTCTTCAGTAAAAAGATTCAAACTGCCGAGCAGTTTCAGCAAATAATGCCCCAGCAGATCCCCCCAGCGGGTGCGAATGTAATCGAGCTGCCCGCGCAGTGAAACCGGTACAGCAATAGCGGGACTGCGCAACATATCCACCAGGTTTTGAGCATCCGGACCAAAGGTGGGTTGGGATGCAAAGAAATCATGCACTGCAGTGATGAAAAGGGAATAGGAAGTTT
Source organism: Anaerolineaceae bacterium UBA4781 (assembly GCA_002403105.1). Taxonomy (GTDB): domain Bacteria; phylum Chloroflexota; class Anaerolineae; order Anaerolineales; family Anaerolineaceae; genus UBA4781. The sequence goes on along the minus strand of DHHD01000053.1, from coordinate 18,055 downwards.
TATCGACCAATTCTCGATCATCAAACAATTCCTGGTAGGGCAAGCAAGCTTGATTTTGATTGGTCAGCCACAGCATGAGGATTTCTTCAAGCACAGAAAAACGATTGGGAATGCCATCCGTCTCCCCGGTGAGATATTCGTCAATCGACATTTTTTCTTGAAAGACAGCAAGGGGCGGAAAATAACGGGTGAAAATTCGCAGCATGGCAGTCAGTTTTCGTTTCCCTAATTCGTTTAGCAGAGCAGCTTCTATATCTTGATAAAGGCGGGGGGCTTTTTGAGTTCGGTACAAGGAAATCACATAGTGGAGTATCTCATCGATCAAGCCCATGGCATTCACCTGCCCGGCGCGCACAGTGAGTTCAGGATGCATGACCAGGTCACGCTTTTCATTCATGCGCTGGGCGAAGATACGCGCTGCATGAAAATTAGCGAAGATGGCATTGCCATCAAAAGAAAAGAGGGATTCTTCAAGCTGGTATTTCTTCCGTGCTTTGGAGGAAACATGGAATTCCATTTAAAAATTATAGCGGAAAGTTCTTATAAAAGATGAGGATAAACATTCATTCTATCATTGGGAAAATATCTCCCCAATCATAGAAATTGATCACCTTCGTTTAAAATGAAACAATATATCTTTTTCTGTATTTTTCAATCGAAAAAACTTGAGGGGTAACTTGTATTTCCACTTTTAGCATTTGTATAATGCAAAGAAAGAGGAGAAGAAATGGTACGTATTTTAACCGCTTATCTTGCGAGCTACCGATCTGTTAACCGCTGCGTGGTATGTGAAAATACTGCCATTACCGGTGTGCTCCCGGTTCAAGGTTCCAACAACAGCTATAAATGTATCAATACGTTGACCATCAATTCTCCATTATGCAGCGCATGTGATGAGGCGCTCCAATTCAGCAACGCTTTGATCAAGCCATTCCGAAAATGGGGATGGTTATCGTTCTTGATCTTTGTAGTGGCTTTGATACTTCTTGTCTCGTTTGCCAACCAGAAGAGTTATTTTGGTGCATTGATGACTATTAATCTTCTTCTTTGGTTCGGTGGGATGATCACCATCGCTATTTTACGATCAGTTGCCAAACAGAAGAACAAAGAAAAATGGAATCATTGCAAACGGGTACGGCACAGCGTGATCATTCAAAGCTTCACCAGACCATCCATGTTCGCCGCAGGGGGAAGAGTGGTCTTTCGTTTTGAAGAGGATGCTTACGGACGCGAATTCGCGCAACTCAATATGGGGAAGGTTCTTTGGAAAACAGCAGGCAACTTTTTAGTAGCCAGCATTTCTCTTTAAACGATATTCGAACCGTCCTGATGCATTACCCTTCTTCTCATTCTCATCAGTACTGGCTGTTTTTTCCCTTTCAACTTGACATCTCTTAATCCATGCAATATAATGCACAAACATGCATAAATACGCATACTAGCGCGGAAGAAATAAGAAACACCTATGCAAACAATCGATCTACCACAAGAGAGACAGCAAGCCATTCTGGAAGAATTGCGCCTGCGTGGTAGAGTGGTGGCGTCTGAGCTAAGCCATCGTTTTGGAGTCTCGGAAGATACCATCCGGCGCGATCTGCGGGACCTGGCATCTGCCGGATTATTAAAACGGGTGCACGGCGGTGCCCTCCCCATTGCCCCCAACAATATTCCGTTCATGGAACGCGATAAACAAAACCCGATCAGTAAGGTTAGGTTGGCGCAGGCAGCGCGTGAACTGGTACGCGATGGGCAGCTCATTCTGCTCGGTGGAGGGACAACCAACACCGGGATCGCCAAGAACCTACCGCTCGACCTGCACGCCACCATTGTTACCATCAGTCCACAAATCGCCCTGCATCTGGCGAATTACCAATATATTGATGTGATCCTTATTGGTGGACACTTAAATAAAAAAGAACTGGTTGCAAGTGATGCGGAAGCTATTAATCAAATTCAACATTTTCAAGCGGATATTTGTTTTCTGGGTATTTGCGGTCTGCACCCGGATGTGGGCTGCACGATCTATGAATATGAAGAAGTAAGCATCATGCGCACCTTCATTGAGCAATCCGGGGACGTGGTTGCCACTGTTACAGTCGAGAAACTGGGAACGGTTGGGCCATACATTGTTGCACCCTGCACTGCCATTACGCATATCATCACTGAAAAACAGGTGGAAGAAGAAGCACTGACAGTGTATCGCAAGCTGGGGATTCAGGTATTCAAAGCTGAATAATTCATTTTCATTATGAACTGAGACAAAAACCATTGAGGAGTTTTCTATGAAAAGATTCTTGGTAGGGGGTAAATCACAATTGGCGGTACTGGCTTCATTTTTTACCAATGGAGCGATCGTGGCAACCTGGGTAGCCCGCATTCCGTCCATCCAATCCCGCCTGGGTATGGGTGAAGGAACGCTTGGTTTGATCCTGTTCGGTGCGTCATTAGGGATGATCACAGCGTTATCTCTGGTCGGCGGATTCATTGCCCGCTTTGGCAGCGCCAAGGTGACGCGAATCGGAGGGTTACTGCTATGCGCAACACTCCCCCTGTTGGCGCTGGTACCCAATCCCATCACATTGTTTTTTACCTTATTTGTTTTTGGCGCAGCCATGAGCACCATGGATATCGCCATGAACGAACAAGCTGTTCAGGTGGAACAAAAGGCAGGGCGCATCCTGATGTCTTCCTTTCATGCCGGGTTCAGCATCGGGGGTCTGGCTGGAGCACTGTTGGGCGCCGGAATGGCAGCCTTGCCTGTTATTACTCCTTTTCTGCATTTTGCATTGGTGGCTTTGTTGTTCGTCATTGTCGTTCTTGTTTGCTATCCACACCTGCTGCAAGGGAGCCAAGCAGGGTCAGAAAAGAAGACTGCATTTCGCCTTCCGGAGCGTGCGCTGTGGGCAATGGGAGCCATTGCGTTTTGTTCAGTGATCGGGGAGACCGCCATGGCAGATTGGAGCGCGGTCTATCTTACCAATGTGCTATCTACCAATACCTCATTGGCGGCACTTGGTTACGCAGCTTTTTCATTGACCATGACCGTAGGACGTTTGACCGGTGATTTTCTGGTTCGCAAATGGAAACCCGCTACGATCGTGAGAGCAGGCAGCGCAATCGCAGGCTTAGGACTGGCAGCCATTATCACAACCTTTAACCCCATCATTGCCATCGCAGGTTTTGCGCTGGTAGGGCTGGGTCTGGCCAATGTTGTCCCACTCACTTTCAGCGCTGCCGGGAATGCTCCGGGCATTCCTGCTGGCATCGGTATTGCCAGTGTGGCAACGTTTGGGTATGTCGGCTCTTTAATCGCAGCACCCATGATCGGAGTAGTTGCAGAAACCGCGTCACTGCGGGTATCCATGCTGCTGATCTGTCTTCTCGTGATCACACTGCTGATCAGTGCCAGGAGTATTAACCATCGACCACGTGGTTGAGATAAATTCAAGATGAAAAATATTCTCTATTAAATTAAAAGGTGAGTGGAATTTTGGAACACCTTTTTAAAAATATTTTTTAAATGAGATGTTTCATGAAAGATCTATTTCTGGTAGGGTTTATGGCAGAACCACCAGTCAAAGCAATCCAACGATTTATCTTCCAGGCGTTTCTTCACCATTTCCATATCCGTTGCAGGGGAAACGATTATTCTATCTTTGATCAGCTCGTTATTCGGCCAACCTGCCGGAATAGCGCCCTGCTTTTCGGAAATTTGCAATACTTTCACTACCCGAACGATCTCATCCATGTTGCGCCCAATCTCTTGGGGATAATACATGATCAAGCGTACTTTCCCTTTTGGATCAACGATGAACACTGCACGAACAGTATTTGTTCCTTTTCCTGGATGAAGCATGCCCAATTTATTGGCAATCGTATCATTTGCTGCGATAACCGGGAATTTTATTTCCACATTTAGTTTTGCTTTGATCCACTCTATCCATTTAATATGAGAATAGACCTGATCCACAGACATACCGATCAATTGACAATTCATCTTTTCAAATTCTTCATAACGTTGTTGAAAAGCGACAAATTCGGTCGTGCAAACAGGTGTGAAGTCTGCTGGGTGGCTGAAAAGAACGAACCATTTTCCTTTCAGATCATCCGGGATGGTCATTTTTCCATGAGTCGTTTGTACCGTCATCTGCGGAAAATCATCCCCCAACAACGGCATATTGAATCTTGTTTCTTCCATTTTTTTCTCCTTTTTATTTTTCTTTTTCTTAGTTTCTCTCGAAAAGATGTCTTGCTTATCGATATCCCGTTCGTACTAATCAAATTGTTTTCAGCATCTTTTGACATTCCGGGCAATATCCATAATAAGTAACCATTCGCTTCACGATCTGAAATCCTGAGATTTCATTTTGTGTAAAATTTACCTCTGGTTCTTTTTTTTCGATATCCATAATGCGTTTGCAACGCATACAACACAAGTGATCATGGGCTTCGGTGGTCGGATCATAATGTACAGAATCATCTCCAATCACCCCAATCGACTCGATCATGCCCAAGTCTCTCAAAACATTTAAGGTGTTATAAACCGTCGCCAGAGTTACATCCGGCATCCTGTTTTTTAAAATCCGATAGATCTCTTCTGCTTTAGGATGGTCCTTGTTATTGACCAGAATCTTCAGAATTTCACGGCGCTGTGGGGTGACCTTTTGTCCGTGTTTCTGAAATACCTCAATGACTTCATCAATACTTTTCATAATGTTTATAATCTTTATTATCTTATAATTATTATAAACCATAAATCGTAAAAAATCAATCCAACAAAAATTTTAACAATTGAGATCTCAATCAAAAGCAGGAGGAATTCTTATTCCAATGGGATATCGCTTCTTAATTCCTTGGGAAAGAAAAAACAGTTGATCAAAATGGAAGAGTATTTATCCATGGTAAAAGTGGTGCCCTATTTAATATTTTCATTGAAATGTTAGTAATCAAAAGACCATGCGCTTGCAGGGTCTATGAAATGCATATTCTTATATTAAAATGCACTTCCATCAATCCAAGCTAGCCTCCGCTGTCTCCAACGCGAGAACCATCATTTCATTAAAAGCATTCTGTCGCGCTTCTGCTGATAAATTTTGCTCCTTTTTGAAGGAACTATCAGACACTGTCAGCAGGCAAGCTGCTTCTTTGTTCAAGGCTTGTGCAGTAGAAAATAGCGCAAAAGATTCCATTTCGGAAGCGATAACCTTATTTTCCGCATAAATGGCATCCCAATTCGTTTCCACAGTGGTATAAAAAACATTGTCGGATACAACGTTTCCTTCGTGTATCTTGATATGCTTCGCAGTTGCGATCTTCTTGATGACATCTGAAACCCTCTGGCTGCCTTTGATGAGCTTCTCCTCGATACCATAAGCGTCTTTGGCAAAGGTTTCATTGGAGAATACACGGTCGGTTAAGATGATATCCATGACGTCGAGCTGCGGAATCAATGCACCGCAGGATCCGATGCGGAGAATGGTATTTACATCATAGAATTGATACAGTTCATAGGAATAAATGCCGATGCTGCCAAACCCCATACCAGAGCCCATCACACTGATGCGCTTTCCTTTATAAAACCCTGTAAATCCGAGCATGCCACGAACCTGGTTGAATTGCTTCACATTCTGCAGATGCTCTTCCGCAATCTTCCAGGCACGCAGAGGATCACCAGGCATGAGAACTACTTTTGCGATCTCGTCTTTGGAGGTGGCTTCGATATGTGGAGTTGGGATATTGAACATAGTTGATTCTTTTCTTAAGATTGAAATTTTTTATCGTATCTGTAAACAATAAACCAATGCTATCACAATAAATTTCTTCGTTAAAATATCCTTCTCAATGATCTGTATTTTGCTCCAAAAAAGAGAGATCATTTATGTTAATTCATAAATCAGCAACTATTGTTATTCATCAGCAAGTTTTAAATGAAAATTTTCCATTCTTTACAAGCGATTTGAAAATTCATCGCTCCCCTTTTTTAAATTACCAGGACAATGGAATTTAAAGTGCTAAAATTTTCTTATGCAAAAAGAACTAATAGCACCATGCGGAATGAACTGTGGATTGTGCTTGAGTTACCTACGCAAGGAAAATAAATGTCCGGGATGCTCGAGCGGCAGAATTGTCAATCATGTTTGTATAAAATGCCCCATTAAACTGTGCAAAACAAGAAAGGGTGGATATTGTTTTGACTGCGATACATTCCCGTGTGAAAGGTTGAAGCGCCTGGATAGCAGATATCGCGCAAAGTATGGAATGAGCGAAATCGAAAACCTGGAAATGATCAGAGATATGGGTATTGATCATTTTCTGGAACAAGAAGAAAAGCGGTGGGTGAATTCAGAAGGCACATACTGTGTGCATGATAAAAAACGATACCGCTGATGATTTCAGCGCTTTTTTTCAAAAGGGTAAAGTACTCAAAACAAGAAGGTAAATATAGGTGTTAATAAAGTAGAAAAACTATTTTATTTTCCTCCGGCAAAATAATATTTATTTAATTCTTGACAAAAAGGATAGATCTCATAAAAGGCTACATGTTTATATAGTAGCGATACTTGCTTCCAATGTAATAACAGAGATTATATTCACTGAAACTATAATCAGAATTGTGGCTGACCCTGACGAACTTCAAGACTGGCTCTGATTGAGGAATTTGCAGCATTTCCGCAACATTAGAAGGAGGTAACATCGCTTCAAGATACTCTTTTGTTGATATTAAATAGATACCAAATGTTGCCAAATAATCATAAAATGAGTTGTAATAATCTTTCGCATCCGTCGAAAATGGTTTTGCATTGGGGAACGAATTGACAGAATAAGCGATAATATCCCCGTCACTGACGGCTCTCACCCTTTTTAACTGGAAAATTTGTGATCCGGGATTAATGTTCAGTAAACCTGCCAAAGAATTATCTGCGGGGACTGCATCGAGGGTGACGCTGGTAGTAATTACATTCATACCACGCTCCCGCATTTCATTGGTGAAACTTTTAACGAAAGTATTTTCTTGAGTTTCTTCCTGAAAATTTTTTATAAAGGTTCCTTTACCACTGATCTGGTAGAGATAACCCGCTAATTCCAACTCAGAGATGGCTCTTCTTACTGTAATTCGACTAACATCATAAACTCTGCAAAATTCTTCTTCCGAAAGAATCCGATCTCCAGGTTTCCATTCACCCAACAAGATCCTGTACTTAAGATCTTCTTCGATCTGCAAATACTTTGGCAGTCTCTTCTCTAAATTATTTTTACCATCGCTATTTCGTTTTACCATATATTTTTAATGATTCTCCATGTTGGATGGTCAATACAGTAAAGCAACTAAGATCTCTTTTTTTAATTTCGACCTAAATACGGTTGTTTTTATTGTATCATCAAGCAATTTACGGGCAACCGAGGATAGAATTTCAAGATATATATTCTCTACATTCTCAGCAGGCACGGCAATTCCAAAAATATACCTCGCCTTTTCAGTAGGGTTCCAATCCACTGGTTCATTTAATCTGAGATATACCAGAGAGGGATAATTAATTGCACAAGATCGAGCATGGGGAATCACCATCAGATCTCCAATATACGTTGAAACAATTTTTTCTCTCTGCAACACATCTTTGATATACTGCTGTCGATCCTTCATGCGACCTGATTTTTCTAGAAGGTCTGCAATCTTCTCAATCACAGATAGTTTAGAAGAAATATCAATATCAAGAGCTATCAACGATTCATCAACAAGTTCCATATTGGCCTGTTTCTATTTTTTATGACTTTTTTATCCTTAACAGAATCTCATAAAGATGACACCCAAAGTTTTCGAATACTAAGGCAGAGTTCTCAAAGAATGGGAGTTATCCTATAATTAATTTACGCAAGAGGATTCAATCCAATTGCCTTCAATTGAATCCTACTCCTCTGCCTTCTGATCTTCTTCAATATTTTTCTTTAACAAAAAACCCATCATGAAGGTCGAAACCAAGGTACCAATGACAAAGCAAAGTAAATAGAGAAGCACGTTATTGGTGAAGGGAAGGGTAAAAATACCGCCAATAGGAGCTGTCAGTGTTAATCGAAATAAACCAGATAAAGCACCTGCAACTGCTGCTCCTGTCACAGTAGATAAAATGACTTTTCTGGGATGTACAGTGGTGAAAGGGATCGCTCCTTCTCCAAGAAAACTGAGTCCCATGATCCAGGCAGCTTTTCCAGCCTCTTTAAGCTCTTGAGAGAATTTCTTGGGGAATAGTACTGTTGCCAGTGCACAGCTGATACTAATCGTCATGCCAGCACAGCCAGCCGCACCCATCGCAATGGAAGGTACTATATTACCGTCCTTACCAAGTAGGGAGGCAACTGCAAATAGATATGCAACTTTATTGATCGGGCCACCGCTATCGTAAGCCAACATTGCACCAACCACTGCACCAAGCACGATCGCATTGCCCCCACCCAAATTCTGAAAGAAGTTATTGAGTATTGTATTGATAGGCATTACCACATAATTAACTGGCAGCATGGCTAGTGCAGCCAGTATGGTTCCGAAAACCGGAAAAATGACAAGTGTTTTCGCACCTTCAAATGACCTTGGCAGAGTTTTCGTAATTTGTTCCAACAGCTTTATTATGTAGCCTGCAACAAATCCACCCACGATCGCTCCCAGAAAACCAGAGCCTCCACTCTTAGCAAGCATACCTGCAACCATACCAGCCAGAAGACCAGGGCGATCGGCAATTGAGTATGCGATATATCCAGCCAGGATTGGCAGCATTAATCCCATCGCGATATTCCCTATTTTTAAAAACCATTCAGAAATTGGATTTATGGCGCTAACGGACTCTACATTAACATTCCCGGTTCCAAATAAAAGTGCAAAGGAAATAAACACACAACCTGCAATGATAAACGACAGAAAGTGAGATACTCCTGTCATGGTGTCACGATAAACAGAACCTTTTCCTTTCACATTAATCTCCCTCAAGATCAGTAAATTTCAATTTTTCCTTCTTCGATTAATTGAATAAATTTTGCAGCGTTACGAATGGCATCACCCGTTGAAATACTGAGAACAGGTTTGCCGTGAAAACGCTCCATGGGCACACTGGTATCTGCAGCCACGATCACTGCAATGGCTTCTGCGATATCTTCTTCGGTTAGTTTATTTGCAATGCCGCCCGCACCTTCGGTTTCAACCTTAACCAAGTAACCACTTTTCTTTCCAGCTTTCTCTAAGCTTTCTGCTGCAAGGTAGGTATGTGCAATACCTGCCGGGCATGATGTCACACCAACAATTTTTTTCAACTATTCCTCCTTTTTATTACAAATCATTAGCAAATTTTTCAATTCTCCAGTTTTTAACGTTATTGGATTCCGTTTTGCATTTGATATTTCTTCTTCCAGTAGATCCACTTGAATAATGCGACTGCAATCGAAACCAACCTTCAATTCACCTCCTTCAATCAGATTTTGTTCACTATTGAATATCTGTAAAATGTAACCGTTTTCTTTTTGTGCTTTTTTCACTGTTCCATAACTACCCAGAAATGCATTCAATGTCAAAAATGTATATTCCTTTGGTAGGTTCGTTTCCAAAGGATTGATCGGGAAATAGGAAATTGGATAGATCGTCTTATCCAAATTCTGGTTCTGGTAATACATCGCTCCTACCGCAAATTCAGCGTAATCACGCATAATTTGATTACCATCGAATCCAGAGTAAATACCAATCCCAATATCAAAGGTGTTTTCACCAAGCATTTGGTGTTCCGGTGCTGCAAAAATCTTATTAGCAAGACCACTGGGTCTGCCTGGTCGCCGATTTAAATCTGGGAGTCCTACAAATCCCACCGATCGGAACAAGGTCAACTGGATATTTGAATAATCTTCATCAGTAAATTCATATTCTTTTGTACTACGTGTAAATACAGTCAAGTTATATTCTTCACCGACCGCTGAAACATGATTCAACAATGGCCGGGTGCTGCATGGTTCTTCAAAATAATTATTCTGTTTCCAATTTTTCATTTCAATGGGATCACACGGGCGTTTGGCATACCCAAACTGCGTTCCTGCGAAAGAAAAACGATTTTCAATCCCCGTTCGGATCCCTAACCGAATGCGATGGTCCTGCGCTTGATTGAAAATAGATCCATAAATTCGAATGAGGGGTGACGTCGCATTCAACTCGAGTTTGATCGTATACTTCAAAGGGGAATTCAACTGACGGTTCGTTCGCGCTTCCAATGACTCCGGAATAAAAACCGTACCATTGACACTCATCGAAGCAAAATCTGGAGTTTGAATACATTCAACATCTGCATCGGTAAATTGATTGGTAATAATGAATTCTTTCTCCTGATCAGGATAAGAATAGTCGTAACTATCACCCTCATCACCACCATCCTGCAGGAAAAGCACATTTTTAAATGATCTTCCAAGTTTTGTATCAGCAATGTGGATGCCCTCAGAGCTATATTCAATTTCATAGCGCTTGTTGCTTATTGACCGAGAACCACTTTGTACTTTAACCGGGGCTGCTTTCTTTTCGTCATTTTCTTTGAGCATGAAAGTTTTATATGAAATCCCATCAAACGAACCGACATTCGCCACAATATCCGTCTTGAAGAACCATTTGTCTTCGTTCATCAAGGATTCATCTTTTCGAATGACCCCGCCATAGACTTTTTCTTGATGAAGGACGGAATAATCAATAGGTTCATTGTGGTTCAAAAGCTGGAAGTTTGGTTGTTTTGTAACAACGATCATTCTTGCCACAATATCTCGTTTCCAAGGGATGGTATTGAAAAAGACCAGTGCTGTTGTTTCTGATGGACAATTAGGTAATGATGCAGCGACCAGCCGCATTAAATAGATCTTCGCTGCTTCTGAGTAATTCAATGCAGCCAGCCCATTTTCTTTTACCCAACGATTGGTAACATCGCCATGTGTTGCAGAAGCATGGGTTTGTGAGTTGACCAATGTGTACCAGGCTTTATCAAGAATGCCCTGATCGTAGGGTATACCCAAAGAATCTAGCATAGCCATCAACGGCTGGGCTTCATATGTCAATGATCGTTCGGCTTTATCCAGGATCGTCTTGATATCTGCCCTAGCTGAATTCATACCTGATAAATGCAGACGATGATATTGAGGTGAGGTCAATTCAGTTTGAAAGGTTTTTAATCCTTTCGCATGCTCACGTACTCGGGCAAAATATTCTTCCCAGCTTGTATAACGGAACTCAATATGTGGATATTTCTTGTTGTAATAGGAAATGAGTTCCTCTATATGGAGCATGATCGGATTTTGGTCGAAGCCCAAAGGGAAAACAAATTCATTGGTTAATGTAGATCTCTGCAGAAGTCGTTTGATAAGACTATCAACGCTAATTTTGTTGTAATCCTCGGCCTTTGAAGTGAACAAGTTTTTATCCATGAACGCATACGTTCCATAACCATATCCAGCAAGCAGCGTATGACAAAGGACCTGGCTGCCATCATTGGATTCCAAGTAGAACTCATTGCCAAGATTGTAGATATCCCCCACTCCCCGCGTAAAAACGAAATCATGAATCCCGAACTGGTTAAATATTTTAGGAAAATCGATGGATTGTCCAAATGGATCAGCCAAATATGCAATGAAGGATGCTTCTCCCAAGTTCTTGGCGTGCTTGATCCCCAGACGTAAATTATTAATGACCGATTCCCCGCTGCAAAGAAATGGATCCAACTGAGAGACAAAGGGTCCAATAGTAAGCTTATTTTCTTCAACCAGCTTCCGGATCTTTGCTTCATCCTCCGGATGAACTGCAACATATTCATCAATAGCAGCTGTTTGTCCATCGAGGAAGAAGTCCTTGATTTTATCAGCCTCGAATGCCCGTAACATTTCTTTCATGTTGTAGGAAAAAACGACCATCGAATCTTGGGATGTGAAATACCAGAACGGATCCCAATGCGTATGATGGATGCAATGGGCAATAACTTTATTTTTTATGGTCCACCTCCATTGACCGACGAACAACGGTCTTATGCAAAACGACCGGTTGTTCACCCAGTACTTGGACGATAAACTCTTTTACTCCTGCAGGAATGACAACCACATCCAGGTATTTTGCATGGTATTTATGTTCTGGATTTTCTTTGGATCGAATTTCTACCTCTTCACCATCCACGACTGTGAAAACACTGAATGCATCATCATTGTGACCACAATAAATACCCTTTGTCTTCAAGTTCACCTTATAGGTTTCAAAATACATCAGATCAGTTCTTCCAATGAGAAATTCCTGATAATCTGCTTGCTCATCAACAAGAATAGGATCGAAAGCTACATTTTCTCTGACCCATTTCTCATTCCTGTTAAAATTCAAAGATCTTTCCGCAAGTTTGGTATGGATGGGGCGGAGTTTTCCGTTATCGTCTTTTCGAGTATAGTCATAGATCTTATAGGTATATGCGTTAATTGTTAGACTACCTAATTCCAGCACCACCTGGTTTCTCCCTGACCCATGCACGGTACCCGCCGGAATGAAAACTTGCAGACCGGGTTTTGATATGATGGCATTAATATAATTTCTATAAGGTACCAAATTCCCGCTAATTTCAGATTGCTTACAAAGTCGTAAAAATTCCCGACCATCCTCATCAGCCAGAAAACCACAATAAGTTCTTGCATCATGGCCGGTCGTGACAATATAGTATGCCTCACTTTGCCCAGCGAAATCTCCATGCAAACTTCTCGCTATTTCGTCCGTTGGATGGCATTGGATTGACATGTTCCCATTACTGTGCCATGTATCATCATAATTAAAACGGACTGGAAAGTATCCATTAAATTGAGAATATAAGTCATCCCCAATTATTTTTCTACCCACTGCATCCATAATCGTAAGGAAAGGAATATCCAGGTACTGTGAATTCACATCTAATGCAACGCTGGCTTCAGTTGCAATTAACTCAAATGACCAGGCAATTTTGCTAGCCACTTCATCCGGAATATGACGAATTTTTTTAATAAATTGTCCACCCCACACACCATCAATATAAACTGGTTTTGGTCGGAATGGGTGTTTGCTTAATTCATTGAAAATAGTATAAAGAATCGATGATTTGATGCAGGTAAACTGTTTTTGGTACTTTTCAAGAATGTAATAATTGATCGAGTTGTTGGTGATGGCATGTCGTCTTATTTTTGTTGCGATCTCAGCATCAATGAAATATGCCCTGCGTGCCATGGCATCGAAATCAAGTTCCTGGTGATTTCCAATATTTGTATATTTTTTTTCGTTTATGCGAAACGCTGTGTCTTTTGGAGTAACATCGATATAGATAACCTGGTCAGCAATATCAGCAAACTGGCCACTTAGACAACCATGACCAAACAGAATTGTTTTTTCTTTTAGATCAATATTTTTTACAAAGTCTTTAACTTTGATCGTATCAAAATAATCTTGGATGTTTCCAGCAAATAATTTCCCATATATTAGTTCTGGATCAACATCTCGGTTTTCTGGCAAATACTCTGCAATCAAATCGTTTATTTCAGTACTTGTTTTATATAAACTGTTAATATCCACAAAATTCTCAGCCCTAGACCTAGTAAGCAAAAGCTTGGCAAATTCTTCTAAACTGGCAGTAAGATATCCATCAATGACAATCAATCCTTGGTGAAATTGAGAATTGATTAATTCTATAATGTTCTCTACTCCCTGGATTATTGAATCGTCAGTGCAAGGTATATCAGAAATTATATTGATTGCATCATGATCGTCAAACCTTACTGGATTAATAAAATAGCCCATGAAGCTAGATCCTTTGCTAATAGTGCAAATATAATGATATAACAATATAATAGCATAACATAACTTTTATGTCAACATTTCATGATAAGGGATGTGAATCGGGTAAAACTCCTCTCTTTTTATAAATCACAGATATGGATAAAAAACAATACACCCGGTATAAAATGAATATTCAGCGTACTTGACTGTGAATTAGTAGGTTTCGTGGGATCCACTCATGATAGTTTTCTACCATCATTGAGTACAATAGAACAGTTACGCAAATAAAATCACAACCAGATAATTCATGAAATAGTATAAAATTTTATGTATAACTATTACAACTATCAAGTTTTTACGATTGGAAAAGAAACGGAAATACTGGAAAAATATGAATAATCTACAAAATTACACCAACGATTTCTTTACCCTTCTTGACTCTCAAGAAAAAAATAGTGGAAGAACAAGCCTGACCGATTCCATTAAAATATCATTGCTTACCTTTTTGGATGATGAAACAAAAGAAAATGCCTCTGCGGTTTATGAAATTTTCTTTGGCACATACCGCATCGTTCTGGAAGGTTCCAAGAATTCCTTCATTGACCTGCTGGATGTGCTGAGCGCTTATGAAGAGCGGGCAGCCACACTGATCGATAAACAGCGCGACCATTACATCCACTCAGTCAATGTTTTTATCCTGGGGTTGTGCATCTATTCTCAAAATGCAAATTATCGAGCAGCGTTCAAAAAAGCAAACATCAATAGAAAAAAGTATCCTGAAAATTACGCTAATGAGCATGAAGAATTCCTGTTCCGTTGGGGCATCGCTTCTCTCTTCCACGATGTGGGGTATCCGGTGGAGATCATCGGTAAACAGATCGAAAGCTTTATGGAATTCGCAACCAATGCCGACCATGACGATAGCAATGGGAAAATTAAAGCGCATCTGGAATTTCAGAATTTTCGCTGCTTGAATTCCATTGCAGAGGTTACCCCGAAAAGAGCCTTCATCAAGGATTTTTATGAGCAAAATGAAAGCAGCGTGTATGTAGACCTATTACAACCGATCGATCTACTTGCGCAAAAAATCCACATTTCACTTGGAATACCGCTTGATGTCATTAAAAGCAAGCTCGATTCTTTTGTCATCGATATGGCCAAGTTTGGATTTATCGACCACGGTTTTTACAGCGCCATCATCGTGTTGAAATGGTATGGCTACCTCATTCAAAAAACCGATACCGATCCGATGCGTTTCTTTAATGCCATTGTCGACAGCGCCAGTGCCATTCTGCTGCACAACTACTATCGCAATGTGTGTCAAAAATCATTAGGCTGCGGTCCGATGGAGCCACAAAGCCACCCCATCGCTTACCTTCTCATGTTTTGTGATGAAATGCAGGATTGGAACAGGGCTGGATACGGAAAGATCGAAAAGACACGCACGCAAGCAGCCTCAGCCAATATTGTTATCAACGAAAAAACCTTTGGAATCACCTATCTGGCTGGCAAAGGCACTTTTCCAAAGAAGTTTATCAATGACAAGAATGATCTTTTCAACCAGTTATTGAATATCACTGCCATTTTTACCGGTGGTTTGGAGATCAAGTGCGATACGCTTGAAGTCATTTATAAAGAAGCCAGAGAAGACAACCTGGTACCCCGCCCCATGCTTGAGAATTTGGAGATATTAGCGAAGGCAATCCATGAGGATTATATTGCTGCGCGTAAGAAGAGAAATGAACCCATTCTAGTGGCTGAAAAATTTGAAGATCTGGATGAATCTGCAAGGTACTCGAATCTACGGCAAGCAATGAACATCGGAAAGAAACTGCAAAAACTCAACTACCTGCTGGTCAGCAAGGATGCAGAAGGAACAGAAATAACTGCATTTGACGATGATACCATTGAAGCGTATGCCATCATTGAGCACGATGATTGGATGCAGGGAAAGCTCAAAGACGGCTGGACCTACGCCCCTGAACGCGACAATGCCAACAAAAAGCATAATTGCCTGGTATCCTGGGATGCGTTATCTGAAATGTATAAAGAATATGACCGCGAGGTCGCAAGAAATGTGGTCAAGCTCGCGGCGTTAGCCGGTATGAAAGTAATAAAACTTTAACCTTATCGACACAAAGCCAGGAGAGAGCATGAAAGATCCCACGATAGCCAACAATCCCGCATCCAATATTCGTTCAAGCAGAGCTATTTCAAACTTGCCTTTCGCAGCGTACAAGGGTGATAAGCCATATATGTTCATCAGCTATTCTCATATGGATGCTGAAGAAGTGTTTCCGATCATCGGTCAATTCCACAATCAGGGATATAACGTATGGTACGATGAAGGCATCGAACCGGGCATCGAATGGCCGGAGGAGATCGGGAAAGCGCTCAATGCTAGCAGTCTTTTCGTGGTGTTCATTACACCCAACTCGGTGGCATCTGAAAATGTACGCAATGAGATTAATTTCGCGCTCAAGAAAAAATCTCCTTTCATTGCCATCTATCTGTGTGAAACCACGCTGACCTATGGCTTGCAGCTTCAGATCGGATCCAAGCAGGACATTCGAAAATACTTGCTGGATGAAGATTCTTTCCAAAGAAAATATCGCTATTCCTTTGACAGCATTTTCACAAAACCCGTGCAAGAACCACGCATCCCAAAATCCGAACCGGAAAAGCCACAAACCGCTCCTCAAACTACCATAACCCCAACCCAACCCCCTGCCGGAATCTTACATTTCGCATGCGATATTGTACGTCGTGCTGCCTGCGAAAAATTAGGATTACCAGAAGACAGGCAGTTAGAGCAAAAACACACGGGCGTGGTCAGCGAACTGCGTATTTTCGCCGATGCATACGGAGAACAATATCTGGCTTGTTCAAAAGGAAAAGAGCGCCTGATGGTATATAAAAAAGAAAGCCAGCCTGTATTCTTTTTTGAAAGAGGCAGCATCACTGAGCTTTCCGATTTTTCTTATTTTCAAAATTTGAAAAATCTTACCCTTATCTTTCAACGCTTCTCAGACATTTCACCGCTGGCGAACCTCCCCATCAAGGTTTTGGATCTTTCCTGCAACCTGCTTTCTGATCTATCACCCTTAGGGGAAATGGGGTATCTCACCAACATCAGTCTGGATTATGCAACCTACGATAGTCTGGCACCTTTGGGAAATATCAAGACACTCAGCTTTTTATCCATGTATGAGATCTCATATAAAGGATTCACGGAATTATGTTCTCTTGATCTTCCTAATTTACAAACATTGCACATTCCAAACAGCAAGCTGGAGAGCCTGGCTGGGATTTCAAACTTGAAATATCTCTCCTGGCTCAGCATCAATGATTGTATTATTTTTGATTTTGACGAGATCGCGAAGCTCAAGAATCTGACCGTTCTGGCATTAGCCAGGACAAAATGCTATGATTTTTCTTTCTTGAAAGAATTACCTCTCTTGAGCACGCTCTCGGTAGATGAGGAACAAGAAGCACAGATCATCGAGCTGTATGGAGAAAAACCAAGTTTTATTAGATAATTTCACCTGCCAGCAAATTATTATCAAGGAGATAAAAATGCCGCAATATGAGTATAAAGTGATCAAGGTCCCGATCATCCAACAAACGTATTACTGCAGCTTTATGGCTTGTTTTGGATGGCAGGTACAGAACATGCAAGAAAGCGTGGACCGGGTGGTAAACCGCTCCATGGGTTTTTCACATAATACCAACTCTGGTCGCTTCAACGCCACCACCTATTTCCCTTCTCATACCAATCATGCCAATACCTATGGTTATTCGCATAATTATGGTTGGGGCAGCCAAATGAACATGGAAGTTTCCGATGTGCAGTCCAGCCTTACTATTACCTTCTTTCGGGATGCGGCCATCCCATACCATGGAGAATTGGTAGATATTGAAAACCGCTTTTTTGCCGCCACCCCCGCATACCTGCAACGCTGCGCTAAGGATAAATCCAAAGATCATGATCTATGGCCCGAACGGAAAGCAGTGAATGCCTGCGCTGATGCCGGTAGGGCTGTTCTGGCGCGCAGACGACAGCAAGCGCAAAACCAGGTGACTGCTCAACAAAACACCCAGACCAGCACAACCACCACAACCCAACCACAAACGCCCGTTCAGATCCCTTCCGAACCCGCCAGCGCAGCCATCCGTGAAATGGAAGTAACCCACAATGTCTTTCAATCCAACCAGGCAGGCATACAGATCCGCCTGAATTTCAACATCAAGAACCGCAGAGATATTCAGTGCCGGGCA
>DHHD01000044.1 GCA_002403105.1 Anaerolineaceae bacterium UBA4781 | reverse complement strand
CCACCATATATACCGATGTCTTCCCCAATCAGGAAAACTCGTTCATCTTTTGCCATTGATTGGTCAAGTGCTTCGTATAGCGCCTCTCGATAAGTTAGCTCACGCATAAACGCCCTCCAAAATAGTAGAAAGATCAGGTTCCGGGCTGTTTTCTGCGAATTCCACAGCTTTCTGGATATCCTGTTTTACTCGTTGTTGTATTTCTTCCATTTCTTTATCAGAAACTCCGATCTGTGTAGCAAAGCGGGGGATTGGATCTTTTTCCATCCATTCCTTTACTTCTTCACGAGTGCGGTATGCCTGGCGATCGCTCTTTGAATGACCACGCCAGCGATAGGTAATTGCTTCGATCAAAGTCGGTCCATCACTGTTGCGGGCTCGTTTTGCCGCTTCACGTACCGCTTTATGCACAGCGCACACATCATTTCCATCAATGGTTACACCTTTTATTCCGTAGGAACCAGCACGAGTACTGATCTCTTCGATCTTGAATGCTTGATCAAATGGGGTAGACATGGCATACAGATTGTTTTCACACAAATAAATGACTGGTAAATTCCAAATACTTGCCATATTCAGGGATTCGTGAAAAGCACCTTCGTTGGACGCTCCATCACCAAATAAAGTCAAGGCAACCTGGTCGGTTTTTCGTATTTTTATACTCAGTCCAACACCTACAGCAATAGGAAGATTGCCTGCTACAACGCCATTAGCGCCCAAATTATTCGCATCCACGTCTGCGATGTGCATGGAACCTCCACGCCCGCGGCAGTATCCGGTTTCTTTTCCAAGGAACTCTGCCATCATCCTGTTCAAATCTCCACCCCAAGCTAAAAAGTGTCCATGACCGCGATGGGTATTTAATAAATAGTCGTTGCGGGTTATTGCACTACTTGCACCAGCAGCAATTGCTTCCTGTCCAATAGAAAGGTGCATGGTTCCATGTACTTTTCCAAGCGCATACATCTCTTCTGCATTTTCTTCAAAAGCCCGCGTAAGCACCATCAAATAGAGCAGATGTTTTGCTTCACCGGGTGTGATTTCCCCTCCAATTAACTTCTCTTTTTCCATTAAGTAAACCTCCAACAAGTTTATAAAAATGATTCAACCGCAGATGAATCGGTGATCAAAATATCGACCAAATTTCCATCGAGCGCGGCTTTGATTGCGGGGGATTTTTTTTCTCCGGCAGCGATTGCTAAAACAATCGCTTTTCCTTCCCGAATTCTGCGGAAATCAGCGGCGACAACCCGATCATTTATTTGTCCCTCAATAATTTTTCCTTTTTCATTAAAAAACCAGCCACAGGTGTACCCCACTGCTCCTTGATCGCGAATTTCAACAAATTCATACGGCTCCAAATATCCCATGCGCACCACACTTGAATCATGTGGTTCCTCAGTAATACAGCCAATCCCTGCTAATATAATGTCTGATTTATATGCCAGATCGATAGTACTTGCGATGGATTTCTCGCTCAGGATTGTTTCACGAGAGGTTTTACTATCCATTAACATGGGGGCATTCAGAGCGTAATAACCACCGTGGACTTTTTTTGCTAAAGAACCAGCCAATTCCGGGCCGTCAATGGATGGATCGCTTTTTACACCGGTTGATCCTAGAATTTGGACAATCTTCACATTGGATAATTGACATGGTTTTAATGCATTGACCACTTCATAGATCGAGGTTCCTGTTGAAATAGATATGACCTGATCATTACCAATGAGTTTCGTGAAAACCTCAGCGCCTTGTTCTCCTACAAAGTGGAGAGTCTGGGTATAACTCAGTTTTCCACGATTTACTACAATAGCATTGCGTAGCTTATATCGCTGTATCAATTTTTCTTCCAATTCAACATTTCGAATCGAAGGAAAATTTATCTTGTGCTCAACAACCCCGGAGAGTTCGGCTTCGGTGAGCAGGCGGGAAATTGCAGAGCGGGAATAACCAAATTCAAGCGCGATCTCATTTTGGCTGCGTCTTTCAAGGTAATACATTGACGCTATTTCTGCCAGCAGGTGTTTTCGGGAATCAGATTTCATTTTTAATCCAATCGCTCGTTCATCTAATTTAAATATATCACTGAAATTGAATTTCTTCACTATTGTTAGAGTATTTTCACGGATGTGATTTTTTTAGGGGGGTATTGTTCAATTAGAAACTGGTGGTTTTGTTTTCATAAGACAATGAACGAGATATTCTGCGATTCCCATGTTACAATCGAAAATCAATTTAAGGAAACAAAACCTTGTTTATTTTTTTATCAAAATTTTTACCTCTCTTTGTATATCCTCTGGGATTAGGGATCATTCTCTTAATTGTTGCAGTATTTCGCATCCGCAAAAAAAGAACCGCAAAATCCCTGTTGGTTTTTATTATTTTAATGCTTTGGGCATGTTCCACAACTCCGGTTGCGACCGCACTGGCACGCTCTCTTGAATGGCAGTACACCTACCCGGACGAGGTACCACAAGCAGATGCCATTATCGTTTTGGGTGGAGGCACGGAGCCCGCTGTTTCACCAAGAAAGTATGTTGAGATCAACAGCGCCGGCGATCGTGTATTCACCGCAGCACAGTTGTATCGAGATGGAAAAGCCCCCATCCTCATTCTCAGTGGTGGGAATATTGATTGGATGAGTAATGGCTCTTCCACCCCCGCTGACCAAATGGCTGAGATTCTTATTTTCCTGGGCGTACCTTCTTCAGCCATGATCCTTGAAAACGGTTCAAAGAACACCTACGAAAATGCGGTGAATACAAAAGAGATCATAATCGAAAATGATTTTAAGACAGTGCTGCTGGTTACATCAGCTATGCACATGCCGCGTTCGGTCATGTTGTTTAAAAAGCAGGGCATATCTGTCATCCCCATTCCAGTTGATTATTCGATCGTTGAGGACGTGGAAAGTGATCAATCATTTCTGGATGTTTTATATGAGTTCATACCGAATGTGGGAAACCTAGCTGTAACCACCAATGTCATGAAAGAATATATCGGCATTTGGACATATAGCCTGCAGGATTGGTTTTAGAACACAATTCCTTTTTACAGAAAGGGGAAGTTCAACACAGGGATTTCAAATCAAATCCTTGTGTTTTCCAATTGTTTCATTGCTATAATGCAGATAGAAACACAAATAAGGAAAGATAAGAATGATTAAATCAAATAATCAACCAGGTGATCGCAGAATTGCGATTCTGATCGATGGAGATAATGCGCAGCCATCTCTGATCGAAAAGATTTTAGCAGAAGGCAGCAAATATGGTATTGTGACAATCCGGCGAACATATGGAGATTGGACAACTGCAAACATGGGAGGCTGGAAAGATACTTTACAAACCTATGCCATCCAACCCATTCAACAATTCCGCTACACCGTGGGGAAGAATGCCACCGACTCAGCCATGATCATTGATGCCATGGATATTCTTTACAGTGGAAGCGTAGATGGGTTTTGCCTTGTATCCAGCGATAGTGATTACACACGCTTGGCGACACGCATTCGAGAAAAAGGATTTTTTGTGATGGGAATTGGACAGAAGAAAACCCCACGGGCATTCGTCAACGCATGCGATGTTTTTGTTTACACAGAAAATTTAGTACCCATGAAGCAGCCTGTAAAACAGATCGGGCAAAAGAAAAATACAAAAAAAGGTCATGAACCACAAACTCCTGACCCAGCACCGCTCTTGAAACAAGCCTTTGATATTGCTGTTCAGGATGATGGGTGGGCATTCCTAGGAACATTAGGACATCATATGCGGCAGCTGGACCCCGGTTTCGATGCCCGAACTTATGGGCACAGCCAGCTCTCCACACTAATTCGGGCTTATTCCAATTTATTTGAGATCAAAGAAGTAAAATCACCGGAAGGAAATTCGGTGATCTATGTACGTTTGAGAGAGTAGAAAGGAAATACAATGGACCCACGTTTAAACATCATCTACCAACGTCGCAGTATTCGAGTATTCGAACACAGGGAACTCGAAGAAGAAAAAATAAAAGAACTTTTACAAGCAGGTATGGCGGCTCCTAGTGCAAGTAATGGACAACCCTGGGAATTCATTGTTGTTACAGATCCCGAGCAGCTTTCTAAACTTCAAAGTAAACTTGAACATGGAAAATACAACGCTCCTGCAGCAATCGCAGTATTGGCAAACCTCAGTATTGCGAAAAAAGAATCTTCAATTCGCTTCTGGGTACAAGATTGCAGCGCGGCAGTCGAAAATATTTTAATCGCCGCAGCAGGACTTGATCTTGGCAGCGTCTGGATTGGAGCATATCCAAAAGAGGATGTCTCCAACATGATTCACGAGGTACTTGAAATACCTGAAGATATTCATGTGCTCAACCTCATATACGTGGGCTATCCAGCTGAAGAAAAACCACCCCGAACCCAGTATGAAGAAGAACGGGTTCATTGGCAAAAATACTAAGTAAAGAATAAAAACTCATGGATGATTTTCTTAATTTTCGAAAGTTGATTACCCCATCCATCATTAAAGTTTTGTTCTGGATCTCAAGTGCCCTGTGTATTGTCGCGGGTGTTGTACTGATCGCATCCAGTTTTGGAGCCTATGGCAGTGGGGCTGCAACATTTTTAATTGGGCTCTGTTTTGCTTTGCTGGGTCCTATTTTTTCAAGGATAGTTTGCGAAACGATCTACGTCATTTTTCAAATCCATGAAAATACTCCTTCGTTAAAACCTACTAAAGGAATCCAAAAACGAGGGAG
This sequence comes from Anaerolineaceae bacterium UBA4781, assembly GCA_002403105.1. Lineage (GTDB taxonomy): Bacteria > Chloroflexota > Anaerolineae > Anaerolineales > Anaerolineaceae > UBA4781. Next base: position 9,605 of record DHHD01000044.1, on the reverse strand, counting down.
TAAGTCCAGTAATAAATAATCATAATCAAATTGAAGGAGTAATGAGAAATGTTTTTCATTGATTATCAAGATGTCATAAAACTGGGTATCGCTCTAGTTCTCGGAGGAATCATCGGTGCTGAGCGCGAACGGTATAAAAAAGATGCCGGGTTGCGGACAACCATTCTGATTACTCTTGGCTCAACTATATTCACGATACTTTCTCCACGAGTTGGTCTTGGATCAGAGGGAACCTTGGATATCACACGGATTGCAGCCGGTATTGTGACTGGTATTGGTTTTTTGGGTGCCGGTGTGATCATGCAGGAACGCGGTAGAGTAAAAGGGCTTACCACCGCCGCAACGATCTGGATTTCAGCGGCCATAGGCATGGCTTGTGGAGCAGGTGAGTTTTTACTCGCTGCAACCGTTACGCTTTTTACAATGATCGTACTTGTGCTCTTTTCAAGATTTGAGGATGCTTTAGAGATATCCATTGAAGAGCGCACATATGAAATTACATCCAAGTTGAGTTGGGAAAAATACAAAGAGATTAAAAGTCTTTTCAAAAGTTATGGGTTGACCATTAATAAATCAAAACAAGAAAAGAAAGCCGGGGGCGATATGGTTCTGACCCTGGAAGTCAGCGGTCCATCTAAAAAACACGATAAGGTTGTACAGAAGATCTTAGCCGACAAAGAGATCAAAGAATACTGGTTTTAATTTCAATTTTAGATTATCAGGATTGAAAACAGATAGCTATGAAGAAAATGAGCTTATTTGTAAGCTCCATCCTGATTTTCCTGACCCTGATCATTTCTGCTTGTAATTTGGGTAAATCATGTTTTGGAATGACAATCTGCATTTGCATATTTTTGTACTTTGCAGTAATATAAAAGCACTGTTCGGAGGGAATTATATTTTTTACCTTCGCACGCTCGTCGCAGCACGGATGCAAGGGGTACCGTGCGAGAAAGGTCGATAGTATCTCGAGGTCAGCTACTATCGACCTTTTATGTTAAGTGGTCTTCAAATGTGCAACAGTCACACCTTCCCCACCTTCATTCCGCATAGCAAGTTCCCATCTTTCAACATAGGGTGATGTGTTCAGATACTCCTGTACAACCTGGCGGATGGTCCCGGTGCCTTTACCATGAACAATACGCACGTACGGTAATCCAGCGGAATATGCTTTTTCGAGATAGCGTTCCAATTCTGCCAGAGCATCATCCACGCGCATCCCGCGTAAATGACATTCCAATCCGGGTGATTTCATTGATGAGGTTGGAAGATGCGTTGAGCTGATTTCAGGAATTTCTATATTAATTTTCTTTTCCTTTGTTTTTGAACGGGAAATATCAGCTGTGCTTACTTTTACGTGCATTTTCCCGATCTCCACCTCCACCACATCCTGTGCGATCGACCGGACAGTTCCATCCACTTTCAGCGATTGTACATAAACCCGATCGCCAGCTTTCAATGGTTGTGCCTGCTGGGTTAAAAAGGTACTCTTTTCGAGCGGTTTGTGTTGGGTTTCTCCCAGTTGATCCAATTTCTTGTGAATTCGTTTCCTGGTTTCGGTTGATTCTTTTTCGATAGTTGCTTGTTTTCGAATGTCCTTCAGCTCTTCGCGCATCAGTTCAATTTCTTCAAGTGCTTCTTTTTGCGCCTTCTCTAAAATTCTGATACGCTCCTCTTCGATCCCTTCCAGTTTTTTCTGCCATTCGAGCTTCAATTCTTGTATCTGACGGAGTTCGTCTGCAGCGGTTTCTTTTTCTTCACGTGCGATCTCACGCTGCCGATGAATTTCATCCAGCAGATCATCTGTTTTTAGTTCCGAAGGATCGAGCATTGCACGAGCGGAATCAATGACTCTGGTATCCATACCCAATCTGCCGGCGATCGCCAATGCATTCGATTTGCCGGGCAGACCCAGGATCAAATGGTAGGTCGGTTGCAAAGTAGTCAGGTCAAATTCCATTGAAGCATTCATCACACCTGCCTGAGTATGTGCAAACGCTTTTAATTCAGGATAATGTGTCGCAACCAGACAGGGGACCTTCTTTTCAATCAGGTTCTGCATGATCGCCCGCGCCAGAGCCGATCCCTCCTGTGGGTCCGTTCCAGCACCTAATTCATCTAAAAGTACCAAAGTATTCCAGTGTGCTTTTTTTAAAATTCGTACAATATTGGTGATGTGTCCTGAAAAAGTGGAAAGCGATTGTTCGATAGATTGTTCATCTCCAATATCGGCATATACATCACGGAACAACATGATCTCTGAGCCTGATTGCACAGGGATGTGCAGCCCGGATTGTGCCATCAGAGCCAGCAATCCAGCCGTCTTTAATGTCACCGTTTTGCCACCCGTATTCGGTCCGGTGATCACCAATGAAAATATGCCATCCTGCAACAGAATATCAATGGGCACTACCTGCTGGGGATCGATCAATGGATGGCGTGCTTGCAGTAATTTTAGAATTGGGCTCGCTTGATCATTCGCCAGTTCATTGGGGTGATGGAAGATTGGTTCCGTAGCTTTTAGGTTTTCGGCATATTTTGCGCACATGAATGACAGATCAAGCATTGCCAGTGCATTCACAATTTCATTTAATTCTTCTGCCGCGTCCTTTATTTTCAAGGAAAGCTCGGCAAGAATACGACGAATCTCTTCTTTTTCAGCCATTTGAAGTTCGAAGAGAGCATTATTCAATTCGACCACTACCAGTGGTTCCACAAATAATGTGGAGCCGGATGCCGATTGATCCTGCACAACGCTCTTGAAACGTCCTTTATGTTCTGCCCGCAGCGGAACCACATACCGTCCGTTGCGTTGAGTAATAATGTTCTCTTGAAGAAAACGGGTAATATTCGGATCGCTGATGATCTGTTCTAATTTCCGCTGCAGCCGGTCATGCGCCGTTCTGATCTGCGCACGCAGAGCTGCCAACTGCGGAGAAGCCTCATCGACAATCTCCCCTTTTTCCGAAATGACCTGGCTGATCGCTTCGATCAAGCCCAGCGGTGGAATGAGAGGAGCAGCAATTTTACATAACTGAGGAAAATTTTGATCCTGTTTGCCGAAAAAACGCCCCAAATCACGAGTTGATTCAAGCGTGGATTTAATGTCAATAAAATCTGCGATTTCCAAAACGCCCCCACGAACTGCCAGAGTAACCTGTGGTCGAATATCCCTTGCACTCCCTACACTGATCTCCGCATGCTCGTTGAGCAGACGGCGTGCTTCCGTGGTACGCGTCAGGCGATCCACTGCCAGCCGGTAGTCATTGGTTGGGCGTAGAGTATGAGCCAGTTTTTGGGACGCGCTGAACGCCGCAAACTTTTCCAACTGGTCAAGAATGCGTGCGTATTCGAGTGTGGTGAGGGTTTTTGTATCCATCGTCTTCCTATTATACCGGGGAGGTTCTGTTTTATTATCTCTGGTTTAAAGTATCGTTCAAAAAAGAATGGATTGCTATAATACAGGAAATGATGAAATCAAGAGCATTATCAGAAATACTTGATGCCTTAACACAAACAGCATTCTTTTCTGAAAACCAAGATGATGGAAAAGTACGCTGTTATGCCTGCGCTCACCGCTGCACGCTCAAACCCGGGCAGCGTGGTATTTGCCTGATGCGTTTCAATCAGGAGGGAGAACTGCGTGCGCCCTGGGGATATGTAGCAGCGGCCAATATTGACCCCATCGAAAAAAAGCCCTTTATGCATTTTTTGCCAGGCGCCAGCGCCATGACCTTCGGTATGCTCGGCTGTAACTTTCATTGTGATTTTTGCCAGAATTGGGTCAGTTCCCAAGCACTACGTGATCCCGCATCCAACGGCGCAGGGCGTTATGTGGAAGAGATCACACCCGAGGAGTTAGTCGCGTATGCGCAGCATTCTGGCACCAGGATCATCGCCAGTTCCTACAACGAACCGCTCATCACCAGCGAGTGGGCGGTGGATATTTTCAAACTTGCCAGGGAAGCCGGATTGTATTGTGTATATGTATCCAACGGATTTGCCACTCCTGAGATACTGCATGCGCTGCAGCCTTATCTGCACGGAATGAAAATCGACCTGAAATGTATGTCTGACCCGCACTACCGAGAATTGGGCGGCAGTTTGCAGGTGGTTCTGGATAGTATCTCTCTGGCACACAGCCTGGGTATGTGGGTGGAAGTGGTAACTCTGGTCATCCCTGATTTCAACGACAGCAATGAAGAATTGTGGGATGCCGCGAAATCCATTGCCAGCATATCCGCAGATATTCCCTGGCATGTAACCGCTTTCTATCCAACCTATAAGCACACCCAAAGCCCACCCACTTCTGCTGAGATATTGCAACGAGCAGCGGATATCGGGCAAGAAGCAGGATTGCGTTACGTGTATGCCGGAAATTTACCTGGTCGGGTTGGATCACTCGAAGACACTTATTGTTCGCAGTGCAATACCTTGCTGATAGAGCGCCATGGGTATTCTGTTTTCAAAAATGTTTTAGCCGGTACAGGGCAGTGTCCCAAGTGTGGCACAAAGATTGCAGGTGTTTGGGGGTAAGAAGTGTACAGTTGTACAAGGAACTTTTCAAAACTTTTTACGTTAATAGAGTACAACCAAACTGAGTAATAACCTCTCTTGCGCGTAGCTTTTCAATGCGATTGGGGTTATTAACAGAAAGACCCAACGAAGTCGCCGCGCCCCTTCCCTATTGGGAGAGGACTTGCCTGGGAGAAGAAGAGGTGCATCATGGCTATCTGTATTATTTTTGTTATCGGATTGGTCAGTATCATGTTTCTGGCCATGAGCTTGTCGGGGCTGCAGTCATTGAAGAAATGATAGATTCATTCGATCATCCTTTTGAGAAGTGACAAAACAAGCGCGGTAGTTTATCATTAACTCATAGGAACGGAAGGATCGCTTGCGGCCTTCTGGCTCGCGGCATCCCCACTGACCACGCCAGGGAGTATTAAACTCCCTGGCCTTTTGATCCTTTTTTCCTTAGCGAAATGAACGACCATAACCCCTACCGGTTCCCATACGGTCGATTGAATTCTGCCAACCCGGGATAGTAACCCCATCAGCAGCTAGCTGTTCGATCGCGTAAGTATGGGCAGCATTGATAACTGTTAAATAATCTTCCACTCCAGCATTGATCAGAATTTGTGCCAGGGTTGATCCGCTATCAAGATGCGCCTGAATTTCAGTAGCAGGCATATTCAATTGTTCAGCTACGTAAGTCACCAAATATTGATCCATTAATCCAAGCCCAGGTTTCTCACCTGGCTGAGTGACTGGTGAACCTCCATTAGGTCCACGGTAAGCGATCTCACTGCTTGCAGCAAAAACGGTGCTGGTGCCGAAAATTCCCAGTGCCAGTGCTGCAATTGTTGATCCGAAAATTAAACTCTTATTCATTTTTTACTCCTTCATTATTGGAAATTCTTAGGTAAGCATACCTTTTATGGATGATGTTTTTCTGAAGTATTGATGAATAATTGGTGAACTTTTTTATGTGTTTTTCCCATATCTGGGGGCTATTCATTTTTATTTACCATCCCTATCCCTTGACGCACATAGAATACATGTTCTATAATAGAACATGTATTCTAAATCAATTAATGATGGAGGAAATCATGAATAGAAGCCAGACTCAAACCATTTTCCATAACCCTTTCCAAATTATGCGAAAAGTTTATGAACAATCCGGGGGATTGTACACTTTTCTTATTACTCTCGTTCTGCTTTCACTGGAGATATTTAACTTCAGTACTACCCAATTCGCTTTAAAGGATCTGCTCGGTGAAATTGGAGCTGGTCCCACAACCTGGGCGGCTATTTTAGCCAGTGCATTTTGCGGAATGAACCTGATCGGCATCATTCGTCTTTTCACTGCATCCAATCACCAAAACCAAGGAAATGAGAACTGGTTCCTACTCGGCGCCTGGCTGTTGGCAGCCGTGATGAATACCGGATTGAACTGGTGGGGCGTTTCGATTGCGATTTACAATCATCCGGTCAACAGTGTGCTGGTGGTTGATCCCATGACGATCGTGACTGTCATTCCGATCTTCGTTGCTCTCATCGTTATGTTAATTCGCATTTTGATCATTGGCAACCTTGCCAGTACTATTCGTAGAGTTACATCCAATTCTGCCAAGCCACAACCCGCAACCAATCAACCCTTTGGCATTCACTCACAATCCGTACAATCCAACCCCGGAACGCTGCGCCGTACCATTGTTCCACAAGGAACGCATGTTTTTACTCCTTCTTCTAAATTAGAGAAATAGATCTCTTTGCATCTCTCCTTTTTTTGCCAACAGCATGGAAACTCCGCCATGCTGTTGGCATTTTAAACACAGGAGATCTTTCTTTCCATTTTTAAAGTTCTGCATCCCGGCAGTAGATAGGGATGGCGTATAATCCCATCTATGACGAACAACGATCTATTGCCCGAACCCATCTATATAGATACTTCTCAAGAACTGCATGAACTAATCACTACTCTTCGAACAGAAAAACGTATTGCCGTGGATACCGAATCGGACAGCCTGTATGTCTATCATGAAAAGGTCTGTTTAATTCAATTCTCCACCAGCACTGCAGATTATCTGGTTGATCCCCTGTGTGGAATTGATGTTTCAGAATTGGGTATGATTTTCGCCGACCCTACTATCGAAAAGGTTTTCCACGCCGCGGAATATGATGTCATTTGCTTACGGCGCGATTATGGTTTTGAATTCACCAACTTGTTCGATACCATGCAAGCAGCCCGTATTCTTGGATTGCCTAAGCTTGGACTGTCATCTCTGTTGGAAGAATATTTTGCTGTTATTGTTGATAAACGCTTCCAAAAAGCTGATTGGGGAAAACGACCTTTATCACCAGCCATGGTTCATTACGCTCGCCTGGATACGCATTATCTGATTCCATTGCAAGAAAAACTATCTTCTGCTTTGCAGAAATCAAAGCAATTGAAGGTTGCTCGCGAAGATTTCGTGCGTATTGCTCGTTCCACCAGCTCTCCAAACGATAAACCCTGTTATACCGCTGTGCGCGGTTACCATACACTTGCCCCACAACAGCTGGCTGTCTTAGCTGAGTTATGTGCATACCGCGATCGTATTGCAAATCAAGCTGATCTTCCTCCCTTTAAAATACTGGGCAGTGCAGTCTTACTTGAGATTGCCAAAACAAGCATTAATGGCTCTGATGAGCTATCTTCGGTTCCCGGTCTTTCAGATAGACTTTTCCACAGATACTCGAAAGGATTGCTTGAAGCAATAAGATTGGGAAAAAGCAAACCGCCTATCTATCTCGATCATCGATGCAAACCCTCTGAAACCTATATCGCCCGTCTGGAACGGCTAAAGAAATGGCGCCTGAAACTCGCCAACGAAAAAAAAGTGGAATCGGATGTGATCCTTCCCCGCGAGATATTGGAAGAGATCGCCAAGATAGATCCAACCACCGATCAGGATCTTGCGCTGCTGATGCAAGATGTTCCCGAACGCTTTCATTTGTATGGTCCTTCTATTTTGAAAATTCTAAAGGAGCAGTCATGAAAATTCAATTTGATGGAGCAGCTCAAACCGTTACCGGATCGCAGCATTTACTGGAGATCAACGGGAAAAGAATTCTTTTAGAATGTGGTATTTATCAGGGGAAACGAGCAGATTTTTACAGCCGCAACTGCTGCTTCCCCTTTGAACCGACCGGACTGGATGCCGTCATCTTATCGCATGCACATATCGATCACAGCGGCAACCTGCCCAACCTGGTCAAACAGGGATACTCTGGACCCATTTTCACCACTCCCCCCACTGCTGATCTGGCCGATATCATGCTGCAGGATTCAGGGCACATTTACGAAGAAGATGCGATCTATCTAAATCAAAAGAAAAACCGCCGCGAGTTACCCCCAGTGGAACCGCTGTATACAAAAGAAGATGCTTTACGCGTAAAACCGCTTTTTCAAGAAGTAGGGTATGACCAATCTTTCGAACCCATCTCCGGTGTTCAGGCACGCTTGCTGGATGCCGGACATATCCTGGGTTCCGCCGGGGTGTGCTTGGATATCGAAGAGCAGGGTAAAAAAAAGCGTCTATGGTTCTCGGGTGATATCGGTCGCCCGGGCCTTTCGCTTATTCGCGATCCGCAGTTGCCCGAAAAAGTGGATCACCTCATCATGGAATGCACCTATGGAGATAAAACGCACAGCGATCCCGAAGAAGCATTTGTGGAACTGCGCGATGTGATCCGGCGCACGGTGGAGCGACGGGGCAAGATCATCATCCCTGCATTTTCCGTCGGGCGCACGCAGGAGATCGTGTATAACTTGAACCGTATGATCAGCACAGGCGACCTCCCGTGCATCCCGGTGTTTGTGGATAGCCCGCTGGCTATCAATGCCACAGAAATATTCCGCAGACACCCTGATTATTTTGACGATGAAACACATGCCTTCATGGAAACCGGACGCCATCCGGCATTGACCTTTGAGGGATTGGAATATACGCGCAGCGTGGATGAATCCAAAGCCATCAATGAAAAATCTGGTCCCTTGATCATCATTGCCGCATCCGGCATGGCAGAAGCCGGGCGTATTTTACACCACCTGAAAAATAACATCGAAGATGAGCGCAACACCATTGTGATCGTCTCCTGGCAGGCCCCCAATACTTTGGGGCGGCGTATTGCTGACCGTGAACCGATTGTGCGCATTTTCGGAGAAGAATACAAGCTGCGGGCTGAAGTGGCCACCATCGGTGGATTCTCTTCGCATGCCGGGCAGAACTTTCTGTTACAGTATGCACAAGTTACCCAATCCAGCTTGAAAGGTCTGTATCTGGTACATGGCGACCCGGATGCAGCGGAGGTCTTTCAGCAGGTGCTGGTTGATAACCACTTCGAGCATGTGCTGTACCCACAGCGGGGTGAGAGCGTGGAAATTTAGGAAACGAAATGCTATAATTCGCTGCACGAACGGAGAGGTGCCGGAGTGGCTGATCGGGACGGTCTCGAAAACCGCTGTGGCCTTTTTGGTCACCGAGGGTTCGAATCCCTCCCTCTCCGCCTTTCTTTTTAATTGGGGGATAGTATTGATTCTTTTACTCCCCTATTCGATAATGAAGCTATGAAGAAATTGCTAAACCTCCCCCATCGAGTCTGCAAATCCACCTGTTTCAGCAATGGACTGGAGGATATTTTAGAATGGCACGGGTAAAAATACATGGATTACTTGATCCCCGTCCTGGGCGGGATGGGAGAATTTTCCTACCTTCAATTTAAAAATGCCACCCCACATGGTGTACTGGGGAGCGAACACAAAATATCTCATGCAAGACCTGACACAGATCATCAGCTTTGAACAGATCCTGCTTGAAAATAGAATTTTTGCGAATACGTTTATCAAGATCAAAGAATGGATAAACGAGAAGCACCCGGTGGTGGTGGGAGCTCTGGATATGTTCTACCTCTCATACTACCCTGAAATTTACCATGATCGGCATATCCCCATTCATTATGTGCTGGTCGTCGGATATGATGATGCATCGCAAGAGGTCTTTGTTCAAGATTGCGGCTGCCAGGGAGTTCAACCCGTTTCTTATGTCGAGTTCGAGAGA
>DHHD01000026.1 GCA_002403105.1 Anaerolineaceae bacterium UBA4781 | reverse complement strand
AGAAAGCCGAAGCTGCCAGCGGAACCGTAAGCCAGGACAAGACTATGGTGGTCTTCTCCGGTGATCTGGATAAAGCCATTGCAGCATTCATCATCGCCAACGGCGCAGCTTCCATGGGACATAAAGTGACCATGTTCTTCACCTTCTGGGGACTCAATATTCTGCGCAAAAGCAACCCGCCCAAGGTGAAGAAGAACTTCATTGAGCGTATGTTCGGTATGATGATGCCGCGCGGGACAGAAAAATTGAAGATCTCGCAAATGAATATGGGCGGCGCAGGTACCGCTATGATCAAGGGTATCATGAAGAAAAAGAACGTCAGCCCGCTTTCTGAATTATTGCAGAGCGCACGCGATAATGGTGTGGTCATCCAGGCCTGCCAGATGTCGATGGACCTGATGGGCATCAAGAAGGAAGAACTGATCGATGGCATCGACGTGGTGGGGGTGGCGACCATGGTGCACGCGTCGGATGATTCCAACGCGACCATGTTTATTTAGATAATAAAAAGAGAAGCCATTCCGTAAGTGATGGTTTCTTTTTTCTTGAATAAATCTTACAAAATTAAATAAATCATTATAGGTTTATTTATCTATTTTAATAGAAAGAACCATTTTTATTCATTTGGGAAGTATTTATTAATATTACTTAAGATATTTTCATAGAAAGTCTTATTATCTAAACTTTCTAAGAACGATTTATATAAATCTAATTCTTTTTCTTTTTGTTCAATATCTTTTATTGTAATTTCAATCTCTTTTTTTATTTGGAATAATTCTAAATTTGTATATACAAAAGGATTTTCAGAAACTTGGATAGTTTTTGTTGAGTATGATAATAATAATTTAATTTCACCTTTCTCTGTTAATGATTTTATTTTCTCCCTTAAAACAGAAATATACACGATTGTTTTGTCAATCTCTGTTTGAATAATACTTTTTAGATTTTCCATTTTAGTTATCTCCCCGAAAAAACTTTCATTATTTTTAGTATATCATCATTGAAATAAACTAGAAATGTAATAGTTTTATTAAAGTGAATACCTTCCCGGCAGCTCGGGGATCTGCTTGATGAAATTCTTGATGTAGCGCTGGCGGCTTTCACTTTGAAAAGCATACCAGATCAGCCCGCCGGCAGCCAGCAGGATCAGAACGAAAAGAAACTTTAGAAAACCAGTATGTTTGTGCATGGCTATTTCTCTCTGTGCGTTGATCTATTGTTCGTATTTTTCAATGAGATTAGCGGCGATCATACCCGAAGCAATGGTGGAGGGCACCCCTCCGCCGGGATGGGTGGAGGCGCCGGTGAGATACAGCCCCCGGATGTTCTTGGAGCGCGCTGCCGGGCGGAAGATAGCCTGCGCGGTCAGGTCCTGCTGGAAGGCATAGATGGCGCCTTCGGGCAGGCACAGCCGGCGCTCATAATCGAGCGGGGTGGAACATTCCACGTACTGCACATGTTCCTTCAAGCCGGGTATGGCAAAGCGCGAGTAATAATCCAATTCTTTCTGGATGTATTCCTCTTTCAAGTCATCCCAATTGCCCTCTGCCAGATTGTAAAAACCTTCAGGAATTAAATTGATGACGTGCTTGCCTTTGGGAGCCAGGCTGGCATCAGTATGCGAAGGCCAGCAGATCAAGCCAATGGTCTCATAATCCAACTGCCCGGTCTCCACATGCTTCCACCAGTACTGGTTGATGTCTTCGGGGCTGGCGGCGATGAGGTTGTGGTGCGCTTCGAGTGGGGGCTCATAATCGACACCCAGATACAGCATGGGTACCGCTTTGGAATAGGCATAGCTGCGGATCCCTTTGCGGGAAATGGGCTTTAAATATTCTTCTCCCACCAGTTTTTGGTAGAGCGTGCGGGCGTTGATGTTGGATACCACCACCCGGGCAGTGATCTCTGTACCATCTGCCAGGATCACACTTTGCGCGCGTTGATCCCTCACGACTACTTTTTCAACGGTTGTGTTGAGCCGTACTTGCATGCCGAAACGCTCGCCCATTCTTTGCAGAGCCTCAGGGATCTTGAGCATGCCCCCGCGCGGGTAGTAAATGCCCATCTGTTCGGTATAGGGGATCATGGCATACGGTCCGGGCACCAGCGCCGGAGGAAGGCCGAAATACAGGGCTTGGTAGCCCATGCTTTGCAGTACGCGCTCATCTTTGAAAAAGCGCTGCAGAATATTCTGATAGCTGGAGAGGAAGACCGGCAAATATTTCGCCATGCGCGGCTGCCTGCCCAGCATGGCGAAGAGATCGGTCATGCTATCCGCGGGCATGCTGAAAAACGTATCCAGAGTAACATCTGCCATCTCAGAGTAGAAATCCACAAAATCCTTCCAGCGCCTGCCATCTTCGGGAGAAATGGAACTGATGAGCTCCCCGGTCTTTTCAATCGAAAAAGGAATGGTCATGCGGCTGCCATCCGGGCGGATGATCGACATCACCGGATCGCAGGGGATGAGATCCACTTCTTTCTGCAGGGTGGTGCCCAGTTTCTTGAAGACATCTTCGATGGGTTTGATGATCTCCACAATGGAAGCTCCCGTATCGAAGTGAAAACCATCCCGTTCAAAAGAAGAGCAGCAACCCCCGATGCGATCCGCTTGTTCCAAAACCAGCACACTGCGCCCCTGCGCAGCCAGAAGAGCTCCGGCTGATAACCCCCCCAAACCAGCACCGATGACGATCACATCAAAGTCTTTCATGACACCATCCTCGATCAATGTATGTTGTACTATCCGGCAATTTTGCGTTTAACTTTTATCCATATTATTGTACTATCGCATCGAGGGAGGAAGAAGAGGTTTTAATAATAAAGAGTCATTTGAGTCACAAAACGCATGGTTTTATTGAGCAAACTATGCGTTTTGTGATGGCAGAACGGACCTTACGCCATTTCGTACTCTTCAGAATGGATACGTTTATTAGAGATACCCAGGTTCTTCAGATGCGGCTGCATGGCTTTTATCATGGGCAGTGGTCCGCATTGGAAGAAAAACAGGTTCTGTTTTTCGGTGGGCAGGTATTTTTCCAGAATTGTTTGTGAGATATAGCCTTTTTCGCAAGCGATCTTACCGGTTGGTTTTTCGAGCACATGCACCACAGTAAGGGCGAGTTCTTTCTTCAGCTTTTCGATATCCGCGTAACAAATGATGTTTTCTTCATCGTAACTGCCGTAAAACAGGGTGAGCGGTCGCCGGTCCTTTTGTGCTGCCAGGGTATGCAGGATGCTCAGAATAGGGGCGATGCCAATGCCGCCTGCCAGCATGACCAGTCCTTCTTTGGTTTCATCTGCGTCCAGCGAGAAGTTTCCATAGGGTCCATCAACATACACTGTTTCACCACCCTTGAGGTTCCCGATCGTAGCCGAAAAATCTCCGAGTGCTTTGATGGTGAAGCGCAGCTCATCCTTGATAAGAGCGCTGCCTGAAAAAGAGAAGGGATTGCGATGCAGGGTGAAAGGGGAAGTGTTGATGTTGATCCAGGCAACCTGACCGGCATTGAAATGCATCCCTGCATGACCATCGGGTTTAAGCACCAACGTCCAAACATTGGGCACTTCGGTGATGACCTTTTGAACAACATAGGGATGGCGTTTGTTCTGCAGTGGTTTTATCACGCGGATGATGGCGATCATCATGACCCAAATCGCGACTTCCAGGATCCATGCAATGCGCATAGGTAATGTGGCTGAATAGTAGTTCACCTTGAAGAGATGGATCAAACCAAAAACTACAATGCTGAACGTAAGCAAGGTATGGATAGCATGCCAGACATTGTATCCAAGATGCATCTCTTTACGATATACCGAGGTAATGGCAATGAGCAGCAAACTTACCAACCCGATCCAGCCAGCCTGTGTTCTCCAGGGTGCGGTGAAGGGATTGAAAAGCAGCAGGATATTGGGATTATTGACCAGCAGGATTATGGGATGCACCAAAACCAGCATTACGGAAAGAACAGAAAGAATGTGATGCACCTTGTAAACCTTGCCCATATCAAACACATCTGCCAAAAAACTCAGGCGGGTGGTGGGGATCAGTTGAAAACCAGCCATGGAAAGCCCCACAAAACCCAGCATGACGGAGAGGTCACGCCAGAAGGATCGAGTGTATGGCAGTCCGAAGATCAAGAAAACTAACAATGGTAAAAAGATCAAGATCAGGTAGATCAGGATAAAGGAAAGGCCTTTATTTTGTTTTGTCATGCTGTGCCTTCTTTCATTTAATACTTCTGTTCTCCCTGTTATGGGCGAAGGGAAAGGTCGTAATGAACATCCACGACTGTGGCTAGATCTTCGATCGAATCAAAGAGCAGTTGCAGTATATATTTCCCATTATGCACATATCCAGCGGGATCTTTCAGGCTGAATTGATAATTGAACGCTGTGCGCATCAAACGGGGTGAATAAACAGCATATGCATTAGAAAAGACAGCCTCTTCTTCCGCGATGATCCCATCACTATCGGTATCTTTAAAAAGGTAAGGATACTGGTCAAGCCAGCCGATGCTTTCTCCTAAAACCTCGGTGGCGTACTTCTGCATGCCTTGATACAGGGTTTCGCGTACCCCTGCGATCTCATGATACAGCCCCTCAACGGTTTCATCATTGTCGTAATCCACCCCACTAAAAGATATATCGCGATAATCGCTGTAATCGCTTACGTTGGAATGACAGGTGGCACATAGATCGGTGCCAGTCTGAGTTGTGTTCATGTGCAAGCTGTGAGCATCATGGCATTGGGTACAGGTCTGCACACCTACCGCATGTTCAAAGCGCCCAACGTATTCTTTTTGAGCATATTCATATCCTGCATTGCCTTCGCTGCCCAGCCAGGTAGCGGATGCAAAAGCGTAATGGGGGGTGATGAAACTGCCATCCGGCACGATCTCATCATCACCAAATCCCGAAGATGCTTCTACAACCGTAGAACCCGCATCCGTACCGCTGTGGCAGGTGGCGCACAGAGCGTCATTCACATTGAAAGCCACTTCTGCTCCGGATGGAAAGCTGACTGTGTTTAAATTTTCAGCCTGTTCATTATGACAAACCTCACACGAAATAACCGATTCTATTGCAGCCGGTTCATCCACACTGAAAGCCGCGCTGCCATCCTGCCCAATATAATCGATAAATCCCTGCCCGCTGTGGCACATCGCGCAATACGTTGGCACTTCAGCGGGTTCATCGTCATTCCAATGGGTGAACGCTTCTGCTTGAATATCTGCATGGGCAGATCCCCACCATTTAGCGCTGATCTGCTCAACCGGTTCACTGGAACTTTTATGGGCGTTGATGGAATAGATCCAGCCGGTAAGGAAAAAGACTAAAACGATCAAGAAAATGAGAAAACCATACTTTTTCATCAGGACCTCCTCGGTTGGTATTTTAATCAGCCAAGAAACCGGAGTTTTCATGCTAATAGGAACATTGTAGCAAATTTTACTGGATTTCCTCTAAATTTTCCAAAGTTTACCGAATTTCTCCTGAGAGAACAGCAAATATCGCGGTAAACTTAAAGGGGAAGAAAACTTGAAGATGGATGAGGGAGATCCATGATCAGATTGGAATGCATGACCCTGAAAGAATATAATGATCTTATTCGAACTTCCGTACCTGCTTTTGCCAGGGAATTGGAGAAAACCGGGGAATTCACAAAAGAACAAGCCGAGGAATCCGCACAACGGCAATATAACGAACTGCTCCCGGATGGGATCGCCAGCGAAGGACAGTATTTTTTCAACATTGTGAACGATGCAGAAGATCGAACAGTTGGGAACCTATGGGTGGCAATGAAGAATGAAGATGGAAAGACCAGTGCCTTTATCTACGATCTGGAAGTTAATGAATCTGAAAGAGGGAAAGGCATTGCAACCCAGGCAATGCGGTTGGTGGAAGCGTTTTCCAGAGAAAAGGGAGCAGTTGAGATCTGGCTGCATGTATTTGCCAGCAATACCATCGCATTTCATCTGTATGAAAATCTCGGATACCGTATCCGGAAGCCATTTTATTCCAAAGATGAAAAAGACATTATCAGTTTTCGAATGGCAAAGAGTTTAGCCGAATGACATTAAAAATACATTTCAAAGAAAGGTCTACCAATGCTTACGCAAGAAAAGAAACTCGAATTATTGAAACTAGCGGTAAAAGGAGCCGAGAATGCACACTGTCCATATTCCCATTTTCGAGTTGGGGCAGCCGTGATGGGGAGATCGGGAAAAGTGTACCTGGGCGGAAATATTGAAAATGTATCCTATGGTGCAACGGTGTGTGCCGAACGGATAGCCATCTGGAAAGCAGTGTCTGAAGGTGAAAAAGATTTCGAAGCCATTGCGGTGGTTGGTCCTGGTACAAAAGAAGCCTATCCCTGTGCGCAGTGCCGGCAGGTAATGGTTGAATTCGGATTGGATTGGCTGGTGATCAGTGGCGATGAACAGGGAAATTATATGGGTGAGCGAACAGTGAGTGAACTTGTTCCTTTCCCATTTGTACCATCTGCACTGCTGGGTGAATAAGATATTTTATATAAAGAAGAGGTTTCCATTCATTGGAAACCTCTTCTCTTACTATTTCTTTTCTTCGCGCACAAAAGGAATTCCTAATGCAGTTGGTGTACCCAACCTCCTGGCACGGCGCTCTGCCCAGGTGATGAGCACCAGAACCAGAATGGTAACAATATAGGGAAGCATATTCAAGAACGAAGAAGGGAGTGTCGTCCCGGCTGCTTGCAAGCGGAACTGGAGAGCATTAATCCCCCCGAATAACAGTGCGCCCAATACCGCGCGCAGCGGATTCCAGGTGGAAAAGATCACCAGCGCTATTGCGATCCAACCACGCCCACCGGTGATGTTGTCTGCCCAACCCTGCAAGTAGCCGAGTGAGAGGTGCGCCCCTGCAACTGCCATAAAAATTGCCCCAAGCACCGTATAGGTGAAACGAGTTTTTGTCACATTCATCCCCAGGGCATCAATAGCCTGTGGATTTTCCCCAACCGCCCGCAATTCCAATCCCTGGCGTGTTTTATAGATGAAGATCCAGATCACAGGGATCAGGAGATAGAGCAAATAAACCAGGATATCCTGATTGAATAAAGCTTCTCCTACGTAGGGAATATCTCGCAGGAACGGGATTCCTATGCGTTCGAAGGCCGGACCTTGCAGACCAACCATGGTGGAATTCCCGGGTCCCAAGCGCTGCCCCATGAAGCTGGCCAAGCCAGTGCCAAAAATGGTCATCGCCAAACCGCAAACAACCTGCTCTGCGCGTAATGTGATGGTTAGAAATGCATGGATGCAGCCCAGGATCACTCCAACCAATACTGCGGTTAAAAGACCAAGCCAGGCACTGTTTGAATGATAAGCGGCAGCAAAAGAAGCTGCTGCCCCGACCATCATGATGCCTTCTACACCCAGGTTCTGGATGCCCGAGCGTTCGGTCAGAATTGCTCCAAACGTGGCATACAGCAAGGATGTACCTGCCCGAATTGTGATCACAAGAATGGAAAGGACGAAAGCTTCATTCATGTGTTTTCTCTCCGTGTTGAATCGATTTCTTGTGCGTGATCTTTATTTTGTAGGTATTGAAGATGGATCCACCCAGCATAAAAAACAGGATTGCACCCTGCAGAATATCTGCCACGGCAGCCGGGGTCTGCATAGCGATCTGCAGTTGGTCACCACCCACCAACAGCGCCCCCATGGAAAATGCTACTACCAGAATTCCCAATGGATTCAAGTTCGCCAGCCAGGCGACGATGATGGCTGTGTATCCATACCCGACTGTTAACCCGGTATAGAGTCGATGAGAAATCCCAGATACTTCTGCCATCCCTGCAATACCGGATAGCCCTCCGGAAATCAGCATAACCAGGATGATATTTTTCGCGATATTGATGCCCGAATAACGAGCGGCTTTTGGATTTTCACCAATCAGCCGAATTTCATAGCCAAATTTTGTGTGTTTTAAAAGGAACCACAGCAGAATTGCTCCCCCGATCGCGAAGATGATCCCATAATGAACCCGCCCGGTCAAACGCGGTAGCCAGGCTGCAGCCACAAACTGGGCAGTTCCCGGGAAACCAAAACCTTTAGGATCGCGCCATGGTCCAAGATATAAATATTCGACTAGTAAAATGGCAATGTAGTTCATCATCAAGGTTGTCAAGATTTCATTCACGCCGATGGTGGCTTTTAACCCGGCAGGTATTAATGCCCAGATCGCTCCTGCTAATCCTCCCGCCAGGAACATTGCTGGAAGGAGAAGGGCAGGTGGAATCATATTGTTTAGGAAGAGCGCTACATAGGCGGCTGCGATGCCACCCATTGCGAGCTGTCCTTCAGCACCGATATTCCAAAAGTGCATTTGAAATGCGATGGAAACACCCAATCCGGTCAGCATGAGCGGGATGGATTTAACGAGCGTCTCAGTAAGCGCATAGGTACTGCCGAGTGACCCTTTTACCATAACCGAATACGCTTGAAGTGGATCAATGCCAAAGAGGATTAAGATAAGCGCACTGAACAAGAGAGCCAGCAAGAAGGAAGCAGCCGGTATTAAAAACCCCGATATTTTACTTTGGTCGATTCTTTTTTCAAATTGAATTCTCACGCGATCGTTTTCTCCTCTCCATGTTTTTCAATCGTCGAGAGTGCTTGCCCTGCCATCATCAAGCTGATGGTTTCCAAATTGGTGGTATCAGGATCAACTATTCCCATGATCTTACCCTCATACATCACAATGATGCGATCGGAAAGCTGGGTGATCTCTTCGAGGTCTTCTGAGATCAAAAGGATTGCAGCACCATGCTCTCTTTGTTCCAGCAGTATAGAGCGAACTGATTCTGTGGCTCCAACATCCAATCCACGGCTGGGATATACAGCAATGAGCATGCCCTGGCTGGCTGTGATCTCTCGGGCGAGGATCAAGCGCTGTTGATTACCGCCCGAAAGTAATCGGGTAGGTGTTTCAGAAGAGGGGGTTTTTATTTGAAAGACCTTGATCAGATTATCCACAAACTGTAGAATGCTTCTCTTTTTAATAAGCTGCCCTTGCACGATTGGGGGTTTACGGTAGGCTTTCATTACCAGGTTATCGGAAACGGTTAAATTCGAAGCCAGACCAACGCCAATCCGATCACCCGGCACATGACTGATTCCAGCATTAATCACCTTAAAAGGTGTGGAGTTTGTTATATTCTGACCGTTGACTAAAACCTTGCCTTTGGTGAGGGATCGTAAGCCTGTGATGACTTCTGCCAGCTCGCGTTGACCATTTCCAGCAACCCCTGCTACACCGAGGATTTCACCCGCACAGATCTGCAAGCTGACATCCACCAGAGCTGGCAGGCCTTTATCATTGATTGCATGGATATGCTCCACTTCCAGGATGGCTTTTCCAGCTTTGCATTTCTTTTTTTCAAGACGGAAGAGAATATCACGACCGACCATCAAGCGTGCCAATTCTTTTTTAGTAGTCTCTTTTGTTAATACATTGGAAACTACGTGACCGGCTCGCAGAACGGTAACTCGATCGGAGAATGCGGTAACTTCGTTCAGTTTATGCGTAATGAGAATGACCGCTTTGCCTTCTTCCGTCATTTTCCGAAGAATTTTTGACAGATCGGTTGCTTCATCAGGGGTGAGAACCGCGGTAGGTTCATCCAGGATCAAGATGTCTGCACCACGATACAGCAGACGCATGATCTCAACACGCTGCTGCTCCCCTACCGAAAGCTGCCAGATGGCAGCATCCGGATCAACCAGCAGGTGATATTGCTTGGATAGTTCCTGAATGCGTTTTTTAACCTGACTGGTGTGCATATTCAACCCACTGGATTGAAGACTGAGAATGATGTTATCTGTAACAGATAGACTTTCGACAAGCATAAAATGTTGGTGAACCATCCCAATTCCATGGGTAATGGCATCTTTTGGTGAGTGGAATTCAACCTCTTGCCCTTTGAGAAAAATTTGACCGGCATCCGGTTTATACAAACCAGCCAGAATATTCATGAGGGTGGTTTTTCCTGCGCCATTTTCTCCAAGTAGGGCCAGGATTTCGTGCGAATAGACATCCAGATCGATATTGTCATTCGCCAGAATTCCTGGAAAGTGTTTGGTAATACCTCGCATTTGAACTGCAAGAGTTTTGCTTTTATTCATGGTCCAATCCAAATTCAATACTGAAAGTATTATAAAGAAGCCCCCAGTTGAAAGAGAAACATTCGCTGGGGGCTTTCACGATCATGGGTTTTATTCAGCCGGAATTGTTCCGACCACACCCTCAACAAACCAGTTCATGCTCAGTTGATCCGCATCGCTCAAGCATTCGCCTTCTGCGACGACCAGTTCACCTGCCTGATTATAGACCGGTCCACAAAATGCATCATCGCTTCCATCGATAAATGCTGCTTTTTGCGTTTCGACCAAAGCTTTTACCTCATCAGGAACCAGTGGGCTGAAATCAGCCAACATGACGACATTGTCAGCCATTCCGCCCCAATAGGAATGGGATACCCAGGTACCATCCAGAACAGCTTGAACGGTTGAAATGTAATAAACACCCCAGTTCCACATGGGACTGGTCAGAACAGAATCGCCGACAAATTGTGCCATATCTGAGTCGTAACCAATACTCATCATGCCGGCTTCCTGAGCTGCTTTTTGTGGTTCAGTTGTATCCTGGTGTTGGGCGATGATATCAGCGCCTTCATCCAGGAGAGCGACTGCTGCTTCACGTTCGATCACGGGATCATACCAGGTGTTGGTCCAGACCACATGCACCGTTGCATCCGGATTCACGCTTTTAACACCCAGTGTGAATGAGTTGATACCACGAACCACTTCGGGGATGGGGAAAGCGGCTACATAACCGATAAAGTTCGCTTCCGTCATACTGCCGGCTACAATTCCTGATAGATAGCGCGGCTGCTCAATACGACCAAAATAGTTTGCCATGTTTTCAGCAGTGAGATATCCCGAGCAGTGTTCAAAGATCACATCCGGATATTCTGCTGCGACAGTAGCGGTCGGATCCATATATCCATAACTGGTGGTAAAGACGATCTTTGCGCCGGCTTCAACCACATCGCGAATCGCTTTCTCGGCATCTGCTCCTTCCGGAACATCAGGGACGGTGATGGTTTCAATTTGGTCACCAAGTGCTTCTTGCAGCATTAAACGGCCACGTTCATGCTCGTATGTATATCCAAGATCTCCTGGCTGACCAATATAAATGAAAGCGACCTTGATCTTTTCTGCGGGCGCTGCTTCTTCTACTACGGCTTCTTCAGCGGCTGGTTCTTCAACAACAGCCTCTTCCTTTTGTCCGCAGGCTCCCAGAAGAATGGCAACAATGAGCAGTGCAGACAAGACCAACAGTTTATTCTTATGCATTTTTATTCTCCTCCTGAATTATTAACATCATTAATCTTCTTGTTAGAAAAGTTGCTGAAAAAATTAATGCCCGCCTCCTTCCTCTCTGTTGAGAATAGATTTTAATATTATATACGGACATCTTTAGAAAATAACAGATATTAATCCTGAGTTTTGATTTTTATTACAAGATGCTTTTTCATTTCTGTGCAAGGTAAGTAAAGTAAAATAAGGTGGATTAATTTTGGTTATCTCAAAAAACCAAGAAAATTTATGAAAATGGAATACATTTTTTTAATAAAGAAAAGGGATTGAAAATTAGAAATGACCAGTAAAATCTATTTTGAGTGTTACCCATGTTTGCTGCGGCAGGTGCTCGACGCGATCAGTTTTCTTGAGTTGGATGAGAGAACGACGAAAGAAATATTGAATAAATCCATGCAAGATCTGATGAATATGGAAGAGGATTTCACCTCATCAGAAATTGCTGCCCAAATTCATCAGAATATCATTCAAAAAGCCAATGGAGTGGACCCATACCAGAATGTAAAAATAATGAGTTTAGAGAAAGCTGCCGAACAATTGGATTATGCAAGAGAACGGATTATTTCAGCCACGGACCCATTGGAAACTGCGCTAAAAATATGCACAGCCGGGAATATCATTGATTACGGGCCGGCGGCGGATTTTGACCTGAGAAATGCCATTGAACATGTTCTGGGAACTCCCTTTTCGCGTTTTGATTACAAAGCATTTAAAAGTGCACTTGGGTATGCAGAGAGAATTCTCTTTCTGGGAGATAATGCAGGAGAGACACTTTTTGATAAACTGTTGATCGAGCAAATTAATAAACCATTGGATTATGCAGTGAAAAGCGCTCCTATTATGAACGATGCTTTACGTGAAGATGCAGAATCAACCAAATTTCCGGATTATGTAACGATCGTCGAAAATGGGACCGCTATTCAGGGAACGGTTCTGTCTCAATGTTCCGCTGAATTTCTGCAAAAATATGAAATGGCAGATATGATCATTGCAAAAGGTATGGCAAATTTTGAAACCCTGCCAACGGAACGTGACCGTGCATTTTTCTTGCTAAAAATAAAATGTAAACCTATCTCCAAATTAGCAGGTCTTCCTTATGGAAGTTTTGTATTGAAACAAGGCGGGATGCTGAACCCATAATAACAAAAAATTGGAATGATCATGAATGATAACGATTTTAAATTACTAAAGAAAATTGAAGTGTGGCTTTTGGATATGGATGGTACCATCTATCTTGATGAGCATTTGATCGATGGCGCACAAGATTTTCTCCATTTCCTGATCGAAAAGAAAAAACGTTTTGTGTTCTTGACCAATAATTCCTCAAAAAGTTCAGCCGCCTATGTGCAAAAATTACATAGACTTGGATTAACCTTTGTCAAGGAAAAGGATGTTTATACATCTGGCCAAGCCACCGCGGCTTACATTATGAAGCATTTTCGGAATCAGAAAGTATTTTTACTTGGAACTCCGGATCTGGAAGACGAGTTCATACATTCCAAGATAATACTTTCAGAAGATCCTGATGTTGTTGTGCTTGGATTTGATACCACACTTACCTATAAAAAATTATGGAAGACGTGTGATTTGATTCGCAAAGGCTTACCCTATATTGCTACGCATCCAGACCTGAACTGCCCGGTTAAAGATGGATTCATGCCTGATATAGGCTCGATCATTGCATTCGTGAAAGCATCCACCGGGCGTGAACCCGATAGGATCATTGGAAAGCCAAATCTTCCCATCCTTCAAGCAATTAGTGAGAAGTTTACAACGGATCTCTTGAAGGTCTGCATGGTGGGAGACCGCTTGTATACCGATATCGCCATGGGAGAAAAAGGAATTCAAACAGTGCTGGTTTTAAGCGGTGAAACAAAAATGGAAGATATACCAAACAGTCCTTTTCAGCCCGATCTGGTCGTTCAGTCGGTGGGAGAATTGGTCGGTAAGTTTTAATATGGTAAAAATCATTAAATTATGAACAAAACATGAAGAAACTCATGATAGACAAACGTGAAAAAGCCATGCTAGAATTAATGGCTTGAAGTAGTAGTTCTAGAAAGAAAGAGTAGTCTTTTAATTTGGAACTTGCTCAAGAAAACTAAGAAAGGAGTTCCAAACATGTCCGACAAAGAACAGGGCACTGTGAAATGGTTCAATGGATCAAAAGGATATGGATTCATTGAGCGCGATTCGGGTGAAGACGTTTTCGTCCATTACACTTCTATCCAGCAAGATGGATATCGTTCCCTTACCGAAGGACAACGCGTTGAGTTCGTTGTAACCCAGGGTGAAAAAGGTCCTCAGGCTCAAGAAGTTGTAATTCTATAAATTGAAATTAAAAATCGTCTAATACAAGAAAAGAGCGGAAAACAAATTCCGCTCTTTTTATATAAGCGGGCGATGGGGCTCGAACCCACAACCTTCTGCTTGGGAAGCAGACATTCTACCATTGAACTACGCCCGCAACAGTTGCATTATAACGAGGCGTGAAAAGCGTGTCAATAGACTGCTGTGATAAAAATTAATTGTGATCTGCTTCATTAGCATGTAATAAAAAGTGATCATTTTATGTCTATGGTAAGATGCCTACGCCCATCTGAGGGAGGATTGGGAAACAGTGGTATCATGTTATAATATTGCCCGATTTTGTTGGTAGAAATTTCGATAACTTTTACCACAGGAGTCTTGTTTGGTAGCAAATCCATTTAATTGGTTATTAGGCTTGTTCTCTCTCGATCTCGGAATCGATCTAGGAACAGCTAACACATTGGTCTACGTCCGCGGGAAGGGAATTATTGTTCATGAACCATCCTGGGTAGCCATTGAAAAACGAACGCGGCGCCCTGTTGCTATTGGTACACAAGCAAAACAGATGGTTGGGCGAACCCCTGCAAATATCACGACCATACGACCTATTCGAGATGGCGTGATCTCTGAATTTGAAATTACTCAAGCAATGCTGGCATATTTTATTGGGCGGGTGCATCAACAAGCCATCGTTCCCATGCCGCGACCGCGGGTGGTCATTGGAATTCCCACCGGGGCAACAGAAGTTGAAAAAAGAGCCGTTTTTGATGCTACCATGGCAGCGGGTGCACGCGAGGTTTATTTGGTTGATGAACCCATTGCTGCCAGCATCGGAGCTGGTTTACCCCTTTCTGATGTATCAGGCAGCATGATCGTGGATATTGGGGGAGGGACCTGTGAAATTGCGGTAAATTCCATGGGTGGAATAGTCGTTTCGCGATCTCTGCGTGTTGCGGGTGATGAAATGGATCAAGATATTATTGATTACATCCGTAAGAAATATAGTTTATTTATCGGAGAACGCATGGCTGAACAGATTAAATGGGAAATTGGTTCTGCTTTTCCATTTGAAACAGAAAAAACCATGCAAGTAAGAGGAAGAAATTTGATCACGGGGTTGCCCGAATCGATCGAAATTTCATCCATTGAAGTGCGAGACGCTTTGAATAATTCGATCCAGGTGATCATTGATACAATCAAAAACGCACTGGATGAAGTTCCCCCTGAGATAGGCTCTGATTTGCTGGATACCGGTATCTGCCTGGCGGGGGGTGGGTCGCTTCTGAATGGAATGGTTCAACGTCTGTCTGAAGAATTGAAAATGCATGTGTGGCTGGCAGAAGATCCAATGACTTGCGTTGCGCGAGGTGCTGGTATTATTCTTGAAGATTTGGATCGATTCAAAAATTTCCTCATTGATATTGATGGGAACAAACAGCATTTATAATTCATTCTTCCTGGTATTATTGAAAAAATTAAATTGGTGAAAAATGCGTTTCAAAAATTCGCGTACATTTCGAACCGTTGTAACTGCATTGATCATTTTAGGTGTTATCTTGCTGGCTTTCAGTGGTTTATTAAGACCACTGTTGGGTGCAATCATGGATCCCTTTGTAAAAGTACAGGGTTGGATCTCGAACCAATTCATGGCTGTCTATGATTTTTTTACCCTGCCACGCGAAGTTACAGACCTGATGGCGGAGAATTCAGAATTAAAAAATGAAGTGTCTCAATTGCAAAGCCAAATTATTGAATTGCAGGAACAGCTTAGTGAAGCAGATATTTTGTACGCGTTGCTCGATTTTGCGCGTGCAAAACCTGAAAATGCGTATGTTGCTGCTTCGGTGATCGGCAGAGACCCCAATCCTTTTATGCACTACCTGATCATTGACCACGGATCGGATGATGGAATTCGCTATGGAATGCCAGTGGTAACCCAGCAGGGTTTGGTTGGGAAAGTGGATGCTGTTACTGCAAGCGCTGCGCGTATTCAACTGATCAATGATCCAGAATCGAGTGTTAATGTGCGTATGCAATCTCTGGATGAAGAAGCTCAACTGGTAGGTTCGATTACTGGAGATCTGGAATTAACCATGATCCCTTCAGATGTTGAGCTTCAAGCAGGTGAAATCTTACTAACCTCCGGATTGGGTGGAAATTACCCTGCCGATATCGTGGTTGGACAAGTCTCGAATGTTCAAAAGAAAGAAAGTGATATCTTCCAAACAGCTATTGTTCAATCATCTATTGATTTTTCAACATTACGTGCGGTTTTGGTGATCACTAATTTTAATGCCATCGATATTGATCTTTTGACGAGCGATTAAGGATTGGATGATGGACCTTGTGCTTTCTTCCATTCTGGTGTTAGCTTTTACTTCCTTGCAATTGGGAGTGGTCAGCCGGATCCCATTACAAAATGGGATGGCAGATATCGTACTGTTGTTCATCATCGTATGGTGTTTGAATCGCCAGGCAAAGAATTTCTACATTCCTGTTTTGATCGCCGGAGGGCTGGTTACTTTTATTTCCTCCCTTCCAGTACCGGCTGTATTTATCAGTTATATACTGGCAGCGGTCTTAACTCGTCTTCTGGTTAACCGCTTATGGGAAATGCCTGTATTTTCGATGTTGATCATTACCATTGCAGCCACATTTCTCCAACATCTTATATATATTCTTATACTGCAATTTCAAGGCTCATCGATTCCCTTGCTTTCAAGTTTGAGCGAGATTACTCTCCCCAGTATATTTTTGAACATTATTTTTGTATTTCCTATGTATTTATTAATTCGTGATGCTCAAAAATTTGTGTATCAAGAAGCAGAAAATGAATAAGAAAAAATATTTTTTTACAACCTGGAAAAATTGGCGAATTAAAATACTGTATATTCTGATCCTGCTCATCTTTGGATTTTATGGATTTCGTTTATTCAACCTGCAAATATTAGAAGGCGAAGAATATGTTGCTCAAGCGGATGAAAATCGCATCAGTAATATCAGCATTCAAACAGAACGAGGGATCATTTATGATCGCAATGGGATCGTGCTCGCGAAAAACGCCGCGTCTTATAACATCATGATCACTCCCGCAGATCTACCGGTTGATGAGGGAGCTATCCAGGAGATCTACAGACAACTTTCAGAAGTTATTGATATTCCAGTTTCCAACGGTGAATTAACCGATGAAGTAGTAACGACGTTTTCACCATGCAATACTGATCTGGGAATTTCTGAAGTTGTGGAAATCGCTGATACCAATGCCCCGTATACTGCGATGGAAATTAAATGCGATGTTGATAAAGATACAGCCATGCTGATCGAATCAAAATCAGATGAATGGCCGGGAGTTACGGTAGAGATCGAACCGATTCGGGAGTATCCAACCGGAGAGTTGACCTCAGAGGTTATTGGATTTTTAGGACCGATCCCGGAATCGATGGAAGAATATTACACCGAACTGGGTTTTGTGGCAGGGCGCGATAAAGTGGGATATGCCGGTATTGAAGCAACCATGCAAGATACCCTTGCGGGGAAAAATGGACTGCGCGTTGTGGAAGTAGATGTAGGAGGTAAGGTAATTCGCGATGTGGAACCTCCGGTGGAAACAGAATCTGGCTTGAATATCAAGCTCACCATCGATACACGTTTGCAGCAAGCCGCTAAGGCAGCCTTGATCGGAAATATCGACTGGTGGAACCGTTGGTTCAATGATGTGCGCTTTACAAATGGAGTTGTGATCGCGATCAATCCAAAAACCGGAGAGATCCTATCTCTGGTTTCGTACCCGACTTATGAAAACAACCGCATGGCGCGTTTTATTCCTGCTTATTATTATCAGCAGTTAAGTGAGGACCCCAACAGACCGCTTTTCAACCATGCAATTTCTGCGGAACATCCACCAGGATCAGTATATAAGATCGTCACGGCGATTGGTGCGTTGAATGAAGGCGTGGTTACTCCTTATCAAAGTCTGATTACTCCTTATTCAATCTTTATCACCGAGAAATATGCAGGTAATGACACCGGTACACAGCGTGAATTCGTCGATTGGAAAGAAGGCGGACACGGGCAAGCCAATTATTTCAAAGGACTTTCACAATCTGTGGATGTGTATTTCTATAAGATCAGTGGTGGTTATGAGGATGAAGTGAAAGAAGGGCTTGGTGTTTGGCGCATGAGTGAATACGCTAAAGCATTGGGATATGGAGCGGTCACGGGAATTGAACTTCCCGGGGAAGCTGAAGGACTGGTACCAACCCCAACATGGAAACGCATTAACCTCAGCGAAAACTGGTCAACCGGTGATACATACATTGCAGGAATGGGGCAAGGGTATGTATTGTCTACTCCGCTTCAAATCCTGGTTTCTTATGCGATCGTTGCCAATGATGGAGTGTATATGAAACCGACCCTCATACGTGAGATCATCGATTCAGATGGTACTGTCGTGCAGGAGTTCACCCCAACGCAAGTCTGGGATATTACCAAAGATCCGCTGATAGCCATTTTTGATGAAAACGATATACCAACCGGAGAGAAGAAAGTCGTTGAACCATGGGTGCTGGATATGACACAACAGGCACTGCGTATGACTGTTACGGAAGGTACAGCCATGTCTATTTTTGAAGGAATGGAGATCCCAACCTCCGGAAAAACAGGTACAGCCGAATACTGCGATAATATTGCCCAGGAACAGGGGTTGTGCATCAGTGGAAATTGGCCAGCCCATGCCTGGTATGTCGGATATGGCCCTACTGATGATCCGGAAATCGCCGTGATCGCCTTTGTCTACAATGGTACTGAAGGATCCAGCGTAGCCGCTCCCATTGTTCGAGAAGTACTTGAAGCATATTTTTCACTGAAAGAAATTGATGAAGGGATCCAGTAACGTGACCGATTCCCCAAAGGTTAAAATCAGAGAATTTAGAATAAAAGGCATTCGTGATGTTTTGATGGTCTTTCTTGAAGATGGAGAATGGGAGAAGGAACTGCAAGATCTGCTTAACTACATCAAGGACAGAAAAGATTTTTTCAAAAGCGCCAAATTGGCGGTGGATGTGGGTGAACGAAAGATAAAAGCTATCCAGATCGCTGATCTGCGGGACGGATTGGCGGAACAAAATGTTTGCTTAGTGGCCATGTTTTCAGATTCGAACCAAACGAAGACAAATGCCAGAACCTTCGGATTGGAAACTGACCCTGAAAATATACGGATCAATACAAGCAAGAAAATGCAGATACTGCCGGATGGGGGAGAGAATGCGATCATCTATTCGCATACACTGCGCTCAGGAGTAAAAGTGAATTTTTCAGGGAGCGTGATGGTGATCGGTGATGTCAATCCGGGAGCAGAGATCATTGCCGAAGGCAGTGTGCTGGTGTGGGGCTGCATTCGTGGGAATGTGGTTGCTGGCTCAAATGGTGATGAAAACGCTGTGATCTGTGCATTGGAAACAAAACCACTGCAAATGCGCATAGCCAATATCGAGGCAAAGAAAGGGATGCAAATAAAAAATCCTGTTAAAATCAATTGCCAGGATTCAGAATTGATTTACACTGCTTGGGAACATTAAACTATTTATACAAGGAGAAGTATGGCAGCTCGTATTATTACTATTACATCGGGAAAAGGGGGTGTGGGTAAAACCACAGCAACAGCCAACATAGGCGTCGGACTGGCAGAAATGGGAAAGAAGGTAACCTGTATCGACAGTGATATTGGGTTAAGAAATCTGGATGTGGTTCTGGGATTGGAAAACAGGATTGTTTATGATCTGGTGGATGTCATTGAAGGGCACTGTAAAGTGAATCAAGCAATGATCAGAGATAAGCGTTTCGAAAATTTATTTTTGATCCCGGCAGCACAAACCAGGGAAAAGAATTCGGTGACTCCGTCTGAAATGATCGATCTATGCGAGAGCATTCGATCCGAGATGGATTATATATTGATCGATTCACCGGCAGGAATCGAGGGTGGATTCAAAAATGCAATTGCCCCGGCCGACGAAGCGATCGTTGTGACCAATCCGGATGTATCTGCAGTACGAGATGCCGACCGCATCATTGGCCTTATTGAAGCTGCAGAAAAAGGACCTGCAAGATTGATCCTTAACCGTATTAATCCTGAAATGATCAAACGGGGAGATATGATGGAAGCAGGAGATGTGTTGGAACTGCTTGCGATCAAGCTATTGGGTATTGTCCCGGATGATGAGAATGTACTTATCAGCACGAACAGAGGGCAGCCAGTAGTACTCAATCAAAAATCTCGCGCTGGTCAAGCATTTCGGAATATCGCAGCCAGAATTACAGGTAGTGAAGTTCCATTCTTGGATATAAATCAAAAAGATGACTTCATGAAAAGATTATCCAAAGTATTCAGCAAGGAGGGATAAAATGGCTGATTGGTTAAAAAAGTTAAGCAGAGAAGATAGTGCAGATACCGCTAAAGAACGCTTGAAGTTGGTGCTTATCCATGATCGCACCAATCTCACCACACGCGCTTTGGATGATATGAAGGATGAATTGATCGAAGTGATATCCAGGCATGTTGCGATCGATGCAACCGAAGTAAAAATAACAATGAAACACGAAGGACGGGAACAACGTTTGATCTGCGATATTCCTGTATTGCCAAAATAAATTCATATGCAAAGAAACCTGTGGCGCAATTTCGATTTTTATTTGTTTGGGGCGGTTGTCTTCATGTGTATTTTTGGCATTATCATGATCGAATCAGCGATCGCTGGTAATGAAGAATTAACCGGATACCCTCAAAAACAATCTATTTTTGTTGCAGCGGGATTGGCATTGGTGATCATCGTTGCCATGATCGATTATCATTTATGGGAATCGCTTGCTAAATTTATCTATGGGTTTGCTTTTATCGCCCTATTTGTGATCTTCGTTTATGGAGAAGCACGGTTTGGTTCTGCACGTTGGATCGACACAGGTTTAATTCTTATCCAGCCTTCTGAAATCGTGAAGATATTGATGATCATGGTTCTGGCTGACCATTTTAATCGGACAAAAGATGTAGAACGTGATCTGCGTTGGATTGGGAAAAGTTTTATCTTGACTCTTGGTGTAGTGATCTGGATCCTTCTACAGCCAAACCTATCTACATCCATTGTCATTTTTGTGATCTGGTTTGCGATGTTGTGGGTTTCAGGGCTTCCGCTTAAGTATCTGGCGATATTGGGCGTGATTGCAATTATTTTGGTTGCAATAGCATTTCCATTGCTTGAAGAATATCAGCAGGCGCGTATTTTGAATTTTATCTTCCCCAATCCTGAAGCGAGTTATGGTGAAGAATACAATATTCAACAATCAAAAATCGCTATTGGATCGGGTGGATGGTTTGGTGAAGGTTATGGTCAGGGCACACAGGTACAATTGCGTTTTATGAAAGTCCGGCATACTGATTTCATATTCTCTGTGGTAGGAGAGGAATTCGGTTTTATAGGAACAATGGCTGTTATTGGTTTAATGGCATTCATTATCATCCGTTGCTTGCGGATCGCTCAAACTGCATCCGATAATTATGGTTCTCTGCTGGCTTTTGGCTATGCTGCCATGTTGTTCTTTCAAACTGCCATCAATATTGGTGTGAATCTCAACCTTGTTCCTGTTTCAGGTTTGCCCTTCCCATTTCTTAGCTATGGGGGCAGTTCGTTGATTTCAACTATAATTGGGATCGGTTTGATAGAATCTGTTGCAATGCGAAAGAAAATTATTCAGTAAAGGAATTTTATGACACAAGAATTTAAACCGGTTCGTGTCCGTTTTGCTCCATCTCCTACAGGGTATTTGCATTTGGGAAGTGCGCGTACGGCATTGTATGATTATTTGATCGCACGAAAAACTGGTGGACAATTCATTCTGCGGATCGAAGATACCGACCGCAAGCGTCTTGTGGATGGGGCTGAAGAAGAGCTCATGAGCAATCTGCGCTGGCTCGGGATGGAATGGGATGAAGGACCGGATATCGGCGGTCATTATGCACCATACCGCCAATCAGAACGCAAAGAGATCTATCAGGAATATGGGGAGAAATTGGTGGAATCGGGTTTTGCTTATTATTGTTTTTGCACTCCGCAGCGTCTGGCAGCAGTTCGTGAGGAAAAGCAAAAAAAGAAAGAACCACCGCATTACGATCGCATTTGCCGTTCTATCCCGATTGAAGAAGCTCGCGAACGTATTGCTGCAGGGGAGTCGCATGTACTGCGGTTCAAGACACCAATTGAAGGAACAACCATCGTAAAAGACCTGCTGCGTGGTGATATTTCCTTTGAAAATAAAACGTTGGATGATTATATTCTGATCAAATCGGATGGTTGGGCGTTATATCACCTGGCAGCCGCAGTTGATGATCATCTTATGAAGATCACGCATGTGGTACGCAGTTCTGAGTGGCTTCCAACCTCTCCCATTCACAGTTTGATCCATCAAGCGTTTGGATGGGATGAACCGGTGTGGGTGCATCTTTCGGTGCTGCTCAAACCAAGTGGAAAAGGCAAGATGAGCAAACGTGAAGCCGTAGAATTAAGCGGTGAAGGGCACTCTATATTTATCAAAGATATGCAGGGCTTGGGTTACCTGCCAGAAGCAGTGGT
Source organism: Anaerolineaceae bacterium UBA4781 (assembly GCA_002403105.1). GTDB lineage: Bacteria > Chloroflexota > Anaerolineae > Anaerolineales > Anaerolineaceae > UBA4781. The sequence continues at coordinate 768 of DHHD01000026.1, read as the reverse complement.
TAACTGGGTCGCTCTGATGGGGTGGAGTTATGATGATCACACTGAGTTTTTCAGCATGCAAGACCTGATCGAAAAATTCTCTCTGGAAAAATTGAATCCTGCGCCGGCTGCCACAAACTTCACGAAGTTTGATTATTTCAACAAGCTGCATATTAAAGTTCTTAGTGATGCCGACCTGGCGGAACGCCTGCAGCCGTATTTTAAGACTGCCGGTATCCAAACGGATAAAAAGGTACTTGAAAAAATTGCTCCAATCGTGAAAGAGCGCATCGTCACACTGGATGATGCGGTGGAGATGGCAAAATTCTTCTTTACAGACAAAATCACGTATTCCAAAGAACGCATATTGATGGAAGGTTGTGATGCAAAAGGAACCATCGAAATCGGGAGAAGAATTTTAGAAGAATTGAAATCTTTGAAAGAATGGAATACAGCAGATCTGGATCTGATCGTGCGTGGAATGATGGAAAAAGAAGGCAAAGAGCCCAAGCAGTTTCTGGGTTTCCTGCGCGAAGTGATCAGCGGGCAAAAGATCAGCCCACCGCTCTTTGAATCGATGGAAATCCTGGGGAAAGAGGTGGTTTTAAAGCGCCTGGAAAATGCTTTACGCTTCATTGAAGAAAATTTTGATTAGAAATTCCAAAACACGAGGAATAGTGGTAAAATAATCCGCGCGAGCAATTGGGGGCTCGTCTAACGGCAGGACAGCAGACTCTGAATCTGTTTGTAGAGGTTCGAATCCTTTGCCCCCAGCAAAAAGACCTTCTC
>DHHD01000073.1 GCA_002403105.1 Anaerolineaceae bacterium UBA4781 | reverse complement strand
AAATTGAACAGCAAGCAGTGGCTGCTGGATGATGAAATCAGCATTGGAAGAGATGCAGATTGTGACCTGGTGATCGATGATCGGCAGGTTTCGCGACGCCATGCGCGAATCTATCAAACTTCAGAAGGTGTTTTTCTGGAAGACCTGAACAGCAAGAATGGATCGTATATCAATCACAAGAAGATCGAAGGGAGTGTTCCGATCAATGAGGGAGACGTCATTCAAATAGCGCTCATTCAAGAATTTCTGTTCATCTCATCGGATGCGACCATCCCGCTTTCGGAAGAACAGGTATACAGGATCGTGTTCATCGATAAAAAGAGCAATGTAGTGTGGGTGGGAGATAAGAAAGTTGATCCACCGCTCTCTTTGCAGCAGTATATGCTGCTGGTTTGTCTGTATGAACATACCGGAAGCATTGTTTCGCGCATGGATATCGTCGCGCAGGTCTGGGCAGATTCATCGGGTGCGGGAATATCCAATGAGGCGATCGATGCGTTGGTGAGGCGCGTTCGTTATCGATTGGCTGAGTATGATACAGAGACAGAATTCATTGAAACTGTGCGCGGGTATGGGTTCCGTTTTCAGAATCCGGTCAGAAAATAAAGCAGTCTGTTTTAAATCAACGAATATTTTTTTATTTTGTGTGGATTTTTCCTATAGACTTACCAATAGGTGCTTATTCCCCCCATTTCCAAAAAAAGGAAATAGGGGGAAAGGAATACATTAAATCAAAATCTGATCAGAAAAAATTACCCGGCAGCAATATTCTTTTTCATCGAATAATGCAAGACCGCTTTATATAACTGCTGGATCTTCTGCAGGGATTCATCCGGGGTATTTCCAGCTTGGGTAATGATGCCATTGAGAAGCTGGACGATTTCTGGTGTGGCGGATTCAGGATGCGCATCCATGAATTTTTCCAGTTCTTCCTGTTTATCAACCAGCGCTAACATTTCCTCAATTAATTTCACTTCTTGCGGTGGTTCCATGGCTTTGCGAATGACGATCATCACGCGTTCCAATTTTTGAATGCGATCCAGATCGCCTTTCTTTCTGGCTTTCTCAATTTCATCATCAACGACCTGCAAGAAAAGTTCTGTGATATTTTCAAGGTGTTTTTCTGTTTCAGCCTCAATGTTTTCTACACCAACGATCTTTTCAAGCAGTTCTTTGGTTTTATTAAATTCAGCCTGCATTCTCTTATCGATCTCGGCAGTGAGGTTGAGCAATTTTTCGCGCAGCGCTGTCAATTTTTCTTTTTCTTTCTCTTTGGCGCCATCAATTTTCTGACTGAGGAGCTGGAAGAATTCATAATCCAAGCCATTTCTAGCTAGACTGACGATGGTGGAAACGGCTGTGTCACTCTCGGCACCCAGGACCACATCCAATAATTTCTCACGCGTCAACCCACCATCCTTGCCGGCATCCTGCAGCGCTTTTACAGCCTGCTGGGTTTCTTGCGAAGATTTATATAATTGCTTGCCGATCTCAGTTTTCTCGAACAACAGATTTTGAACCTTTTCCAACTGTTTGGCAGATTCTTCGTCATTTTGCGATAAGGCTGACTGCATCAAACGGGAATATAACGCGAAGAAAGAAAGATCAAACGAGTCTTTTTCCTGTTCGATGATCGTATTCAGTTCCGTCTCGGGAGCAGTCAACAAGCGTTGAATCAAATGGATCTTCTTCTGCTGATCTTCCAACATTTCTTTGGTAATGCCATCTGCTTCCAGTATCGTTTCGATCAACGTTTGGTAAGTGAACATGGATTTTGGCTGAAGGATGTATGCTTTCCTCTTTTCTGGAGGAAGGGCATCAATCACGCGATTGATCATGGGACCCAACTGTTTTTCCTGTTCATTTAGAGGTAGACCACTTTCGGGCGGAAAAAAGGTTAAGAATAACTCTTTCTCCGGATCGTGATACACAATGGGTGTTCCTAACATACCGGAATACCCGCAGGTTGGACAATGGATCACATTCACTGCACCATTCAGCAGTTTTTGTTTTGCCAGCGGATCCTGGGTCAGATCAAAGATCTGCTGTACCTCGACAACATTTGGTTGACGGCACTGCGGGCATGCAACTTGGGTTTTAGGCATAATTCAAGAATTCCTTTCTTCACAAACAGTTTTAATGATTCATCCAATTATTCATTTCTGGGAAGAGAAAAACAAAAACGAGCACCTTTATCTCTCTCAGTATCGATCCAAATTTTCCCTTTATGAGCTTCGATGATCTGCTGGGCGAGATAAAGCCCCAATCCGGTGCCCTTCGTCTTTCGAGCGGCGTCAGGAGAACGATAAAATCTATTAAAAATGAAGGGCAGATCTTGTTGTGAAATACCAGAACCTTCATCTGTCACAAACACTATCACCTTGTCTCGGCGGGCTTCACCACTGATGGTAATTTCACCATTGGGAGAATATTTAATGGCATTGGAGAGCAGGTTTGAAAGAACCTGCTCGATGCGGGTATCATCCGCCATGACAGAAGGGAAGTCATCCGGAAAATCTATTTTGAAGGTATGTTTCTTAGTTTGGGTTGAAAATCTCTCCACCAGGCGGTGAGCCATAGTAGGAATAGAGATATCTGTTTTTTGGATGGAGAATTTTCCAGTTTGAAGCCGGGACGCATCTAACAAGTTCTCAATCAATTCATTCAAATGATCGGCTTCTTCTTCTATGATCTTCAAACTTTCATCAACGAAGGCGCTNNAATTCATGACTGACGATGGAAATAAAAGTGGTTTTCGCTTCATCCGCTTTTCGAAAGTTGGTGATATCACGGAAATTTGCGATGATATTCGTTATCTTGTTTTCAGGTGAAAGCATGGGAGCATAGGTGATACCGATGGGGAGCGAGGGGAGCCCCGGACGAACAAGATCACCTTCAACATATAACTGTGCATGCGGTGTCAACGGCCACCCTCCGGCGATGGCTTTTTCAAGCGTGATTTCCTTGGCAGTATTTTCCAAGCGCACGATCTGATCGTGCGATTTTCCATTGATTTCTTCAGCAGGCTGTCCAACCAATCGGGAAAATGCCGGATTACTATGCTCGATGACCTGATTGGAGGTTAATAAGAGAATTCCATCTGCTGCAGAATCAAAGAGCGCATCCAGACGCTGTTTGTTGCGGATGACACTGCGATAAAGCTGTGCATTTTGAACTGCAATAGCAGCCTGGGTGGCAAAACTGTGCAGCAAGGTGCGATCATTGGCTGTGAAAAGCCCTGCATAACCACGGAAAATAAAGATCAAACCAACCACTGTTTTTTGAGTGACGAGGGGCAGCCCAACGCCGCTCAACAAACCCAGCGTAGCAGAAAAGGTTATTTCACTTAGAATTCGATTGACTTCAGGAACTTCAAATTTTTCAGGATCCTGGTCGTCAGGGATCTGTTTTAAGAAGGGTTTCATGTGATCCAGAAAATCAGGAGAAATACCTTCAGAAACCTGAATATGCCATCCGCTTTCTTCGCTACGCAATGCAATCAAACCGGCATGCCCGGCTAACATTTCAATGGCGTACTTTAAAATCTTATTGAGCAAAGCATCCAGGTCTAATTCCTGGGTCAATGCTTGTGAAATCTCTAACAGATAATCGCGCTGGCGAACCCGAAAATCAGGGAACATTCTCTTTCCTATTCATTAATATGGAAAGATTATAAATGAGATTCCGCCTCTTTCACAGACAGCGCAAAGATTTCTAATCCTTCTCTTATTTCCTGCTCATTGATACATAAAGGCGGAGTGATACGGATGGTGCTATCGCCACAACCGAGCGTCAGCAATCCTTTTTCAAAGCATAGTTCAACCACTGTATTGCGTAGATCAACAGCGGGTTCTTTGCTCTTCTTATCTTTCACAAACTCCACGCCGATCATCAAGCCTTTACCGCGCACATCGCCGATGCAGGCATGTTTTGTTTCCAGTTTTTGCAGAATATCCAGTGCGATCTCACCCATCTTTTGGGTGTTTTCAAGATATTGATTTTCGATCAGTTCAATCGTTTTTAATGCGGCGGCGCAAGCCAGTGGATTACCGCCAAAGGTATTGCCATGGGATCCATTGGGCCAGGTCATTAATTCTGCTTTTGCTAGCATGACGCCCATAGGCATTCCAGAAGCAATGCCTTTCGCTATGCAGACGACATCGGGTTCTACGCCATAGTGATCGACTGCCCACCATTTTCCGGTTCTACCCATGCCTGATTGCACTTCATCGGCGATCAGTAAAATTCCGTATTTATTACAAATCTCCCGCAATGCCTGGAGGAAATTATTGGGTGGAAAAACATAGCCACCTTCACCCTGAACCGGTTCGATAAGAATTCCGGCAACTTCAGTTGGAGGGAGCAGTTTATGGAAAACAACTTCTTCCATATAGCGGATAACAGCATCGCCTACATCTTCACCTTCCTGCATCTGCAAGAGTGGGCGATATGGATTGGGATAAGGGACATGCGTGACCCCACTCATGAGAGGATAGAAACTGCGATGATAGATCAATTTAGAAGCTGTCATGGATAGCGAACCGGTGGTACGTCCATGAAAACCGCCCAAGAATCCGATGAACTGTGATCGTTCGGTGTAATACTTGGCAAGTTTTAAGGCGCTTTCGACAGCTTCGGAACCAGAATTAGCCATGAATGAAATGGCTGGCAGACGAAATGGGGAAATTTCATCCAGTTTTTCGGCAAGTTCTATCCATTTCGCATGATAGAAATC
>DHHD01000037.1 GCA_002403105.1 Anaerolineaceae bacterium UBA4781 | reverse complement strand
TGTTCATAAAATCTACACTCCAGTAATTTTCAAATCTTTATTGTATGCCAGGTTTATTATTAAAGAGAGGGGGAACATTGTTCCGATAATTGTTTCAGCGCCTGATCTAACTGGTTGATGGTCGGAATTTGAATATGCTGATGACCATTTTGCTGCGGATTTCGATTGACCAGAATCCCTTTTAACCCTTCTTCTTTCGCTCGATCAATGATATCTTCCTCATCGTCTACCATAACACATTCAGAAGGGGCCGGGCTGCCAATCAAACGCAAAGCGATGGGGAAAGCTTCACGCTCAAATTTGGTATAGGGGATGATCGTTGTCGCATCCATGATATCTTCAAAGCAATCCTGAACATGGAGATACTGCAAGATCCGTTGGGCATGATAGCGGGTGGAATTCGTGAAGATATATTTCTTTTGCGGGATGGCTGTTAAGAGCGCCGGCAGGTCGGGATTGGGTGGGATGAGAGAAGTGAGTTCGATATCATGCACGAATTGAAGGTACTCCTGCTGATCGATCCCAAATTCAACATACAGCCCCTGCATGGTTGAACGATACTGTTCGCGTAAACGGGTGCGCAGGGTAATCACCTCTTCGTCGGGTATATTCAATTTATTTTTGATAAAGAGTTGGATCCTGACCCCAACCGCATCCCACACGCCACTTTCAAATGGATACATGGTCCGATCCAGATCAACTAATAAAATGGAAAAAGAATTTTGCATGCAGGTAAGTATACCGAAAAAAGAAATGCGCTGGGATATAATTTCTTATGAGGTGAGTTTTGCCAATAAAAATATTACCGGAATCCGTAACCAATAAGATCGCTGCCGGGGAGGTGGTGGAGAATCCCGCTTCGGTGGTAAAAGAATTAATGGAGAATGCCATTGATGCCTCTGCCCGCAGTATTCAGATCCGCGTAGAAGGTGGGGGGAAAGATCTGATCATCCTCAGCGATGATGGGATAGGGATTCCAATAGAGGAAATTGCTCTGGCGATCACACGATTTGCAACCAGCAAAATTGATTCCATCGAAGATCTGCAGCGCATTCATTCATTGGGATTCCGCGGAGAAGCACTGGCTTCCATTGCGGCGGTTTCAATGCTGCGCATCCAAACCCGTTCGAAGGATGAAACAGAAGGCAGTGAATTGATCTGCGAGCACGGAAAACTGAAAAGCATTTCGCGCAAAGGCTTTCCGCAGGGCAGCAGCTTTGAAGTACGCGATCTGTTCAGCAATGTACCGGCGCGGTTGAAATTCTTGAAATCAGAACGCACCGAACGCAGCCGCATTACCGACCTGGTGCTTTACTATGCTCTGGCATATCCACACCTGCGCTTTATATTGGAAATGGAAGGGCGCGTGGTATTACAGACTGCCGGAAATGGCAACCAGCGTGAGATATTGGCGGCGGTGTATGATGTGGAGACCGCTCGCCAAATGCTGGAGGTCAACCTGGAAGAACAAGGGTATTCCATCCATGGTTTCTGCAGCCCGGTGGGGATCACTCGATCCAACCGGCGTGATATTCATTTCTTTATCAATGGACGGTTGGTGCAGGATGTGAGCCTGGCATCAGCGCTGGTGAATTCCTACCATTCCTATCTCATGGTCGGAAGATACCCAATTGCTATTGTATTTTTGAAAGTTCCACCTGCAGATGTGGATATCAATATTCATCCCGCTAAAGCCGAGGTGCGCTTTGCGGATGCGCGTGCGGTTTCCGGAAAACTGGCGCGTGCCGTACGCCTGGCGCTACTGGCATCGTCACCCGCGCCGACCTTCAACCAAACTTTGTGGGGATCATCCAACGTTGAAACCAAGGAATATGAAATATTCAATCCTTCCCAGCATGATTTTCCACCTTCATCAGAAACTGGTTCAATAGAAGGAATTACAACACCAGAAAGCAATCACGTACAAGCCGCATTGGGATTGGACGAACACATGCCTCTGCTGCGGGTTGTGGGGCAGGTGGGCGCGACCTATATTGTGGCCGAAGGACCGGATGGATTGTATCTGATCGATCAGCATGCCGCACACGAACGAATTCTGTATGAACAGATCCTGGATAAGCGTGTACAGAAAAAAGACATGCAGCTTTTACTGGATCCGATCCTGTTTACCCCCAACGCACGTGAAACAGTACTGCTCGCATCTGTTGAAGACACGCTGGAAGAGATCGGATTTCAAGTGGATGCATTTGGACCGGGAACTTACTCCATCCGCGCCGTTCCGGCGTTCATGAGCCGCACCTTTTCGTTGAGGATCATCACGGATGCACTGCACGAGCTGGATGATGAAAAATCTTCTGCAGTATCAAAAGAAAAAGAAGAGGTCGTGATCCGTTCCATCTGCAAAGGAGCTGCCATTAAAGGCGGCACGATCTTATCCAAAGAAGAACAGGAAAACCTCATCCGGCAGCTTGAAACCTGCCAGAACCCACGCACTTGCCCGCACGGCAGACCGACCATGATCCATTTATCCGTGGATATTCTGGAGCGGCAATTCGGGCGAAAAGGCAGCCGCTAAGAAGTTTTTCAGGAATGCTATAATCGCAGTGTGACCATCGAAAAAATTGTACGCGAAAATTTATTTTCAGCAGGCTTTTCCCCTGAAGACCTGCTGTTAATCGGCGTATCCGGAGGACCGGATTCGCTGGTTCTGGCACACGTACTGTATTCCATCAGATGGAAGATCGCTATCGCGTATTTTGACCACCAACTGCGCTCTCAATCGGTCAGCGATGGTGAATTTGTGAAAAGAATTGCCGCAGAGTTCAAAGTCGATTTCTATCAGGCTGCCGAAAATATTCAACAAAAAGCGGAAGAGAAAAAGCGTTCCATCGAAGAGACAGCGCGCGATCATCGCTATCGCTTTTTGTTTGCAACTGCACGGAAGATGAATGCCAGGGCAGTGCTTACGGCTCATACTGCTGATGACCAGGTGGAAACCATTTTAATGCACCTGCTCAGAGGGAGCGGAACACACGGATTAACCGGGATGTCAATTTGTGGAAAAACTGAATTTGACACGGAAATTCCTCTGGTTCGTCCGCTTCTGCCAATCTGGCGGGGAGAGATCGAAGATTACTGCCGGGAACATGCGCTGGAGCCGGTGCAGGACGCCAGTAATCAAGAAACAAAATATCTGCGAAATCGCATCCGCCATGAATTGATCCCGAACCTGGCAACCTATAATCTGGCAGTCAAAGAAAATCTATATCATCTGGCGGAAATCGTGCAGGATGATTGGATCTTTCTGGCAAAGCAGTATGCACGAATTTCGGATGAATTGATCCATCAAACTTCAAGCGATATTCTGGAAATACCCCGCGACCGTTTCCTTGAATTGGATAGGGGAGCACAAAAAGCGGTAATACAGAGTGCATTAAGCAGACTGCAGAGGGATGCGCAAGCACAAATTAAATATGACACTGTAATTGAAATCATTCAATTTGCTTACAAATCTACTACTACCAACCACATCACTTTACCAGCTCATTTGCATGCGTTTCTTGAAAGTACTAAATTGATCATAACCAACCTCGCAGCACTGCCGATTCCGGGTAAATATCCGCAATACAGTGAAAGCAGCACCCTTTCCATCAATGAACCCTTTGAATTGGAACTCACCAAGGACTTTCT
>DHHD01000045.1 GCA_002403105.1 Anaerolineaceae bacterium UBA4781 | reverse complement strand
GCGAAGCACGCCACCACCAGGTTCCCGCAATCCGTTGCGGGATCCATTGAGATTCCGTCGTGGGAGGTTCATTCAACTCCTGGATATCCAGCCATTCCCAAAATGTGGATTGCTGGTTACCCTGCCCATCCATGCTCCAAAATGTGCCTGAGGCGTGCAGCATTTCCAGCCCACCTTCTGCATTGCTCATCACCAACAGAAAAAAGGGAGCCAGCAGGCTCAACCACAATAATTTTTTCTTGGTTCTTTTTTTATTAGTTTGTCTATGCGCAAAATAAGCATGCAGCAGATCATACAGAATTCCATATGCAGCCACACAGATCAATCCCACCCACACGGCGATACCCAAATTGAAAGCCACTCCCCCACTTACACTGGTCAATCTTGCCAGCAGTGCTACCATCAGATATCCAAAATAATAATAAGAGATCGCATACCCCGACAACCAGGGATCACTGGGTGGGAACTGCGGTGTTTTTAAAATGGCATTGATGAAAGCCAACTCCATGGGCTTTTCTGTTCCTGTTAAGCCCGGCGCCATCGCTCGTAGTATGCTGGCAGTAACAAAAGCCACCAGAAAGAGCAGTTCAACCACCAGGTTGTAGCCTTTGTCTTCCAGAAAAGCCTTTTTGATCTCTTCTTTTTTCCGCAAGGAAATGAATAGGTTTATTGCAGCGATGAGAAGCAAAGCAATGATCGCTCCAAACAGTGTATTTGGAAGGAGCTGGAAAATATTGGTGATCCAATACAGAAAACCCCATAAAAGCAAACCCAGGATCTTTGAAAAAGCGTATCCCCTGCTTTTGAGCTTTGAAAGAAGCAAACTGGTGATAGGATAATTGATCCACCCTAAAGCGAGGATAAAAAGATACCAGGTAGCGACCTGAACAACCATGCTTTACTCCATCACTTCAAGGATGATTGTATCCTTATATGTATAAACTGTCTTCCAATACACGCCTTCGTAGGTTGCAAATTTTTCCAATCCATCCTGGGCATATCGAATGCGTTCCAACTGCCCAATGATGATGTACTTAACTTTATATTTTTCCAGGAATTCCCGGGCAGTTTTTACGTCAGTTGTATTATAGAAAGTTTCTACCTCAGCGATCCGATCAGTGACCCAATTGGAAGGCAAGATTTGTTTCTGCTGGCGTTGGTGCCAATCCCAACCGATCACAGCCGGTAGCCCGGTATAGATCGAATAGCGATTTCCCCATTGATAAAGCGATGATGTGCCTTCAACAATGACCGGAGATCCTTGAACATTCTCCTGCATCCAGAGAATGGCTTGATAGTCCTGCTCCAAATCCATATTAATGTCATCCTGCCAATAGACGGATGTCTGCATGTAATCCATCCCATCCAGGGTCAGGGGAACTGCATCGGAAATACGATCGGTCATCTTATCCAGTGTAGCAGCGATCGGGAAGAGCAATCCGCAAACAACCAGCGTAATACCAAATCCGCGCCAGGTCTTCTTCCAGGTATCAACTGTAGGTCTTCTCAAGCGGGATATCAAATCGACAAAGCTGTAAGCAGCACTGATGGATAGAAAAGTCCAGGCTTGCAAGTAGAATTTGAATACCGTATTCATCCTGCCAATATCCCCGGTTAAGACAATGACTTCCACCATCAAGATCATGGCAAATCCAGCCAGCAGGAAGAGCAAGATCACTCTATCCAAAATAGAATTTTTCTTATTCAAAAACATCAAGAAAGTCCAGATTAACAGCGGCAGCATAATCAGTGCAATGGAGATACCCTTGACCAGCAGCCAGATCAGCAATCCACACACAAGAAAACCTGCCAACCACAATAACCCTTGATACGGGCGTATCTTCTTCAAGTACGATATCGGAGTTTCTGCTAGCCAATCGCGTGTCTTGATGATCAGCCAGGAAATAATGAAGAATAAGAAAATACCCCAATGGACAAATAAAGAAGAGAGCGGGGTGTGGGTTCCTTCCCAGGTTTGAATGCTGGTATAACTCGCACCGTACGCAGCGTGATAGGGAAGAAAGAACAGGTAGGTTGAGCCGATAAAGATCACCAGCGAGATCATACAAGAAACCACCACGCGAACCTTTTGAGCACATTGTGGCAAAACATCCGGGTAATAGCGTGCCTGCACGAAATGTTCATATCCAATGGCAAGCATACCCAGTAATAAATATACCGGATAATCCCAGGTATTGGTGGCTGTCAGAGAACCAACGATCAGCCCTCCGCCCAGCAGCGGGAATATCCATTCCCAATCTTTTTGCCCATCAAATCTTTTCTGTCGGAAAATAGTGGATAAGAAGAATCCCAATGCCATCAGTGTAATGGGGTAAGCATAGAGATGCGCGTGAGGGTCTCCATATAAAAAGCTGAAATACGGAAATTCAGTGATCGCCTCACCCGGTATGATACGGCTGGGGATCCAGTACCAGTCCCCGGGGTAATAAGTAAAGCTTGCGCCTTTGAAAACCAGGAATAATCCCTTAAACCACAACACGATGGAATCAAAGAATCCGCTTCCGTTTTGCAGACCGGCATTGATGGCAACTTGTTTGAAGCCGCTCATGAGCATGCTGATGGTTCCCAGATTCCCGATAATCAAAACCGCAACCGCAAAGATGATGCCGGCTTGCAGAGGAGTGAATGATTTTTTACGTTCATTTTGTTTTTCAATGCGCTTTGCCTGGAAATTCCATCCAATGCCAAAAGCCGCGCTCTCTACAAATGCAAAGAAGGTTACCAGCGAGAAGTTGTACGCGATGGATGGGATGACACCCAACCATTTGGTGAAGATTCCAGCGATGACCGAACCAAAATAATAGTAATTAATGTATCCGCCTGCATACCAGGGATCGTAGGGAGGGAATATGGTGCTTTTAATAATGGCATTGAAATAGGCGAAATCCATCGGTTTTTCGCCCCCCTTATATTCATGCCACAGATCCGGATTCCCCAGGCGCACAAGTGTGAAAAAAATAAAGAAGGCTAGAAAGACCAGTTCTATTTGCAGAAAAACTTTGCAGTTTTCTTTAAATTCTTCTTGAATCACCTGCTTATTTTTCCAGAACAACCAGCCGTTGAAACCCAGAATGCCTATGAATACCAGGCTGATCAACCAACGTTCAACCGGCACGGAAAGCGAGCCCAGTATCCAAACCAGGGTTGCCAGAAGCAGCATTCCAAACAGTCGAGAAAAAGCATATCCTTTTTCTTTTAAACCTCTGAAAATAATACGAGTGGTCGGGTAAACCACTACACCCAATACAAAAAGCACCAGATACCAGACCACGATGCCGACGAGTTGATTTTGATTCAGGATGGAATCACGAGAGAAGAGTTCGCTCCAAGTACCGCCAGCCGCTTGAATTTGCTCTTCTTTTTCGGTAAGAGAGAGATCTCCCGGGGTTTTACTCGCGGCAGCTGCCGTAAGGTTGATGACCTTATTCAGGTCAACCTTTCCCAGGATCGACCGGACTGTTTCCATATCGAAGGTATCAGTCTTCTTAAAAATAAATACCTTGGGATGGTCATACACGGTGAAGGCTTCTTCAGCATATTGGGTATTGATCGTAATTCCCGCAATGGAAGGTTCGGATTGAAAAACTTTCACCAATTCAAATCCAAGTTGCCCTGTATACATGCCCGGTTGGGCGTCGCGGTAACAATCCTGCAGGTTTTGGTCTATGGGGCATCCCAACAGAGCGCGGTAATACTCCACATTTAATGGATAGCGTTCAGGGATTTGTGTGGTACTGCCCCACTGCCGGTTGGATGTGATGTAAATATAATCTGCTTCTTCCAGAGAAGAATAGAAGCGCTCCAATTTTTCTTCATTATCGTCATAATAAAGTTCCAGATTCAAATCTGAATAATACACACCTGTATTGGCATCAAAGGGATTATAGCCATACAAATAAAATGGCAGCCCATCATCCCAGGAGCTTTCATTCAGCCGTTTACTGCCGTAAAACGCAATATTCCCAACCCCCGCATCTGTTTCAAGGGTGAGAGTATAGGCTGTCCCCTGCATCAGCAACATGGGGTCATCAAAAGTAACGGTATAGGTTGCTCCCCTGAAATCTTGTTTCTCTATGAATTTCTCAGTGAGCGTCCCTTGGGCAATAAAACCGTCCCCACCCTCTTGGGATTGGACACGGACGAGAATCTCTTTTTCTGCATCCGCGGCATCCCAATCCAAAACGCGGAAGAAAGTCACGCCCGTTAATTTGCCAGTTTCAAAGGGAGTGAATTGAACGGTGTAAGCTCCCGTTTGCGAAAGTGAAGGAGCACATTCAAAAACCGTTTGGGTAAAGGTCTTTTCATCTGCGGAACCGCTTGTTCTTATAAAACCAGATAGTCGTAAATTAATAGCTTGTCCGGCGAGTTCTATACGCAGCGCATATTCTTTTCCATGCTGCAAATTTTGAGCGGCTGCAAGCTGCACCATTTGTGAACTGATCGCACTGCTTTCATTCCAGATATCCAACGCCACCTGAGTACTTTGCAGCAGCACAGGATTTTCCTCTACCATCTCGTACAAACTCACAGCAAGCGCTTGGTTATTGTATTCTCCGGAGTAATTTTGTATTTTTTCAATTATGAATGCGTTCAGCGTTTCATCTTGTTCTGGAGTGAATCGGAAGAAGATGGGATTCGTTTGCGTCAGGTCGATATAATGCGGATACTCCAGCGGTTGGCTGAAATCCTCATCCACACCTGAAATCAACAGGTTGATGGGGCCTTCGACATTTTTATAGATCCATTCGTTGGCTGCTACACGGGTGATCGGTCGGGTATAGATCTCTGAAAAACCCAGCGCCCAGGCTGTACTGCCGCCCAGTACGATGCAAAGCAAGCACACTGCCAGAATGACCTTCAATATTTTTTTATCGGTAAATAACCAGCTGACTACAGCTTCCACCAGCCACGCTGCACTGATAGCCAGCATGGGGTAGATAAAAAGCATATAGCGCATGGTCGGATTCCAAACCTGACTTTGCCAGCCCCCATACAATACGATCCAGATCCACAGCAAAAAATAAGGCTTCCAATTCCCCTTCAAGATCTTCCATCCCATCACTACCACGCCGATCAAGGCAGGAATACCAATGGATAATCCAAAACCCCACTGCGCCAGGTTTTGCCAGGCGAAATAGAATGGTCGGCGCGCCCACTGAGTGGATGGCGGGTAGTTAATATCGCCTGAGCTGAGAACCGATAACTCTCGCAGGTTATCCAACCATTTGGGATTGAGTGATATTCCAAAGAAACCCGGACCTTCAAATGCATACGGTTGTAAAATGCGGAAGGTTAACAAACAGGTCAGGGCAGCAATTCCCAGATGAAGCAATAGTTGATTGCGCTGCTGCGAAGAACTTTTCAACTTTCGGTAATTGCCTAGAATATCTGCCAATGGCAACAGAATGGCGCACACCACCGCATTGATCTTGGAGGCAGCCGCTAACCCTGCCACCAGCCCAAAAAGTACATGCATCCAAAGGTCTTGGGATGCATACTGCTTTTCATCCTTTTCTCTATCCTCATTTGCGGATGTGAAAATGCAGATCGCCAAATATAGCGCTACCGTTACAAAAAAGTTAGTAAATGTATCGACCGTAAAATAATGAGATTGCTGGATCGGCAGGGTTGCCAATCCATAAAAAAGAGCGCTCAATAAGCTCACGACCGGTTTCTTAAAAAGTTTCTGCGCAATGAAATACACAAACAGAATTACACCCATGTCGAAAAAAGTGGAAAGATATCGGCCTATGATATGAACTTGGGAATATCCGGTTTGGTTGAGCCACTCTGCTACATACCGTACCAGAAAGATCGGGAAAGTTCCATAAACGAAGAATGTTTTTCCAACATTATGCGGATTCAAAGTAGAGGTGCTGGTATTAAAGTAATCTTCTAATGAATTAACCGGGTAGATCTTTGTTTCAAGATCGGTTAAAAAGCGTTCATCAGGATGCAGGTGGAAATCTTCATCCCAATTGATTCCCCGTATGCGTAAAAATCCGCTGAAAAGCAAGATCAACAGGAGCAGGAAAACTTGAAAATACTTGGAGTGGAATGTCTTCTTCATAGTGATTCTGAATTGTAACTAGTTTTGTACACGTATTTCAATAAAATTCTTGCCGGGAGTTTCTGAAGAATAAGTATACAGCGTGTTATTCGGAAACATATTTTGAAGTAAAGCCACATTCTCTACATCTTCCGGTTTTAATATGAACAGATAGGTGCCAGGTTCTTGCTTTACCGTTTCAAAACCCTCCGGCCAGAGTGCGTAATCTTTGCGTGGTAAGCCGGCATTGATTCCCACCAAACGGGTATCCACCCAATACGGATAAGGCACAACAAACGCATTGTCCGTTTCTCCATCTTCTTGATAAAAACGTTGTATTTCAGTTGCAATTTCTGAAGTGTTCCAAGCGTTCAGATTGTATTCTTCCCTGTACTGGTTGAAAATCAGATCATAATTTTGCAATCCGCAGCCAAGCCCTAATCCCAAACAAAGAATAACGATCAGATTCTTTCTTGCCTTGGTTGATTGATCATTAAGGAAATAGCTAGCTGTTTGCGACCATCCATAACCAGCAATGACAAAAACCAGCACATACGCACCACCCGTTCTGTTCAAACTCGGATTCTCAGCCGGAAAGACCAATGAAAGAATGGAAGGCATCAGGAGCAGTGGAATGGAAACCAGAATGGCTGTGGTCAACCAATTCTTTTGTTTAATGGATTGCACAATTCCAAAGAAAGTTCCGATGAAAGTAAGAGCTGCACTGACCACATCAAAAGCCGGGCGATTGGGAATGGAATGAACCCATATCACGCCATTGTTATTAAAAAACATGGTGATCGCATTCCAGAAGTTGCTCAAAAATATAAGCAGTGGATTCCCTGGATAATTTTGTTCAATGGGGAGCAAACGCGTGGAAGCTCGATAGCTGAACAAACTTGGATTTTCCAATAAAAACCGGAAAAGCGGCAGAAATACAAAAAACGCTGCCAGCGCTACCAGCAGAAACATCCAGATGAGGTGGTTCTTTTCTTGTTTTGTCTTCAAAGTCAGGATGTAAATAAAAAAAACAACGGCAACCACGATGGGGAGAAAACGAGCGGAACTGTACCCATGCAGCCCTACTCCCAGCAAAAGACCGGCAATTAAGAAATCGTTTCGCTTTCTGGTGCGCAACCCTTTGATTAAATAATAGAACGTGGCAGCTGTGAATAGCGGATAAAATGCATAACGCAGCGCTACGCGTGAGATCACATTTGGCCAATAGCCCACCCCAGCCAAAAATAAAGCTGCCAGCCCGGTCCATTTTCCACCCAGTTCTTTTCCAATGAGATAGATAAAAGGCAGGGTCAGTAAACCCGCCAATACAGTGCCCAACTTCAAGCTTAAAAAGGAAATATCCGTATTGAAGATTTTGATAATTGCAGCCGTCAGATAAAACTGCAGTGCTTCCCTGCCTGTATTCCGTATGAAAAAGATGGAGGTATTCCCATCCAACACATCTGCCACATCCAACAGTTTCTCGGCATGATCGCTAAACATTTCAGAGGGTACTTCTTGCAATTCGTAGGTTCTGAAGAAGATACTCACCACCGCCACTATGAGAATTAAAACAGCAAAAAGATCGATTTTCTTTTTTGTAGGCTGTGGATTTTCTTGCTTTTCCCATACCGCCAGAATGAACAAGATTATCCCGATGATCCATAGGGAAACATTGAGCAGAGTGAATTGGTTATCTTTAAAGAACCAAAACGCAGCCGCTAGAAAGACAGTCGCAGGAAAAAGAAATCCGATTCGTACATCTTGTGATACCAGCCAGGGTTTTTCTTGTTTCTTTGTCGCTTGAAATTGACCACGATTTACAACGAGAAAGTACATCAGAGTGATGCCAGCCAAAGCGTAGCATAAAATTCCCCACCCCATATTTCGCCGAACTGGTTCCAGAAAGAACTGCCCCAGGATTGCCCAGGTCAGTGCTAGAAGGGGGAAGAATGAGAACTTGAATTTTGTTTTTTCTACCTCACTGTATGGGCGAGAAACATTCGTTTGTTCTTCGTTATTATGAAGATAGCTTCGATACTTATCGGGCTGCTGCTCAAGCAGAGACCGTAGATAATCAAGAAGGCTGGGTTCTTTTTCTGGCATTCAATCCTTTCTGGTTATATAGAAAGTATAACTGCCCTCTATGTGGATAGGATCTTGCTCATATTGTTTGCGCAATCGTTTTTCAGGGATAAACCAATTCCCATGGAAGGGGAAAAGAATCCATCTGCCGAATATTTTTTTATTGATCAAAGATGGAAGCCCAAAATAATGCCCCCATTCCAAGGTATGTAAATGCTTTGGGGAGAAATAATGCCACCACTTTTTGATTTGAAATCCGTTTTTCGTCAGCCGCGTTTGCCAGACTTCAAATGGATCGGCGTGATGGTGGCGTGAAATGGTATTAAAGAAATTACGGTAAGCATCTGCCATATGGTGCAAACCAAGACTATCCAATGTATTGCCGATGGATAAATTCTTCAACAGATTGTCGTTCGGAACGCAGAATATGAACATTCCTCCCGGTTTTAATACCCTCTGTATTTCCGCCACTACTGCATCCACTTCAAGAATATGTTCCAATACGGAATTGCTGATCACGGTAGAGAAATATGCATCCGGAAAGGGCATGGCCGCTCCCGCAGCACACAGGATGCTGGAATATGCTTTCCGGTTCGCGGTCTCTCGCAAGCTGCGCAGTGCTGGATCAAAACCTACGGTTATCTTTTTATCAAAAGTAGTCTCTGCAAAAATCCCATCTCCACAACCTACATCTAAAACTGGTTCTTCCAGTGGGATATCTTCATAGAAACGACTTTCCACTGCTCGTAAAAAAGCCCTAAAATATGGCAGTCGCTTCAGATTCTCCCAGAGAAAATCTTTAGGCTCAATTGCCGCTTGTTTTTCTTTCATTCTTTATCTCATCCATGATTTCATTAAAGAGAATTTCATACTGCCGAGCAATTTCATCGGGGGCATACATGGCTTTGATTGATTTCGGTTCAGCTTGGAATTTTTCCGGGTGCTGAGTAATTTCAATAACAGCATTTGCCAATGCTGTAGAATCTCCAATTTCGATTACTTTTCCCATCGCATGGCGCAGCACTGGCTGCCGTACTCCAGGCAAATTGGAAGCGATGCTGGGTTTTCCATTCATCATCGCTTCGATCTGCACCAGCCCAAATGCTTCGGTAGAATTCAAGCTGGGGATAGCCAGTATATCTATGTTGGGGTAAAAAACCGCCATTTGGCTTGGATCCAAAGAACCAAGAAACCTCCAGGCACCTTCCTGAATCAATTTCTGGATGGTTGGTTCCAGCCGTTTAAAATAGATTTCTTCCCCCATGATATGTTCATAAGGCCCCGCAAACCAGATTTCAGCTTTTGGTAAAAACTCTCGAATGCGCGGCATGGCATTTAGAAGGACTTCCACACCTTTTTCGGATGCAAAACGCGCTGCCATCCCGATGATGGGATGTTTTTCTTCTGGATTATGTATTTTCTTAAAATTTCTAATTTCTACATCTGTTGCAGTCAGTAGTTCAACCGGTGGCGGGATGATATGCAGTTTTTTATGAAATCTTTTTAGGTATGGAGAGTGATCTGCGTAATCCTGGGTGTAGGTCACGATGCGATTGGTATTCAAGGCAGCCAGATTATTCATCACGCGTACACCCTGATTTGCCAGCCAGCTCATCACACCCCATGGCATGCGCAAGTCGCAGTGATAGGTGATGACAGTTGGTTTCTTCCATAATCTTCCGCGCAGCGCAATACCAGCGGCATCGATTTGGGGCAAATGCAAATGGATGACATCATTTTCTTTTACAAGCTTGGTCGCCATGGAGCCAAGGGAAGGCATCACCACACCCTTGCTGATCCGCACCAACACTGGCAAACGGATGACATGCACCCCATCCATCCATTCATCATGCGCCAGCTTTTTATCAAATTGGGATGTTAATACAGTTACCTGATGGCCGCGCTTTGCCAGCGCTTTTGCCAGTCGTTCAGCATAAATGGTTAATCCGCTGGTATGCGGTCGGTAATAGGTAAGCTCGATAAGAATTTTCATACTGGTTAATCTGCTTGTATGCTTGCCACCCACTCCACCAACCGGGAGATTCCCTCTTCTACATTTACCTGTGGCTGCCAGTTGAGGTGTTGTTTTGCTTTGCGAATATCCGATACATAGATCTTTTGGTCACCTGGTCGCCAGGTTGCAGAAGTCGTGGCGATCTTCCGTCCAATTTTCTTTTCCAGAATAGGTGCAAATTCGCGCCATACAGAAATGGTATTGGCTGGTCCCCCACCTACATTAAAGACTTCTCCAGCAGCCCGGTCAATATTTCGAATCGCGCTTTCATAGGTGTTCAACAGATCATCCACGAAAAGCACATCACGCACCTGCTTGCCATTCCCGTAGATCGTGATGGGTTGATTTTGAGCCGCCGCAATAACAAACCAGGCTAACCAACCTTGATCTTCGATCCCAAATTGGCGTGTGCCATAGATGCAGCTCTGTCGAAAAACCACTGTACGAATTCCATACATGCGCTGATAATCACGCACGTATTGGTCACCACAGCCTTTCGAACAACCATATGGGGAATGGAAATCCAACGGATACGTTTCATTGATTCCCAGTGGGTAATCAACATACGCATAGCGCGTGGCTTCTTCTTTTATAGTTACATCTTCCATGCCACCGTAAACCTTATTGGTGGATGCATAGATGAGAATGGGCTGCTCGCTTGTTTTCCGGGCAGCTTCCAAAACGTTGAATGTTCCCAACGCATTGATTTCAAAATCTTCACGTGGATCGGTGACGGAGGTAGTCACTGCTACCTGAGCTGCCAGATGAACGATCACTTGCTTTCCGCGTACTGCATTCTCGAGAGCAGCGCTGTTGCGAACATCTTCTTGAACTAATTGGAAAGCATCTTTCCCATGCTGCATATACAGCCACTCTAGATTTTTTTCTGTCCCTTGTCTGGAGAGATTATCAAAAATGGTTACATCTTCCCCTCTCGCTAAAAGTCGGTGGGCGAAATTACATCCGATGAATCCTGCCCCTCCGGTGATCAGGTATTTATAAGCCATTCTTACTCCTTCTTCTTTCGCAGCCGATCAACTACTTTATTCAGCAGCATACCGAGGGAATTTCCTTTAATTGCAAGACTGATAATACCCAGTGTTGCGATCGTTACCAATTGGACCGCATGCATGATGATCGCAAAACTCAACGCAGTTTCTTTCTCAACAGAGAAAACGGTCAATGCCGCCACCAGGGTTCCTTCGTATACGCCCAAACCAGCCGGGGCAGAAGGCAGCGCGATTCCAAATGCCAGTACAGATTGGATAAAGATCGCCCACCAGAATGGGGGCTTCCCAACGAAACCGATCAGCAAAATATACGAAACCGAAACCCATAAGAGCCAGCAAACCATAATCCAAAAAACAGCCAGCAGAACTCTTTTCGGATCCTGGATGACTTCTGCGCCATTGAGTATGGCTTTCAAATTCGGAGAAATATGTTTCTGAAAAAATCCTGATTTTTGGTCGGTACGGTCAAGCCACCCTTCAACTGTATCTTTTTTCTTGATCGCCCAGAAAAGGAATAGGAAACCTGTCAAAACCACACACAGCACTGTAATTGCCACCGGAACAATCCAATCCAACGTCAGAGCATTCCCGATCGTTGATAAGAACATCACAGCAGCAATGCTGAGGTCAAGAGCACGTTCGATGATGATGGTGGAAAAGACTTGAAAAAAATTCATTTCGACCACGCTGTTCACCAGTAGAGCACGCCCAATCTCACCTGAGCGGGGGATGATCTGGTTCAGGAGATACCCTTCGTTGACGATGTAAAAGGCATCCATCAGACTGATTTTCCTTCCCAGCAGTTCACGCCAGGCTGCAGCACGCGAAAAGTTAGCCAGCACCATCAGGCAAAAAGCAATGCCAACATGCAGGTAATTGGTCTTTTTTAACGCCAGGAGGAATGTGTCTACATCAATGAGACGAAACAGCACATAAATAACAACTCCACTGACCACCAAGCCCGGCAGCCAGCGTTTCCAGGAGTTTTTTGAATTTGTTTGCGAAGGCAACTTACTCATCCTCCAACTTTAGAATTGCCATAAATGCTTCCTGGGGGATCTCCACATTTCCCACCATTTTCATGCGTTTCTTCCCTTTTTTCTGTTTTTCAAGCAATTTCTTTTTTCTGGTTATGTCGCCGCCATAGCATTTCGCCAGAACATCTTTACGCACGGCTTTAACATTCGCGCGTGAGATGATGCGTCCGTCGGCTGAAGCTTGTATCGCCACATCAAATAATTGTCGAGGAATTAATTCTTTTAGTTTTGTAACCAGGCGTTGACCCAGATGGTAGGCAGAATCTTTATGAACAATACTTGCCAGTGCATCCACTGGCTCTCCTCCGATCAATACTTCCAGTTTTACCAAATTACTGGCACGATATTCTTTGAATGAATAATCCATGGATGCGTATCCGCGTGTTTTGGATTTCAATTCATCAAAGAAATCAATGATCATTTCAGAGAGCGGCAGCTCAAAATTTAATTGAACTCGATTGGGAGATGGGTATTCTTGAGTAATAAAAATCCCCAATCTCCGTTTTACCAGCTCCATGACAGCCCCATAAAATTCAGTCGGTGTAAAGATTGCTAGATTCATCCATGGTTCCTGGATTTCCTCAATGGTAGATTCGTCCGGCAGCAAGGCAGGTGAATCGATCAGAATTTCTTCTCCATTGTGTAAAACGACCCTGTACTCAACGGTGGGAGCAGTTAAGACGATATCCAGATCATATTCTCGTTCCAGGCGTTCTTGAAAAATTTCCATATGGAAAAGTCCAAGAAAACCGCAGCGAAAACCGAAATTTAAAGCTTGAGATGTTTCGGGGGTGTAAACAAAAGATGCATCATTCAATTGCAGTTTTGCCAGAGCATCCTTCAAATCATCATAATCTTCACCTTCTACCGGATACACCCCTGCAAAAACCATGGGTTTGGGATGTTTATACCCGGGTAAACTGTATTCAGCAGGGTTATTTCGATCGGTTAACGTATCACCCACCCGGCATTCCTTCACCGTTTTCAAACCGGTGGCAATGTACCCCACATCACCGGCGGAAAGAACATCAATGGGTTTCATGTTTGGGGCAAATACCCCAATTTCAATGGGATCAGCGTTTACTTTATTGGACATTAACAAGAATTTCCCCTTCATATCCGCTTTCCCGCTGAAAATTCTTACATAAGCGATCACACCTTTGTAAGAATCATAGTGTGAATCGAAAATAAGCGCTTTGAGGGGATCTTCTTCATTTCCACTGGGGGGAGGAATTCTTTCGATGATTGCATCCAGAACCTGTTGCACATTAATACCTGTTTTGGCAGAAATGCGAATAATAGAATCGGGATCACAACCCAGCAGATTTCCAACATCTTCAGCCACTTCATCAGCATGTGCAGAAGGGAGATCGATTTTATTTAATACCGGAATAATGACCAGATCGGATTCAAGCGCCAGGTAGAGATTCGCCAGGGTTTGGGCTTCTATCCCCTGAGTGGCATCCACGACCAATACCGCTCCTTCACAAGCGATCAGAGAACGGCTTACCTCGTATGAAAAGTCAACATGTCCGGGCGTATCAATGAGATTGAGTTCATAGATCGAACCATCTTTTTGGTATTCCATGCGCACTGCAGAAGCTTTGATGGTGACCCCTTTTTCTCGTTCCAGGTCCATGTTATCCAGCACCTGATTGACCATATCCCGCTCAGAAATAAGCCCTGTCATCTGCAACAAGCGATCAGCCAGGGTTGATTTTCCATGATCAACATGGGCAATAATACAGAAATTCCTTTTTTGTGTTAATTGCATAGCAACTGATTAGTATAATCTATTTTCCCGGATGAGTTTATTTCAGCTCGTTAACACCATCAATTATATCCATAACAGACTGAATTGCTGCTTTTAAATCGTTTTTCGCAGTCTCCAATTGAAAATGAGCTAGAAATTCAATATTTCCTTTGGGTCCTTTGATCGGTGATTGAATTAAACCATGCAGATACAACCCCTGCTCGTATGCAGATCGAAGGATGGTCTCAAGAACTGTGCGGTGAACTGCATGATCTTTAATGACTCCGCGACCTTTTGCTGCTTCTTGCTTTCCCGCTTCGAATTGGGGTTTGATAAGAGTGACCATATCTGCACTGCTCGGTTTCATCAGACTTTTAATAACCGGGAATATCGTTCGCAAGGAAATAAATGAAACATCTACCGCAATCAGATCAACTTTTTCTGGTAGCTGCTGTATATTCCGTACATTGGTTTTTTCCATCACCACTACTCGTGGATCATTACGCAGTTTCCAATGCAGTTGACCATACCCCACATCTACTGCATACACTTTACTGGCGCCATGCTGCAGCAAACAATCGGTAAATCCTCCGGTGGAAGCTCCGATATCTGCACATACTTTTCGGTCCATATTTGTTAAATGAAACGCCTGTAAAGCCGCTTCCAATTTCTCTCCTCCCCGTGAAAGGAAGGGCGGACTTTCCTTTAAACTGATCTCAACCTCATTGGAGTAAGTTTCTGAGGGTTTCAATGATAGAGTGCCGTTCACAAACACTTCTCCTGCCATGATCAAGCGCTGTGCTTGATTACGGCTTTCGGCTAATCCTTTTTCAACGATAAGTATATCCAGGCGCTTTTTTTGCATAGATACATTTTACATCCTGATGAATTCTACTTTTTTTAATGTTATTATTTCTATATGCTAAAAGCCATTATCAAAAGTATGCGCCCAAAACAATGGGTAAAAAATGTTTTCGTTCTGGCAGCACTTGTTTTTGATCGCCAGCTTACCAATTGGCCTGCTACACTAACCACGCTGATCGGAGTTTTTCTTTTTTGTATGCTCTCGGGAGCAGTTTATCTGATCAATGATGTTTTTGATAAAAAAGCAGACCAAAATCATCCCACTAAAAAGAATCGTCCGATCGCTTCAGGGAAACTGCCTGTTAATGTGGCCATCGCAACTGCCATTTTAGTGGTGGTTGGTTCTTTATATTGGGCATTTCGTTTATCCTCCAGCTTTGGCATTATCAGTGCCGTTTATTTCGTAATGAATCTGGCTTATTCCTTTAAGCTCAAACATATCCCATTGATCGATGTGATGGTCATTGCAACCGGATTTGTCTTGCGTGTGGGTGCAGGTGTCTCCCTCATTCAAGTAGAACGTTTTTCACCTTGGTTGTATGTTTGTACAACCCTGCTGGCATTGTTCATTGGTTTTGGGAAACGACGTGCAGAAATAGTCTGTCTGAGCGAAAATGCAACCCAACATCGCAAGGTTCTGGATGGTTACTCTCTGGAATTTCTGGATCAATTGATCACTATTGTCTCCGGCACCGCCATTGTGGCATACAGCTTGTATACCTTCTCTGCTCCAAATCTGCCGGAAAATAATTCCATGATGCTCACGATTCCATTTGTGCTGTACGGATTGTTCCGTTACTTGTATCTCATTAAAATTCAAAAATCTGGTGGGGCACCTGAGGATTTGATCCTCTCGGATCGACCTCTTCAGGTATGTATTCTACTATGGGGAATGAGTGTAGTGGTAATTTTTTACTGGTCTAAACTCATTGCTTTATTCTGATAAAAATGCCTGCAATCGTTGTTCATACTGTTGGTAAATCCATTTTATTTGGTGAACATGCCGTTGTATATGGCTTCCCTGCCATCGCTGTTCCAATTCCCGATCTTCAAACAACGGTAATGATCTTCCCGCTCATCGGGGAAGAAAAAGAGACAATTGTTTATGAAGCACCGGATCTTGCTATCTCTAAGAATTTAACCGATCTCCCGGAGGATAACATCCTGGTTCATGCAGTGGCTTTGTTTAGAAAAGCGTATGGATTATCCAGAATTCCTTCTTTTCGATTGAAAATAACCTCCAAAATTCCGGTAGCTTCCGGCTTGGGATCCAGCGCTTCGGTATCCGTTGGTGTGATAAAAGCTCTCTCTCAATTTTTAGGGTTGAAGCTCCCGCTTCAAAAGATCAATGAATTGGCTTTCGAGCTGGAGAAAATACATCATGGTAATCCCTCCGGGATTGACAATACAGTTGTGAGTTATGAAAAAGCGCTCTATTTTATAAAAGGCTGTGACCCGGTATTTCTGCAATCACCCCTGCCGCTGCATCTCTTATTGATCAATAGTGGCATTCCTTCACTAACCGCCGATGTGGTCGCTTCTGTAAAGCAATTCAGAGAACAGAATCCGGATCTGGTAAATGCCCTTTTCAAAGAAATAGGTGATCTGGTGAATAGCGCGAAAAATGCGTTCCAAAATGGAGACATCGCACAGCTGGGTACCCTGATGGTAAAAAACCACCATCTCTTGCAAAAATTGAATATTTCGCTTCCCGAATTGGATGCACTCGTTGATCTGGCTCTTCAAAATGGCGCCTGTGGTGCAAAACTGTGTGGAGCAGGCCGGGGTGGAAATGTGATAGCATTGGTCAAGGAAGAAAATGTCCATTCTCTCCAACAAGTTTTTAAGTCTCGCGGAATTCAAGGGATAGTAAGTACAGTCATTCAGTAATCATGTTAATCTTCGTAAAATTAGGCGGTTCGCTCATTACAGATAAAAACCAGGTGGGTTCTGCAAAACGCCCGGAAATTTCTCGATTAGTTCAAGAGATCAAACAGGCTCAAGGGAATAATCCCGAATTGCACATCATCCTTGGGCATGGGTCGGGTTCCTTCGGGCATCCTCCTGCCAAAAAATATCAAACGCGTTTGGGAGTACATTCTAAAGAGGATTGGCGCGGCTTTATCGAAGTCCGTCAGCAGGCTGATGCCCTCCATCGTATTGTGATGGATGAACTCTGGCAAGCTGGATTGAATGCCATTAGCTTTCCACCTTCTGCAACTGCAACCACACATAATCACACAGAAATTCAGTGGGATATTGAGCCGATAAAAAATACTCTGGATCATGCTCTCCTGCCGGTGGTCTTCGGGGATGTCGTTTTTGATTCGCAAATCGGTGGAACCATTCTCTCCACAGAAGAAATCCTTGCTTTTCTTTGTCTTCATCTGCCGATCGAAAAAGTCTTGATCGCCAGTATTGAGAAGGGTGTATGGAAGAGTATGGAGCGTCCGGAGGATATCTTTTCTATTCTCACACCGGCTCTATTTCATGAGCATGAAACCACCATTGGGATCTCGCATGCACCGGACGTAACCGGTGGAATGCGTTCAAAAGTGAAAGTCCTTTTTTCAATTATCGAGAAGCATCCATCCATCCAGGCTTCCATATTCAGCGGGACAGAGCAGGGCAATTTATTGAAAGCTCTTGGGGGAGCAGAGATTGGGACGCTCTTAAGGAATAAGTAAAACCAATTTTTATAGTAAAATTTCTGCTCAATTGAGGTAATCACATGGCAGACATAGTATATTTAACCGCGGAAGGCATTCAAAAATTAGAGCAGGAGCTGGCTGAATTAAAAGGTCCAGCGCGGATAGCGCTATCAAAGCGTTTAAAAGCCGCCATTGAGCAAGGTGATCTTTCTGAAAATGCAGATTACAGCAAAGCGAAAGAAGATCAAAGTTTCCTGGAAGGGCGCATCCAGGGAATTGAAGCCATGTTGAAAAATTATGTTGTTATTGATGACCAGAATAACTTCCATGAAGTCGTTGAGATCGGCGCTACTGTCACCATTCAAGAAGGGTCCGCTGATCCCGAGACCTATTTTTTAGTGGGTCCTGCTGAAGCCGATCCGGCACATGGAAGAATATCCTTTGAATCCCCCATCGGAAGCGCTCTATTGAATCATAAAATTGGAGAAACGGTAAAAGTCGCCGCGCCGGGTGGAGATTTGCTTTTCCACATTCTTGAGATTAAATAAAAACTACCCCGAAGGGCAGTTTTTTTACATCTTATTCCAAACCGATATTTCCAACGTCAATCTGGAGAAATGACTGTTCTCAGGCAGTGCATCGCGCGCATAGACCATATCCACAATGCGTGCTTCAAGCTGCAAGGTGGCTGTTTCCATCACAAAGCGCTGACCGGATTCAACCAGGATGGTCTCTCCTTTAGCTGCCAATCGTTGTCGTGTTGCAGCATCGTTGAAAGCGTGTGCACTCATCAATACCTTGGTAATGGTTTGAATATCGTTTTTATCGAAAAGCCAAACTTCCAGAGCGCTGACCTTTTTTGGATCCCCAACCCCGATGGTTTCTGTGATCCCTACCCCGCATTC
Organism: Anaerolineaceae bacterium UBA4781; assembly: GCA_002403105.1. Classification (GTDB taxonomy): domain Bacteria; phylum Chloroflexota; class Anaerolineae; order Anaerolineales; family Anaerolineaceae; genus UBA4781. The sequence continues at coordinate 16,103 of DHHD01000045.1, read as the reverse complement.
TCCCAGAAATTCACCGGCAGGAGAATCAATACTGAAAGAATCATCATACAGGTCATCGCCCAGGCGATAGGTCGTCATGAATTGAGCCAGAGCAGGTTCCTGGTTGGTTTGATCAACCTCGGTCGTCACAGGTGTATCATCTGCAAATCCTTTATGCGCAACTCGTTTTTGAGAATTCTGCTTGTTGAGATTGACCTTTCCTCTCTTTACAAGAATATAGAAAGCTCCTCCACCCACAACAAGGATTCCAGCGATCCAAAGCAGGACCTTTACGAAAGAAGATTTTTTAGAATTGTCTGTTTGCTCATTGGCCAATTCTGTAGCTTGTTCTGTTAATGTAGTAGCTGAAGGTGTAATGGAAGTTGCAGCAGAAGTCGTGAATTTTAGCGCTTTAAAACTGGCAATCTCTTCTGCAGAGGTGAATTTGCACAATTCCGGTGTGAGCATATTTACATAGGCTTCCGCATCATCTCCAATGGCAGCCAATCGTTTATCAACCAAATCTTCATCATGATTGCGTACATAGGAATCAATTACCATGCACAGGTAATCGCGTTTGTATTCGTTCTGTAGTTGTGAAGGGGCTGCATCGACCCATTCAACTGGCCAGAGCCACCAACCGAGAACGACCAATCCCAAAACCAATCCTAATATCAGTGTCACAATAGGCAGAAAATAGGGTTTTTCGTAAGCTTTTCGTACATTGTTCATGGTTTCTTCTCCTGTTGGATTCTATTGATCCAATTAGTTCATATCAATTAATAGCAAGTTCTATGCCATATCTTCTTGATTTTCAATGATATCGGTTGAAAATGTGTTCCCACAATCAGCACAAACTAATTCCTTGCTATTCTTGATGGTAAGAAGTCCTTTGCAGGCAGGGCACGGAGTTGAAACAGGCCTTTTCCAGGATGTGAAATCACAGTTCGGATAATGTTCACATCCATAAAAGATGCGCCCTTTGCGTGTTTTTCGCATGACAATTTCACCGCCATCTTTCGGGCAGATCACCCCGATCTTTTCAAGATAGGCTTCGGTGTACTTGCATTCCGGAAAATTACTGCAACTGATAAATTTTCCATACCGTCCCCAACGGATGATGAGATCATGACCGCAGCGGGGGCATTCTTTCCCCACTTTTTCAGGTTCGGCATTCATCTCCGGCATATCAGCCCGCGCATGTTCCAGGCGTGGTTCAAATGCGCTGTAAAAGGTTTTCAGAACATCTACCCATTCCTTTTTCCCATTGGCAATTTCATCCAGGTCCTGTTCCATTTCTGCTGTGAAATTGATCTCTAATACATCCGGGAAATATTCCACCAACAAATCATTCACGGTATACGCGATCTCTGTCGGTTTCAACTTGCTTCCATCCCGTTCCACATATCCGCGTGTTTGAATGGTGGAAATGATGGGTGCGTAGGTTGAAGGTCGTCCGATTCCAAATTTCTCCAACGCCTGGATCAACGTTGCTTCAGAATATCGCGGTGGCGGTTGGGTAAAATGCTGTTGTGGATTGATGTTGATAAGATTTTGCTTTTGCCCTTCAAAGATACCATCAGGAATTTGTATGTTCTTTTCGCCCTCTTTTTGGTCTTCTTCTTTCGCATCTTCATATAAAGCCAAAAAACCGGGGAATCTGACCTTGGATCCGGATGCACGCAATAAATACTGATGCTGTTCTCCTTTTCCATCGATCTGTACAGAAATAGTGTCATAAACAGCATTTTCCATTTGAGAAGCAACAAAACGTTTCCAAATTAGCTGGTACAGTTTATATTGATCACGACTTAAATGATCTTTAATCTTCTCAGGGGTTCTGTAAACAGATGTAGGCCTGATCGCTTCATGGGCTTCCTGTGCTACAGCAGCTCTGGTGTGATACAGGCGGGGGCTGGGTGGCAAAAAAGATTCTCCGAATACCGATTGGATATACTGCCGTGCTTCATTCAACGCGATCGGGGAAACATTGGTCGAATCCGTTCTCATATAGGTGATCAAACCTGTTTGACCTCCCTCTTCCAGGGAGATGCCTTCATAAAGCTGCTGGGCGATCATCATCGTGCGTTTGGCGCGAAAGTTTAACTGGCGGGCAGCTTGCTGCTGCAAGGTGCTGGTAATAAAGGGGGATGAGGGACTGCGTTTTCTCTCCCCCTTCTTGATCTTCCCAATCACATAGGCAGCTTTTTTAATATCCTCCAGAATTTCATCTACTGCTGTTTTATTGGTTAACGACAATTCTTTCCCATCTACCTGGTTCAATTGCGCCAGATAGGTCTTCTTTAGATCTTCGGGTTTGAACTCAACCTCAACCGACCAGTATTCCTGAGGGATGAACGCATCGATTTCGCGTTCTCGTTCTACGATCAGTCGGGTTGCGATCGACTGCACTCTGCCGGCTGATAATCTACCACGTACTTTTTGCCATAACAGTGGTGTCAGGTTATAACCGACCAACCGATCCAATACTCGCCTGGCTTGCTGGGCATTCACCAGATCCATATCAATGTCTTTCGGATTTGCAAATGAATCCTGGATGGCAGGCTTTGTGATTTCGTGAAAAACCACACGATGCACGCGTGCATTATCCATATTGGTTGATTCTTTTAAATGCCAGGCGATCGCTTCTCCTTCACGGTCAGGGTCAGTTGCGATATAGATCTCTTCAGCACTTTGAACATCCTTTGTTAATTCTTTTACGATCGGACGTTTTTCATTCGGAACGCGATACTTGGGGGTGAAATTATTTTCCACATCCACAGAGAGCTGAGAACGCAATAGATCGCGTACATGCCCTACCGAAGCTTTCACCTTATATTCTTTACCGAGATAATTCCCGATGGTCTTGGCTTTGGCAGGAGATTCTACAATGACCAGTTTTCCTGAGCGGACTTCTTTTTTTTCAATCTTTATCGGTTCCATCCCTGTATGCTGTTCGGTTTTTCCGATGCGTACCATTTTTGTTCCACACACCCCGCATTGTCCGGTGGTGATGGGTGTTCCGCGCTTATTGAAACCCGGCGTTGGATTTTTAATTTCCCTTTTTTCTTTACACTTGACACAATACGCTTCCACGTGCATGCTCCTATAAATATCGGTCTAGTTTTTTCTGTTTTAATTCGTTGACGATCTCACGAACTTTTTGCGATTGGCCTTTCTGGCAAACCAGAAGCGCATCCTTCGTATCTACGATGATTATATCTTCCAGCCCTGCCAGTACAATCATCTTTTGATTGTTATCTGTTTTTATCAAGCAATTACCGCTCTCATGGATAATGGAATTATCCGCAAGAGTGATATTTCCATTTTCATCCGGTTTAACAATTTCAAACAAGGAATCCCAGCTCCCCACATCGCTCCAACCCAGGGCTTCTGCTGGAATGGTAGCCACATTTTGGGCGTGCTCCATAATACCATAATCAATTGTCTGGGGAGTGATCTTCTCCCAGGTTTCAGCAAGCAGAGCTTCATACCCCTCTTTCCCATAACGCTGCCCCAGAATTTCCAGGCTGGAAAATAAAATCGGCATTTGCCGATTGAATTCATCTAAAATGACCTCTGCTTTCCAGATAAACATACCCGAATTCCAATAATATGCGTTAAAAGTCATGTACTCTTTTGCATGCGCCAGATCCGGTTTTTCAACAAAAGCTTGAACGGTATATGCATCAAAGGGGAATTCATCCAATTTTTCTCCTTTGTGAATATATCCATAGCCTGTTGCAGGGAATGTCGGTTGGATACCCAGGGTTACCAAATGATCTTTTTTTGCAACAGTATAAGCATTTTCCAGGAGCGTATGAAATAAAGACTCATTTTCAATAATGTGATCCGATGTAAGTACTGCCATAACAGCTTGTGAATGGTTTTTCTGCAAGATCTCTGCGGCGTAACCAACAACAGAAGCTGTTCCCCGTGGCATGGGTTCGATCAGGTAGTTTTCCAATGGAATTGCATCCACCTGACCTCGCAGGTCATCCACCTGAGATGCAACGGTTACAACCATAATATGATCTGGAGAAAAGATCGGAGAAAGTCGATCTACTGCAAGCTGAAAGAAAGTTTTCTCACCAAACAGGGTTAACAATTGTTTTGGCGTAGACTGGCGAGAGAGCGGCCATAAGCGCGTCCCTCCTCCGCCTGCCATGATCACAGCAAAATAATCGTCATGCATTTCAGGAATACTCCTCTTTATAATCATAAATTGCAGAAAAGATCATGTTTCCGGTTTTTTTCACAAACCCTTTCAATTCCAGAAAACTCAGAGTGGATGAGATCCGTTCGATTGGTAAACCGGAGATTGCTTGCACATCATCAATGTGCAGTGCTTCTTTTTGCAATATCTTTAGTATCAACAGTTCAGTCTCATCCGTAGGAAGTTCGATCTGTATTTTCTTCTGATATTGTACATTGTCCAGGTCTAAAATTTCAAAAATACTTTCAAATCGAATAAGCGGATGTGCGCCATCAAAGATCAATTTATTTGTTCCCTTGCTCTGTGGAGCATAGATCGAACCTGGTATTGCGAACACGTCTTTACCTTGGTCCGCTGCGAAAGAAGCCGTGATCAATGCTCCACTCCGCAAACCTGCTTCAATGACGATGGTAGCCATTGACAAGCCTGCAATAATGCGGTTTCTTGGTGGGAAATTGATCCCTTCCGGTTGAGTGCCGGGGGCGTAATCGCTGATCAGAGCGCCATTTTCTATGATTTGTTGTGCAAGCTGATGATTTTCAGGTGGATAGATAATATCAATTCCACATCCCAGTACGGCAATAGTTCGCCCTCCCGCGTTAAGAATAGCCTGGTGCGCTTCAGAATCTACTCCCCGCGCCATTCCGCTGATAACGGTAATGTGATTTTGAGCAAGCAGGTTTCCCAATTCATGTACCACATTCTTTCCATAAGCAGTGATCTTTCTGGTTCCCACCACTGCCACAGAGCGAGAGTCTTCTTCGAGTATCTTTCCTTTCACATACAGAACCGGTGGTGGATTGGTAATTTGTCTTAATGGCTGTGGATAATTTGGATCTGTCGAAACAATGATCTCAATACCCTTCGTTCTGATTCCTGCATAGATTTGATCAAGATCATTTTGCCGCCGAAAAGATATCAGATTTGCAAGAGGTTTTTCGCCAATTCCGGCATTCCTTAATTCTGATTTAGTTGCATTCCAGGCTGTTTCAAGGTCTTTGAAATATTCCAGCAGTCGTTGAAACCGTACTGCGCCAATTCCCCTTACATGGTTAAATCCCACCCAATATTTCTTTTCATCCATGTCATTTCCATTCTTGTTTTTTAATGAGTATAACGTTCTCCTCTTTGTTTACATCCAATATAACTTGTTTGATAAACGGAAATAAATATTCTTTTTCCTCTTTAATAACTACCAGAACATCATTCGCGCCTGTTTCAAGGATCTCACTGACCGATCCAAGGACCTCTCCTTTTTCTGTTTTCACCTGCATATTAAGGAGATCATGATAATAATATTCATTTTCTGACAATTTTGGTAAATTCGCCGTTTGAATATAGATCAGCTCGTTCCGAAATGATCCCGCTTCATCACGATCTTCAATTCCCTCAAATCGAATGAGCAGTCCATCATTTTGAAACCGTACTGTTTCGATTTTCCGTTCGATCTTTCCTTCCCCCACGAAAACTTTCTTTCCTGGTTTGATTCGTTCAGGAAATTCCGTCAGGACCGCAACCAACAGTTCACCCCTTACGCCGTGCGGTTTTCTGATCTTTCCAATAGTTAAAAATAATGGCTCCCCTTTTTTGGGCGAGCCATTATTTATCCCTTTTTTATTGGAAGGACTTTGAGCCATTATGGTTCAATAACATCCAGGGACGCTCGTTTTCCTTCGCGAGCTGCAGCTACACGCAGCAGGGTGCGGATGGAATTCGCAACACGTCCACCTTTTCCAATGATGCGACCCATATCTTCTTTCGCAACGGTTAATTCGATGCGAATATGATCGCCTTCTTCTGTTTCTACCACACTAACCTGTGTGGGATCTTCCACTAAGGATTTCGCGATATATTCAACCAATTCTTTCACGTCAACTCCTTTGATAGAAAATGCTTTTTCTAATCTTTTCTGGTTTGCAGCTTGATCTTTCTGTTCTCATAGAAGCTTTTTGCTTCATTCAGGACCGTTTCTTCTGACTCGCCGGCTTTTACTTTTTCATAGCGTTCGGTTAACCCAACTGCTTTGAATAATTTCGCCAATGATTCACTCGGTTGTGCACCCTTGAGCAGCCAGTGATAAACACGGTCTTCCTGAACCTCAAATGAGAATGGCTCTGTGCGTGGATTATAGGTTCCTATAATCTCAAGGAAACGACCATCGCGAGGTGCTTCCTTGTCACAAACCACAATTCGGTAACTTGCCTGGTTTCGCAGACCAGTTCTTCGTAATCTAATTTTTACCATGTCTTACTCCTGCAATCTCCTATTTTTTCATTTATAGAGGTAGTTGACTGCGAGGGGCGCGAAAGGATGCGCTTTCAAAGTCATTCCTCATCTCTTTAACTCGTTTATTATAAACGGGTTTGTGAAATCTACATATAGCTTAATTTTCGTAGTAACGAATGAAAACTATTCGGGTTATAATTTTTAATAATAATTTAGAAGGAGTGGATATGTCTAAAGTCATCGTTGTAATAGATAGTACAGCATATATTCCAGATAATTTAATTAAAGAATTGAATATCCAGGTTATTCCCTTGCATTTGATTTGGGGAGACAAGGCTTACAAAGACGGTGTCGACTTAAAGGCAAAGGATTTTTATCCCATGCTGAAGGCAGCAAAAGATGTTCCAACCACTTCACAGCCATCACCACAAGAATTCATCGAGGTTTATAAACCTATCCTTGATAAAGGAGATAAGGTCATCAGCATCCATATTTCCACTGGTATTTCCGGAACCGTAAATTCAGCCAATCAAGCGAAAGAAATGCTTGCATCAAATGATATTGAAATTATTGATTCAAAATCAACCGGTACAGGGTTGGGACTTGTTGCGCTTGCAACGGCACGCTTAGCCCAGAAGAATGGAAGTTTTGAAGAATGCAAAGAAATAGCTCATAAAGCTGTTGAAAATATCGGCGTCTATTTTGTGGTTGATACTCTGGAATATCTCCATAAAGGTGGACGTATCGGTGGTGCTTCTGCTCTGTTAGGATCAGCGTTGGATCTGAAACCAATCTTATACTTCGATAAGGATGGTAAATTGGATTCTTATGAAAAGGTGCGCACCAAGAAAAAAGCCATCCGGCGTCTCATCGAGATCACTCAAGAAAAAATTGGGAATAAAAGACCCATTCATTTTGCTATCATACAGGTTGATGCGGAAGAAGATGCTGCAAATCTACGTGCCGAATTAGAAAACCTATACAAACCAGAGGAAATTGCAGAAATGATGGTGGTAACTCTCAGCCCGGTAATCGGAACACATACCGGACCGGGTGTGATCGCAATTTCGTTTCTGGTTGGAATGTAATTCATTATCTTTGTCCCAAAAAGCCATCACAAGATGGCTTTTTTTCTTTAACCTCCCTTTGGTACAATAGAAATCAACATCTGGAGAAAACCATGTCAAATAATGATGCATATCAAAAACCAGTATTTTATTTGCCAAATGAAAGCATTGATCTGCAGAAATGGGCAGTGATCGCCTGTGACCAATTCACCAGCCAACCGAAGTATTGGGCTGAGGTTGAACGCTTGGTCGGCGATTCGCCCTCTACCTATCGATTGATCCTCCCCGAAGCGTACCTGGAAACTCCCAAAGCAGAGGAACACAGCCGCAAGGTCAATGAATTAATGCAAGCTTACATCGATCAAAAGATTTTCGATCAATACGAAGGTTTCGTTTATATCGAAAGGAATTTGGGAGTAAAAACACGCCGGGGTTTATTGCTCAACCTTGACCTGGAACAATACGATTTTCATAAGGATTCAGAATCCTTGATCCGGGCTAGCGAAGAGACCATCCTCAATCGGCTCCCTCCCCGCATCAAGATCAGGGAAAAGGCGCTCCTTGAACTCCCGCATATCATGGTTCTGATCGACGATCGGGAGGATGAGTTGTTTTCCTACTTGTCTGAGAATAAACAACGCTTTCAAAAAATATATGATTTCAACCTGATGCAAGAAAGTGGATCATTAAAAGGGTTTCTGGCCGATAAGGATGGTGACCAAAAGATACAATCTGTGTTCTCAGCATTGGGTGAACCTCAACATTTCAAACAGAAGTATGCCCTGACAAAAAATCTTCCACCGCTTTTATTCGCAGTTGGAGACGGAAATCATTCTCTGGCAACAGCCAAATCGATCTGGGAGAAAATAAAGGATAACGTCCCCGCCGATCATCCTGCACGATTTGCGCTGGTTGAAATAGTAAATATCCATGATGAAAGTTTGGTATTCGAGCCTATCCATCGCATTTTGTTTAATTATCCTGGAGACATTTTTTCAGAAATGCAGGATTTTTATCAAAACGCGCTGGAAATCAAAGAATTCAATACTTTCTCCGCATTGCAAACTTTTGTAAAAAGCAGTACTTCCAAACAATGCATCGGATTACTTCAACAAGGGCAATTCCATTCAGTTCATTTCGTACAACCTTCTACCAATCTGGCAGTGGGAACATTACAGCAGTTTTTAGATCCATTGCTTCAAAAACAACCAGGCACCTCGCTGGATTATGTCCATGGTGATTCGGTTCTGCAGGAATTAAGTATGAAAGAAAATCACATTGGTTTTCTACTTCCGGCCATGCAGAAGAATGATTTCTTCCGCACCGTGATATTGGATGGTTCCCTACCCCGCAAAACTTTTTCCATGGGGGATGCCAAAGAAAAACGTTTTTACCTTGAATGCCGCAGGATCCAATGAATAAATTTATAGTTTTCTCCATCTTCTTTCTTTTTGCGCTGGCCGCTTGCAGCCCGACCACAACCATTCTGCCTACTGAAATAGCTATCAGTGAGCTGCCAACCGCAACGTTGACTGTTCAACCAACCAGCACTGCCACACCACTGCCACCCACTGCGACCACAATTCCTTATACCAGCATCAGTTCGCCTTTGCGAGACATTTCTCTGGATGAACTGAATTCCATCAATACCAATGCCTTCGACCCACCGCCGGTTGGCTTTGATGAACCTCACCAGGGTATTGATTACAGCTATTTCCGCTTTGAGAATCAATCACTAAATGACTCGGATGGAATTGAGGGATTGGAAATTCTCTCTGTATTGGATGGTACCGTCTCATCGGTCATCAATGATCGCCTTCCCTACGGAAACGCCATCATCATCGAAACATCGCTCGCTTTACTACCGCCTGACTGGTTGGCTGCGCTCAACATACCTGCGGTCGCTCCAACCCTGGTGCCTGATCCACGTCATAATTGCCCCGAATTGGTTGATAATGCAGAATGGGATAATACCAATCGTTCGCTGTATCTGATTTATGCACATATGCAGCATTCTCCACAATTTTCAGTTGGTCAAAAAGTGAGCAGCGGAGAAATAATTGGTCAGGTCGGCAATACAGGCAATTCCAGTAATCCCCATCTCCATTTTGAAGTACGCCTGGGACCAGGTGGAGCATCTTTCATCAGCATGGCAAAATATGATACCCGTGCCAGTACCGAAGAAATAGCAAACTACTGCACCTGGCGTATCAGCAACCGTTTTCAGGTGCTTGATCCCGCTCTCATTCTTCAATTCAGACCCTGATCCGTGCGGAAATGAATACGCTGTTTGAGCAGGTCAAACCATTTTGTTTTTCACTGGGATTTAATTTAGTTGGAGTCACCACTCCAGGTGATCTAGAATATTTTTCAATTTATGAAAAATGGATAGCCGATAGCTGCCATGCAGATATGCATTATCTGGCTGGTGAACATGCTCTTTATCAGCGCAAATCCCCGCGCAATGTGATGCCTTCCTGCCAATCCATTCTGGTCTTGGCATTCCCCTATCCTTCCATAACCATCCAGAGCCAGCGAAAAGAGACCACCCTATCATCCATCGCAGGGTATGCATACTTGCAAGATTATCATGCGTTTTTACCACCTCTTCTCCAAAAGGTAGTGCATTTCATTCAAGAACGATCGGGTCTTTCCGTTGAAAGCAAAGTTTTTACTGATTCCGAGCCGCTTCTTGAGCGGGAACTGGGGTATCAAGCCGGGTTGGGCTGGATCGGGAAAAACTCTTGCCTCATTAATAAAGACTTCGGATCATTTTTCTTGTTATCCGAGATATTACTGGATATCCCGCTTTCCGCTGAGCAGAAAAATTCACAATATCCTCCTGACCATTGCGGCACCTGCCAGCACTGTATTGAGAACTGCCCCACCCATTGCATTCGAGAAAATAGAACGCTCGATTCAAGAAGATGTATTTCATATTTAACAATTGAAAACAAAGGGGAAATTCCTTTGGATTTACGCACACTGATCGGAGACCATCTTTTCGGTTGTGATATTTGCCAGCAGGTTTGCCCATGGAATCAGAAGATCATCGCTGTAGCACCAGCCGCTAACTTGCCAGATAAGGTACAGCAATTTCTACAGGATCTGGATCCAGCCCATATCTTGAATGAGAATGAATTCAAACAGAAGTTCACTTTTTCCTCCATCAGTCGCGTAAAACGTAGTGGATTCTACAGGAATTTTTCTGTCGTGTTGGGAAACAAAAAAGATCCAGCTTCTATTCTATTTTTAATGCAATTGCTGCGTGATTCCGACCCTCTTATCCGCCAGCATGCTGCCTGGGCATTGGGCAGCTTTCATTTCGAATCCGTTTGTAGTTATCTGACCGAAGCTCTAAAGATTGAGAAAGACCAAAAAGTCATTCAGGAAATAAATCAAGCGCTTTCTTAAAATAAAAAAGCCCGATTTCTCATCGGGCTTTTTGAATCTATTGAGCCAGGGTGCTGGTCGGTGCAAAAGTGGGGGTGGGAGTCACCAGATTCACTCGAATGGTCAGCACGATTCCGATGCCAATATTGTCCTGGTCGGTGATCACATCTTCATTGAGTGCAAGAATATCATCCACCGTTGTATTGAATTTGCTTGCAATGGATGCCAGTGAGTCACCCGACTGCACAGTATAAGTGATCTTGGTTCCTGATTTGGTATCCGCTGGAACATCTGTTGGGGTGGGTAGTGATTGCCCGGGAGCCGGGATCAATATCTTATCACCTGGAATAATGGGGCATGTACCATCCTCGAAATTGTTGATCGCAAGCAGCGTGAGGAAATCTACATCAAAATTTTCTGCGATTCCCCAGCAACTATCATTTTCCTGAACTTCATATTCAAAGGGTCCACTTGGGGTTGTAGTGATGGTTGGTTCAGGTGTGGTTGTTTCAGTAGGCAGAAGGCTGGGAGTTGGTGACATGATAGGTGTTGGGGGCATGGTGCTGGTTGGGGTAGGTTTTTTCGAGAACAAGGAGAAAGAGAAACCTCCGCCAGCTATCCAAAGTACGATCATCACAATACCCATGATCACCAGAATGATAGCCAGAACCGTGAGCATCATGAGCGTGGAACGCTTCTTCCCATTCCCTCCGCCCATTAAATTCTTCGTATTTTTTCTATCTAACATTTTTCCCTGTTTCTTTCTGGTTTTTTTACTGCTTAAGTATCTTATTGTACCTGATTTTGTCAATCCAATTTAATCACTGCCGAAGAGATAACTTTTCCAGATTTGCCAATTTTCTTTTACAGAGGGTGTGGGGGTTGAAGAAATGGAGTTCTGCCCGGATTGTACACTCGGTGTTAGTGGAACGATCACAATATCCCCTTGTAAAGCCATATGGGCTTCTCCTCTCGCCCAATCTTCCACCGCATTGTCTCCTGACGCATACGCAATTTGTGTGCGCAGTGTGATCTCAGTGCTCTGCAGTCCATACACTTCGGTTGCAATTTCATCTCGCTGTCTGGCAAGTTTGAAATATTCTGATAATCGATCGTTCAGCCCCAGGAGCATGAAAAAGAAAATAGCGATCAACAGGATACTGATGAGTTTTTGGGTCTTTTTAGGATCACCGCTCATATTTCAATGATACCCTAGAGGGAATGATTGTCAATAAAAAAACCCTATGAAGATAGGGTTTCATGCCGAAGGTGGGATTTGAACCCACATGAGCGTAATGCTCACTACGCCCTGAACGTAGCGCGTCTGCCAATTCCGCCACTCCGGCTTTTTATATTGCTTGAGTATTCTATCAAATGTATCCCTTTTGTCAACCCGAGAACTGTGTGAAGGATTTTCTTCCCATGCTATAATCTTTCCATCTATGGAAATGATAGCAGATTCAATTCTTTCGACCATGGTTTTCTTAAGTTCATCTTCTGGATTGATCCTTCAATCCATTTTTATTACTTTGCTGCTGATCAGTTCCCTTTCCCTGATCCATGCTGCAAAACAGTTCATTCAGAAAAAAGACTCTCAACATGCAATTTTTACTTTTATCATTGCCATTCTTCTAAACGTATGCTTGATCTGTGCACATCTCATAAAGATTTCAAATATTTTTATGCTTGACGATTCTCTTTATAATGCACTGCAGCAGTTGGTATGGAGTTGGAATCTGATCCTGGTTGGTTGGTTGTGGATAAAACCAGTTCATCAACCTCAATCGCTTATTTTTAAACGAATTTTCCTCTGCGCAGCGATCGGCTTTTTCCTCATCGAAACCTTTCAACCGATCGAAATGCTTTTCTCCCCTGTTGAAATTTCTGTTCCCTATTCTCTGATCTGGCGAGTTTTTGAATTTCTTGTGGGAATCTTCCTATTCTTTGTTTACCTCTTGCATTCCGGGAAAATGCAATTTGCAGGTATTGCTTTCGCTTTACTGCAAATTTTCGGATTGGGAGCAGATGAAATTTTTACGATTACGCCTCAATTTGCACAAACTTTTTCCCAATTACTGGCTTTTTTATTCTCCACCAAGATATTTCTCGCCCTTGCCGTTGATTATTCAGAATTAGAAAACAATACACACATTTCTCCGGTCATTCTCTCTGAGAATCTCACTGCGATTCCCAGCACTGCCAATACCAAAGCCTGGCTTCAGACCACGCTGGAAAATGATGCGTCCATCTTGCCGTTTGCATTATGCAAAGCATTGGCACATACCTTGTGTTCGGATGCTTGCGTGATCGTCCAGACCGTAAAAGGGAAATCAGAATTAAAGATCATCTGTGGTTATTCTTTAAGCCATCAAAAACAATTGCTGCCACAAACGATTTTCAGTGAAGGTGAGATCATCACTCAAAAAAAATCCGTCCTTCTCCATGATCCGGAATCATTTCCGGGTTGGGTAAAAGCACTGATAAAAAATATTCATCAACTTCGAACAAAATCCGTCTGGTATCTGCCTGTTGAAAGTTCAGGAAAAAAATATTTTCTAGTATTCTTATCTCAAAAAGATCAATGGGCTGATATCCATATTGCTTATCTCAAAAAGATCATGCCAGAACTGGTACAAATCTTGCATATTTATTTTGGTGAAGAACATATACTTCTTCCGGAAAAGAAGCCATCAGAAACCAGTTCAAATCCATTCCTGGAACTGATGCGAACGGAAATCAACGATACAAAAGATATTCAACAGGTGGAAGCAGAATTACAATTGGCGCTTGAAGAATATAACCGTATCCGAAAAATTCTGGAAGAACGTGGAATAGGACAATAATATTGTGAAGAAATTCATCGTACGCTATGGATCAGCAGTTCTTGCTGTTATGCTTATCATGCCTTTCATTTCAGGCTGCTCAATGATCGCAACCGCGCTTGGGTTTACAGGAGAAACTACACCTGAAGTTCGCTTATTGGCTGATAAAAACAGTGATGTTGTAGAACCTACCCCATTTCAACCATATTCCAATACTCCGGTGCCTACAACGATCGCCCAAGAGATCACCGATACACTTGTCCCGAACGAGGGATATTCAAAACCGGAGGGACAGATCAATGTCCTTTTTCTCGGTTCTGATTGGCGAGCCGATAGTGGCTATCGCACGGATGTGATCATGTTGGTTTCTTTTTATACAAAAGAGGGGAAAATTAGCATTGTCTCTTTCCCCCGCGATCTTTGGGTTTCCATTCCCGGCGTTGGGGAACAGCGCATCAATACCGCGCAAGCCTACGGCGGATTCCCATTAACCCAAAAGACCTTTGCGTACAATTTTGGTACCACCGTTGATTACTACATGATGACCAATTTCAGTGGTTTTATGAGCATCATCGATACTCTGGGTGGCATTGAGATCAATGCAGCTCAAAATTTGAATGACCGCTGCGATCTTTCCTACTCGCATGGCGGATACTGTTCCATCGGACCGGGTACCGCTACGTTGGATAGTGAAATGGCGCTCTGGTATGTTCGCTCCCGCTACACTTCGAATGATTTCTACCGCATGGATAGAGCACGGGAAGTCATGCTGGGTATTCTGAAAAAGATCGTGAGTCTGGATGGCGTTGCGAGAGCTGGAGATATTTACAATACATTATCAAGCAGCGTTGTAACGGACCTTTCGCTATCTGATATTGTGCCTTTGATCACCCTGGCATCGCAAGCTATGAACGATTCTTCAAAGATCACGATGTATGAGATCGGCGAAGCGCAGGTTACTTCCTATGTCATGCCTTCCAGTGGTGCCAATGTGTTGCTTCCCAATTACAATGCCATCTGGCAGGTATTGAAAACCGCACTTTTCACCCCCTGAACCTTGACGGATCACTCTGAAACAGATACACTTTCTATATCTATACGCAATATGGAGGCACTATGTCATCTGCCAACGGAAATTTGACGTTCATCGATAAAAATACTACTCTGCAGCCGGCCATTCAAACCTGGAAGTTATATCTGCGTGATCAAAATAAATCCATGTATACGGTGAAAGCTTTCGAAGGTGACCTGAAACTGCTTTCTACGTTCTTGCCTGCTGATAAAACCATCGGCGGTATCACCACCAATGACCTGCAGCATTTTCTGGAATGGGTGAATAATGGACGCGGGAAGAATATCCCCTGCTCCCCTAAAAGCCTGAGCCGTCGCATCACCACCATCAAATCATTTTTCAATTGGTTGTTTTCAAATGCTCGCATCCCCATGGATCCAGCCGAGAAGATCCTTCAAAAAAGTGTTATCAGCCCTCTGCCCGAGGTGCTTACTGATGATGAACAGATCCTTGCTTTGGCTGCTGCAGCCGATTTGACGGAGCAGGAACATGCTGATACCCGTCCTTATGCTCTATTCAAACTGCTTTTGGAAACAGGCATTAAAAAGAGTGAATGCCTGAACATTCGATTGCAGCATATCGATGAAGGCGACCCGCAAAATCCTTTTCTTTTTGTGCGTTATTCCGAAGTAAAAGATCGCAATAAAGAACGCAAGATCCCTCTTTCTCCCGCCTGGATACAATTTTCCAAACGCTATATCCATCAATACAAGATCGAAGATTTTGTTTTCCCATGGTCACCCCGCAGGTTGGAATACATCCTCGAAGATATCAGCAAAGCCGCCCATCTGGAAAAACATATTTCTTTCAGCATGTGCCGCTGGACCGGTGCGCTGAATGATTTTCGCAAAGGTGTCGATCATGATCTCATCCGCCAGCATCTGGGCATCTCGAAGATCCAATGGCGTGAGATCGTTATGAAGCTGCAGCAATTGGATCAGAACACGGGCAGGTCTATTTAATTTCTTTTAGCTTGAGATGCCATACCATTCTCGTACTTTCTTGTATTCGGTAAGAATGGGCAGGTTGAAACCCTGGGATCCAGACGATCTCGTTGGCTATCAGAATGAGCGGCCAGCTTTTTCGAAATGGAACCGGGATTTTTTTATTGATGAATAGATCTGATACTTTACTCTTCTTTCCATCCATCCCCAGCGGCGCATATCGTTCACCTGGTTGAAAAGAGCGCACAACAGCATTATCAAATTGGATCTGATCGGCATTTAGAAAAGCTTCCCACAAAAAACCGGTATCCGATCGTGGTTCTGCATATGCACTGACTGGTTCTATGACTCCAGATAATAGAAAGTCCTTGGTGAGTTCCAATT
>DHHD01000068.1:12569-33846 GCA_002403105.1 Anaerolineaceae bacterium UBA4781 | reverse complement strand
TTTCCTCCATTTTTCCACAGCCTCGTGATAAAATTGTTAAATATAAACAATAGGAATATTCATACTATGAATATACGGAGTATTCACTTCATCATTTTAGGTATTCTATCTGATAGCCCAAAACATGGCTATCAGATCCATAAAAGTCTCATGGATCCTGATGGCATTGGAGCGGTATGGAAAATAAAGATTACTAATATTTACGGATTACTTGATGCTCTTGAGAAAAATGAATGTATCGTACCATCCAAGCAGATAATGGATGATACAACGTATCCACCAAAAAAATATTTTGAAATCACCGAAAGAGGAAAAAAATTATTTCAAAGATGGAGGCATGAACCGGTAAAACATGGGAGAGAAATACGGCAGGTTTTTCTGTCAAAGTTGTATTTTGCGAGTGAAGAAGGTGGAAAAGAAAGGCATCAATTGATCCAAGATCAAATCAACGAATGTAAGCAATGGCTTAATACAACCAAACAATTACCTACAGAGAATACAGTTTTTATAGAAACTGTGAATTCTTTTCGATTGATGCAAATAAAATGCTATATCAAATGGTTAGAAGAAATGAACAATAAAAACAACGAGGAAAAATGAAAAAAATAATTTGTCTTCTATTACTAACGTGTATGTTTTTGGGAATTACTGCTTGTGGCCAATCAGTTGGCGAAAACCAAATAAATGATCCAATTACATTAACTGATGCATCAGGAAAGCAACTAACAATAGAAAGCCTTCCAAAAAATATTGTGATTGCCGGGAAACAAACACCCATGATCATTGATTTAATGTATCTTTTTCCTAATGCCGATGCGAAGATCGTTGGTATTGAAAATCGATCGCAGACCACGACAAATTTCCTTGATGCTATATCTCCTTCCTCCTCGGTCAAAGTGAATCTTGAAAAGGGGGCAGGCGCTGAACAGATTGCTGCACAGAACCCAGACCTGGTTATTTTAAAAACATCCATGGCTGAAGAAATCGGTGCAGGTTTGGAGAAATTGGAAATTCCGATCTTATATGTAAGCATGGAAAGTATTGCTGAACTGGAAACGGATATAACGAATATTGGAATTGTGCTCGGAGATTCAGAACGTGCAGTTGAAATTCTTGACCAGTATAGTAATTTACAATCTGATATTGAGGAAAAGATATCTGCCAATCAAGATACCAAACCAGATGTTCTATTACTCCAATACAGTGAAGAAAATGGCGAAGTATCATTTGAAATTCCCCCAGCAACCTGGCTGCAAACGAACCTTGTAGAAATGGCGGGCGGTATTCCTGTGTGGAAGGAAGCTGCTGAGAGTGGAGGATGGACTACAGTAAATATGGAACAGATCGCAGATTGGAATGCCGATATAGTTATTGTAGTGAATTACAATGGCGATTCAGATGGTACTGTTTTAAAATTACTTGAAAATTCTACCTGGCAGCATTTGGAAGCTGCAAAAAATGACAAGGTATATGGATTCCCTGGAGATTTCATCAGTTGGGATCAGCCTGATTCTCGTTGGATATTGGGTTTCAATTGGCTGGCGACAAAAATTAATCCGAAGGAATTTCAGGATATCGACTTCAATATAATAGTTGCTGATTTCTATAGGGTTTTCTATTCTCTTGATGATTCAACTGTCCAACAAAACATAATTCCTCTTCTTTATGGTAGCTTTTGAATCGGATGAAGAAGAATTTTCTAATGTTTGCTTTTCTGGTGACAATTGTGGGTATCTCCATTTTTGTAGGTAGATACCCCAAACCAGTATTTACTCCCATCCGTTTATTATGGGAAGACCCATTAGCCCAATCACTTATCTTAGATATACGTTTACCACGCATTCTTGCCGCGGTTCTGTTAGGGGCATCTTTGGGTCTTTCTGGATATGTGTTTCAAATGGCTTTCTCTAACCCAATTGCCGATGGAGGAATTCTGGGGGTTAATCAAGCTGCGGGTTTTGGCGCCGCTCTGGCGATTGTAATGAATGGTTATCTTTCCATGCAAGTGCAAATCAGTGCACTTTTTTTTGGAATTCTATCAATACTGCTTGTATTTATTCTTTCTCGAATTATAAAAACAGAAAATACGATTATTAATCAGATTCTTGCGGGAATTGCAGTCTCTGCTGTCTTTTCTTCGGGGATTGGGATATTAAAATACCTTGCAGATCCACTGCAGGAATTACCGAATATCGTTTTCTGGCTATTAGGTGATCTATCATCCATTACCTGGGAGCGATTGATTCCACTTATACCTCAAATAGTAATTGGAATAATAATTATTTGGGCTTATCGATGGAGGATTAATGCATTGAGTTTGGATGAAAATGTGGCATTTTCTTTAGGAGCGGGTAAAAAATTCGAAAAGTATTTTATTCTTTTTGTTGCTGTTCTACTGACTGCAAGTGTTACTTCATATGCAGGTTTGGTAGGTTGGATTGGATTAATCATCCCGAATCTTGTACGCACGATCTTCGGGACAACCGGACAAAAAGCGATACCGGCGATCATGATGATCGGAGCTGCTTATACGGTTTCTTGTGACACTTTAGCGAGAACATTGATTGCGGGAGAAATTCCACTGGGTATATTCACTGCATTAATCGGAGCAATGATGCTCGTTATTTTAGTTGGTTCAGGAAAAATAAAAATTCACGAGTAGATAACAGGTATCCATGATCCAAAATATTGATATAAAAAAGCTTCATTTTCGTTATCGAATTAATGAAAGCTTTGTATTAAATGATATTTCTTTAGAGATTCAAAATGACACAATCATCGCAATTTTAGGGAATAATGGTTCAGGAAAGACAACACTTTTATTAACATTGCTGAAACGTTTGATCCCAACCTCCGGAACAATAGATTTTGTTAACATTGATAAAAAAAATGAAAACGAAATACGAATCGGATATCTACCGCAAATAGAAAAAATCCCTTTTGGATTTACAGTTGAAGAATATGTGTTATTAGGTAGATTTCAACAAGTAAATATGTTTCATATTCCCAGTAAAAATGACCTAAAAATTACCCAAGAAATACTGAAAGAACTGGAAATTGAATGGATGCAATACAAGAAGATATCTGATCTTAGTGGGGGAGAGTTGCAAAAAGTGCGCATAGCCAGAATAATGGCTCAAGAACCGGATATTTTCTTATTGGATGAGCCTGCCAATCATCTTGATTTGCAGAATCGACGGGAATTGTTGAGTATCATTCAAAAAAAAATGAAAAAAAATAAAAAGATTGTGATCTTTACCACGCACGATCCAAATGATGCTTTGGCAATTGCAAAGCAAGTGTTATTAATGAATAAAGGGATAGTTATTCAATTTGGCGAGACAAAAACCATCATGCAAAAAGATTTACTACAAAAAACATTTGAAATCCCCATACAAATTCAAAAAATTGAAGGTAAAACAGTAATATTGACGGAAAATTGAAAATGGCAGATATTTGGATCATAACAGGGAAGCAAAATTCCGGTAAAACGGTAATGATACTGGAAATTATTGATCACGCAAGAAAAGGTAACATTCCAATTTGTGGATTAATATCACCGGGAGTGTATGAAAATAATGTCAGAATTTCAATACAAGTCGTGGATATTGAATCAATGGAAAGTAAGATTCTAGCAGACCTGAAACCAGGGTGGGATCCTAATAACACTAATAAAAAATGGAAAATGCGTGATGGTACCATCAAATGGGGAAGTGAACAGCTGCAACGAATGAACGTGAAAGGAAAGATCTTTTTTCTAGATGAACTTGGAGTATACGAACTGTTGGAAAGGAAAGGATGGCAGGCTGGATTAAAAATCATTAAAGAAAAAGACTATTTGCATGCAGTAATTGCAGTCAGAAAAGATGTATTAAACCGAGTAATTAAGATATGCGAAAAAGAGAAAATTAATTACGAATTGATCGATCTGGATGTTCTCTCTAAACCAGAAAAGGTAATCATACAAGAAATTTACAAAAAATTACTTAAATAATAGTGAAAAATAGAATACGGCGATCGAAAAAGCGGTGGCAACATTCAAAGATTTCTTATCACCTGTGATGGGGATCTGTAAAACAGCGTCACTCAGTTGCCTGATTTTAGGGTCAATACCAAAGATTTCATTACCAAGGATAATTAAAACTTCATTTTTCGGTGTATCAACCGTGTAATTCAGCAGAGATGTAGCGGTTAAAGAAGCCTCAATAGAATAAATTCTATATCCCTCGATCTTTTTCTGCTCCAAGAGAGGGATTGCGTTTAATTCATGACTCCAAGGAACCAAAAATTCTGCTCCAAGACTGGTCTTTTTGACTTTTAAATGGTCCGGAGTGGGGGTAAAACCACACAGGTAAAGGTGTTTCAACGAAAAAGCACTGGCTGACCGGAAGATAGATCCAACATTGTAACTGGAGCGAACATTATCAATTGCACATTCAAGATGAATATTCGGTTTTTTATCAAACTGCGCATAGCCATTATCTAATAAATATTCATTCACTGAAAGCTTCTCACCGCAGAGAGGACAGTAGATGCCATAGTTCTCCGATTCGGAAGGAAAGCGGAAATTACACCGGGGATTGGAACACTGCAAGATCACATAGTTAGTCATATTTCAAAAAGTGGATCATTTTGCGAGTAATCAGGACGTGTGAAGGATCATGATGGAAATATTGCAGCAAATGATCAGGCCTGCCTGTCGCGCCAGGAGCACTGGATAAAGAAACATAGAGGGATGGACCTTTTTTTGAATTATCTTGTGATGATATAGACCTAATGAGAGGTTTAAGGTCATATTGTTTTCCACTATGCTTGACAAAAAGAATCGACTCAGAGATTTGAATGCTTTCTACAAGTGAAGATAATGCACTTTGTGATAAAGAATCTAGAAATATGATGGAATAATCAGAAAAATCAACAAATTGCTGAAGAGAAGGTGCAGATAGGTCAATTGGCTCGATCTGCTGAGTTACCATTCCAACAGGTAAATAAGGATTTATCAGATCTATTCTTACAGAATCCTCATTCTTTGTTTCAATCCAAACATCCATAACTTCCTCATCGCCACAAAAGCCTAATGGGAGAGGCGATGCTTGTTGGATTTTAGCTTGAGGATGGAACCCTTGAGAATAAGAAAGGGTAATACCAGCCCGGCGAAATGCCCTTTCCCATATCTTTTGAACGTCCAGGATAGATGTAAAACGGATGGAAGATTGCTTCGAGTAGAAGATCCGTAATCTTTTTTCAAAACCATTCATACTATTTTCCTACCAGATCACGACAAAGAACATCGTAGGAAGATTGAATGCCACAAACCTGGCAATTATTGCGGCAATCACTGGTTAATGAACCAGCTTTGGATTTCAAATACTCTTCTCTGAGATAAGTTTTGGATACACCTGTATCAATAAAATCCCAGGGTAGATTCTCATCAAGCGGGCGTTCTCGGTGGCTATAGAAGTATGGATCGATCCCTTGCTTAGAAAAAGCAGCTTTCCAAATATCCAGATCAAGACGGTCCTGCCAGGCATCAAATTTAGCTCCTTTTTTCCAGGCAGAATAAATGACATCTGCTATATTTTCATCTCCGCGCGACAGCCATCCTTCTAACAATGAAGATTCCAAAGAGGGGAAACTGAGAATAATACCTGTGTTTCTCAATTCTTCGCGCAGGAGTTTGTGTTTTTGAGTAATATTTTCGATAGAATCCATGAGTACCCACTGAAAGGGAGTGTGACACTTAGGGATAAACGTATTAATACTGAGCGAGATCCTGACTCTTCCGCCGACCAATTTTTTACCAACTGCTTTAACTCTACGGCAAAGATCAACAATTTGGAATACATCATCAAGAGTTTCCCCCGGAAGGCCT
Organism: Anaerolineaceae bacterium UBA4781; assembly: GCA_002403105.1. Taxonomy (GTDB): domain Bacteria; phylum Chloroflexota; class Anaerolineae; order Anaerolineales; family Anaerolineaceae; genus UBA4781. The sequence continues at coordinate 27,974 of DHHD01000068.1, read as the reverse complement.
ATCAAGAAATAAAGTTTAAGGGAAGTCCAGCCTTTTTGAAAGATCAGCGATGCCGTTTCAAGCAAATTTTCATCAGAAATCGGTTTATTGATCGAACGACGCATCAGTTCCGAGGCAGATTCGGGAGCCAGCGTGAAATTTCCCTTACGCTGGTTAATCGCGTGCATCAATTCTTCAGAAAATGATTCAACACGTAAAGATGGCAAGGACAAGTTGACATTGATCCCCTTGAATTCACTGGAAATGTTAAATACAAGGTTCTGTACTGCTGAATAATCACTAATGCTGAGTGAAAGGAGAGAAATTTCGTCATATCCGGTTAGTTTGAGCGTAGTGCGCAAGGATTCAAGAATCTCCTGCATAGGGCGTTCTCGTACCGGGCGAGTAATAAAACCTGCCTGGCAAAATCGGCAGCCATGGGAACAACCGCGCATTACTTCAACGGCAATGCGATTGTGTGTTGTTTCTATATTTGGCACTAATAATTTCTCAGGTGCAGGGGGCAAATGGGTGACGATATTCTTTCTAATCGGAGGTACGGCAGCATTGGACGAACTAGAGAAGAATTTTTGAACGTCATACAATGCAGGAATGTAAATTCCCTCTATACAACTGAGTTTTTCAAGTATCTTTTGTCTTGAGAGTCTTTCTTTAACGATTTCAAGTATTTGCAAAAAGATGTGTTCACCATCCCCAATTACAAATGCATCCATAAAAGCGCTCATGGGTGTGGGATTGAATGTAGCATGCCCGCCTGCAACAATCAATGGATCAGAATCAGAACGATCTTTATGGTAAAGGGGAATGCCAGACAGGTCCAAAAGGTTGAGTGTATTGGTATAAAGAGTTTCGTAAGGCAGAGAAATGCCAACTACATCAAAATCGAAGACGGGATGTTTGGATTCCAAGGAAAATAATGGAATATTAGAATTACGCATAGACATTTCCATATCATCCCATACAGAAAAACATCGTTCAGCTAATAAATCAGATACTCGGTTAACTTGATCGTAGAGAATATTCAACCCGAGATTTGAAAAACCGATTTCATATACATCAGGGAAAGCAAGTACAGTTTTTACAGATGTAGATGGCCACTCTTTGATGACCTGATTGTATTCACCACCAGTATAGCGACCTGGTTTTTCAATATTAAAAAGCGTTTTATCTAGAAAGATTTCAATTTCTTGGGGTGTAATTGAATTATTTCTCAACTAATAAGTTCCTTTATTCATGCCGCCGTCAACGACCAACATAACACCATTGATGTAGGAAGCTACGGGAGAAACTAAAAATGTTGCTACGCGGGCAAATTCTTCCGGTTTTCCTATTCTTCGTAAGGGTGATTCCAGAGCTTGTTTTTGATATTCCTCCTCAATAGAGGAATGATTGAATTGGGCTCGAGTATTTAATAGATCATGCACACGTTCGGTATCGGTCCAGCCAGGGAGAATGGAATTTACTCGAATTCCTGAAGGTCCAAATTCATTGGCTAATGATTTGGTAAGGCCAACTGTGGCTGACCGAATTGAATTTGAAAGAATCATATTCGGCATAGGCTGTTTTACAGCGGCTGAGGTGATGGTGAGAATACTGGGGGTTGGTGATTTCAATAATAGTGGTTTAGCGGCTTGTATCAAGCGCACATGGCTCAGTAGAGTTGTATTGATCGCTTTTTCCCAATCTTCTATTGAAAAATCATCCAAGGAACCAGCCGGAGGCCCCCCCGCATTGGTGATGAGAATATCCAATCCATCAAAATGGTATTGGATCTCTTTCATCAGACGATCTGAAAAATCAGGATGTGACACATCTCCCGCAACTGCAATAACACGAGATTCGGGCAATGAATCCAATTGCCGTTTCGCATTGGATAAAGTTTTTTCATTTCGTCCATTGATGATCACGATTGCGCCTTCAAGAACCAATTGTTTGGCAGTTGCAAATCCCAAACCTTTGCTAGATGCGGTTATAAGAGCTATTTTATCTTTTAGAAAAAGATCCACACTTCACCTACCAAATCTCAATTTTTGATTCCAAAAATTGAATATCACGAAAATATGCTTCAAGATGATTATAAATTTCCATCAAGCTGCTTTCAAGAAATCGTTTTTCATTTCCGACCATCGCACATGCCAATAAACTTTGATCCCAGCTTTCCAGCAAACTAATTTCAGCAGCCGTAACATTGAATTTTTTATGGAGATGACTCAATAGTGGTTTGATCTGGCTGCGTTTTGATTTGAGCGACCTGGAATTATATAGCAATACTCGAAAAGTTAGAACACCAACATACATTGGATAAAATTATAGTCTTAGAAATGGATTAATAGTAAGATTGTCTATTGAGAGGTACCCATAGTGAATGAAAAAATACATTGAAACTTTCGATCAAGCCTTGGATTACATCTATTCAAAAATTGATTTCAGCTTTACAAAACAACAGAGATATTCCGAAGAAGTTTTCAATCTAGAGCGCATGCGTGTTTTCATGCAAAAATTAGGTGATCCTCAGAATACATATAAAACGGTTCATGTTGCTGGAACAAAAGGGAAAGGTTCCATTTCAGCGATGCTTGCATCTACATTGATCGCATCGGGATATAGAACAGGATTCTATTCCTCTCCTCACATGATCGAATATACGGAAAGAATTCAAGTAAATGGGATTCCAATTTCGCAAGAAGATTTTATTCACATCATCAATCATATCTACCCCCTTATTCAAGAAAGCCAGGGGTTAACCACTTTTGAGATCACCACTGCAATAGCATTCCAGTATTTTAAAGATATACAAATTGACATCGGTGTCATCGAGGTAGGTTTGGGTGGCAGGTTAGATGCTACTAATATCATTGATCCTGAAGTCTCTGTGATCGCATCAATTTCAATGGATCACATGGGGATTTTAGGGAATTCACTGGAAGCGATCGCAGGTGAAAAAGCTGGGATTATAAAAGAGGATATTCCAGTAGTGGTATCTCCCCAGAAAGAATCTGTGATCACTGTTTTCGAGAAATTTGCAAAAGATAGAAGAACTCAGCTTATTAAAACAGATGAAATTATCAAGTTTACCGATCGGAAAAGTGATCTGGTGAACCAGCAATTTAATATCATCTATCCGATTAAAATTCTAGATGATATAAAGGCACAATCGAAAAATACAATTCAATTAAGTATTCCACTTTTAGGGAAACACCAAATGGAGAATGCCGGTACAGCGTTTTGTGTTTTAAAGGTATTACAAGAAAGAGGGTATTCAATAACCGATCAGTCAATTAAAAAAGGATTTCAAACAGTATTTTGGCCAGGACGGTTTGAATTCCTGTCTAGGAATCCATTTTTGATCATCGATGCAGCTCATAATAACGATTCATCAAAACGATTGGTCGAGACAGTACAAGAATTATTTCCCAGGGAAAACATCATCCTCATTTTTGGAGCATCAGAAGATAAAGATATACAGGGGATGCTGGATAATTTTTCTAAAATTACACGTCAAATTATTCTCACCAAATCAACCCATCCAAGGGCTGCAAAACCAGAAATTATCCAGCAAATCCTTCAAAATTTTTCAGGTAAAACAATTATCATTGATGATATTCAACAAGCCTTGAAATTTGCACTGGAACAAACTCAGAAGGAAGATATAATCCTTGCAAGTGGAAGCGTTTTTGTCGCCGCTGCAATCAGGGAGTTATGGTTCAAAACGTATGCGGAGAAAAATATTTCATGAATAATTCTGATCATAATGACCACATTTCGGCTGCTCTTTTGCAAAGATCGGACGAATTAAACGAAATTCCTAATTTATCTCCGGATGAAAATGGTTTCATTCATTCAAAAGCTTTGGTGCTGAAGGATTTCATCATTTTCCCTAAAATGATATCTCCAATCTTTGTCACTGAAATGAATGATATTCAAGTGATCATGGAAGTTTTAGAAGCGAAATCCACATTAATTGGAGTGGTGAAAAGAAACGAGGACGATAGTTTTTTTGAAATAGGTATTGAATTTGCCATTGGTAAATTGATCGATCTTGGGGAAGGAAATTATTCAGCCCTGATTCAGGGAAGAAGAAGAGTAGCGATCAAAGAAACCATTGAAACCGACTCTGGATATGAAGTGAAGGCTTTACCAGCACTAGAGATTCAGGATTACGACAAAACAACCAAAGCTCTCTGTAAAATAACTTTAGACCTTTTTACGCAATGTGTGCAATTAGATCGTAGTTTGCCTGAAGACATTGGTGTATATGTGATGAGTATCTCAGAGATCGACTGGCAAGCTGATGTCATTGCATCTGCTATCTCTTTGCCACTCGAAAAACGTATAAATATTTTACAAATGGTCAATATTCAACAACGGCTGGAATTCATTAATTCAAGTTTGGCACAAGAGCTGGATGTATTACGAATTGAAGATGACCTGCAGAGTAAGGTGCAGCGCGAAGTGGATAAAAATCAACGTGAATTTTATCTACGGGAACAGATAAAAGCGATTCAATTAGAATTGGGTGAGCGGGATATTTGGGAACAGGAGATCATTGAATATCAACAAAAAATAGGAAAGATGGTGCTTCCGGATGAAGTAAGAAAAACTGCCAATAAAGAGCTGAGCCGGTTGAAAGAGGGACCGTCATTCTCTCCGGAAATGGGAATTATCCGTAGTTATCTGGATTGGATCATGGAACTACCATGGACTGAACAAACCGAAGATAATCTCGATATCAATCATGCCATTTCAATTTTAGAAGAAAACCACTTTGGTTTAAAAAAAGCAAAGGATCGAGTTTTAGAATATCTAGCTGTCGAAAATCTGGGTAAGGGCGAGACAAAACAACCAATTCTATGTTTTGTAGGCCCTCCTGGAACAGGAAAAACATCACTTGGTAAATCCATTGCCCAATCACTGGGACGAAAATTTGTGCGCTTGAGTCTGGGTGGAATAAGGGATGAAGCGGAGATTCGTGGTCATCGCCGAACATATATTGGTGCGCTACCCGGAAGGGTGATTCAAACCATGCGCCGCGCTGGCACCATTAATCCGGTGTTTATGCTGGATGAAGTGGATAAAATCGGAAATGATTTTCGTGGAGATCCTGCTGCAGCATTATTGGAAGTTCTGGACCGTGAACAAAATTATGCTTTTTCCGATCATTATTTGGAAATGTCTTACGATCTTTCAAAAATAATGTTCATTACTACCGCAAATTCAACCGATTCCATTCCATCGGCATTATTAGACCGTATGGAAATTATTGAATTCCCTGGATATATTGAAGAAGAAAAAATGGAAATTGCAAAGCAGTTCTTAATTCCTCGACAATTGGAGGAAAATGGATTGAAGAATATTTCTATTGAACTGCCTGATAAAACCATTAGTAAAATCATCAGAGATTTTACATATGAGGCAGGTGTACGCAATTTAGAAAGAGAAATAGGTAAAATATTCCGAAAGATAGCTCGCCAATATACAGAAATACATTCTGTACCCACACTCGTAACTGTGAACATGGTGGATGAATTCCTTGGTCCTCCAAAATATTTCTTTTTCGAAGCCGGTGAAGAAGATGAAGCTGGAACTGCTATGGCAATTGCCTGGACAGAAAATGGGGGTGAAATTATGCCGGTTGAGGTTCTTATAACCGATGGGAAAGGTAACCTTCAGATCACCGGGCAAGTGGGTAATGTAATGCAAGAATCAGCACAAGCAGCTTTATCATATCTGAAATCAAAAAGCACCAGTTTCAAACTGAAGAAGCTTGATTTCGAGAAGATCGATATCCATATCCATATTCCTGAAGGCGCAATACCCAAAGATGGACCCAGCGCCGGAGTGACTATTACCACAGCACTTATTTCTGCATTGACCAAACGGAAAGTCTATAAAGATATTGGAATGACTGGAGAGATCACGCTGAGAGGGAAAGTTTTACCGGTCGGTGGAATTAGAGAAAAGATCACAGCCGCTCGCCGTGCAGGCATCAAACGCATTATCATTCCACGGAAAAATGAAAAAGATCTTGTGGAGATCCCTAAATCCGCGTTAGAAGGATTAGAAATCCTTAAAGTAGATCATTTGGATGAGGTATTGGAAATATCCTTGTATCCTTCAACCAATTGAGATCTAGCTTTTTCATCTGAGGGAATGGATTCACTCTCCAGAGCATTAATTCCATTGGTGACTTGATTCAATATCTTCGATAACTCATTTCTGAGTTCTTTCAAAGTCTCAATAGCATATTCATCCGCATCGCGCTTCATCATATTGCTTTGTTCATCAGCTCTTTTAATAAGCTGATCAGCTTTAACCCGCGCAGCTTCTACAATTCCATCTCGCTCTACCATCTCAACACTTTTTTCACGAGCAAGATTGATGGTGCGGGTTGCTTCTTCTTGAGCTTGAGCAAGGATGCGATCTTTTTGATTGATGATCTGTTGAGATTGTTTGATTTCATCAGGAACAGCCAAGCGCATTTGATCAATTAAATCAATTAAACGATCTTCTTTAATCATTACTTCACTGGTAAGCCAGAAAGATTTACTTTCATTGAAAAGTTCTTCTAATTGATCGATCAAATGTAATATATCCATGTTTTATCCTTTGCCTCTAATCACGTAATGAAGATGAATACCCATGGCGTTTTTCGATATCAATTTTATTTAATTTTACATCCAATGCAGTGAGAACGTGCGGTGGCACCATGCTGCTTACATCGCCATCCAGCGATGCAATTTCTCGCACAGTTGAAGATGATAGAAAAGTATGCTTTTCGCTGGTAATAAATGCGACAACATCGATTTCGGGTGCAAGGCGATTATTTGCCAGTGCCATCCGAAATTCATATTCAAAATCTGAAAAAACACGTAATCCACGCACAATGACTGTTGCTCCAACATTCTTACAAAGATCAACTGTAAGTGAGCTGTAGCCAATCACTTCTACATTGGATTCCTTGAAACTGCGTTTCACCAAATCAATACGTTCTTCGGGTGAAAAAAGGAGGGATTTTAGAGGGCGATCATACACTGCAATATATAGAGTGTTGAATAATTTCGCTGCACGCAGAGCAATATCGATATGCCCGTAGTGAATGGGATCAAATGTTCCTGGAAAGATCGCTTTTGTCATGATTTAACTCAATTCTCCATTGCTTGCGTTCCATAAATTCTCGAGTTCGTAGTGGAGTGCGCTATTTTCATCACTCTTGAGATCAGGGTCACGTTCAATCAACGATTGCGCTTGATTTCTTGCTCTTGTTATTAGCTTTATATCAGATATATTTGCTAATTTCAATCCCCTATATCCAGATTGGCGAGTACCAAAAAAATCACCAGGACCGCGGGTCTTCAGGTCAAATTCAGCCAATTCAAAACCATCATTAGTTTCAGTCATTTTACGTAAACGATCATTTTCAAATTTCATATCTTCTTCGGGTACCAAATAGCAATATGACTCAATACTTCCACGCCCAACACGACCACGAAGTTGATGAAGTTGTGCTAATCCAAAACGGTTTGCACCTTCAATGAGGATTATTGTGGCATTCGGTATATCCATACCAACTTCGATAACTGTGGTGGATGCCAGAATGTCCAATTTTCGCAGGCGAAAATTTTGTAAAATAGTGTCTTTTTCTTCCTGTTTAAGTCTGCCGTGTAATAAGCCAATTTTGTATTGTGGGAAGACTTTTTCGACCAATTCTTTATACCCTGGAATAACTGCCGGAGTGAACGTTTCTTGATCATCTCCCTCAATATGTGGAAAAATGATAAATGCTTGATGCCCGGCTTCAATTTGGAGCGCGATCTTTTCATAGGCAACCGCCTTTTGGAGTGGATGAAGTAGATATGTTTTCACTGGGATACGACCACCAGGCATATCGGTTAATGTGGAAATATCCAAATCACCGTAAATAGTTAAATTAAGCGATCGAGGGATGGGAGTGGCAGACATGATCAAGATATGTGGATTCTCTCCTTTTGAGCGCAATACTGCTCTTTGTGCTACGCCAAAACGATGCTGTTCATCAATTACAACCATTTGAAGATCCTGGAATGTAATAGGATCTTCAAGAAGGGTGTGCGTTCCGATGATCAGTTTAATAACACCAGATGCCAAATTTTGTCTAATCTGCTCTTTTTGCTTCTCGGGTGTCTCTCCAATCAAAAGGACAATTTCATTTTCATCAAGAACTTGATCCCGTAGGAGCATGGTACGGAGAGTCTCGTAATGTTGCTGCGCTAGAATTGCTGTGGGTGCCAGAAGCGCAGCTTGTTTTCCACAACGCATGACAATTTCCATTGCAAAGCGTGCAACAACGGTTTTCCCCGAACCTACATCACCTTGCAATAGCCGGTTCATTTGTTTACCAGATTGCAGGTCAGATTGGATTTCTATCAACGTTTTTTGCTGGGAAGTTGTCAAACTGAAAGGAAGTTTTTGAATCTCTTTTTCCAGAATTGTCTGATCGATTTGATAGGTTCCAGCAGCATTGGATTGCCATTCGCGTTTTTGCCTGATCACCCCCAATTGCATAAAAAGCAATTCATCAAAGGAAAGTCTTTCCCTGGCTTTTTCTAATTCTTGTTGTGAAGCGGGGAAATGAATCGATTGTAGCGCTTGGTTGAGAGAACAAAGCTGTTCTGCTTCTAGAATCGAATTGGGAAGATAATCCTTGATCCTATCCGTCCAATAATTAATCGCTTGATAGATTCTCTCGCGCAGCCATTTTTGTTGTATCCCTGCGGTCAATGGATAAACTGGAACGATGCGGTTAGTATGCAGATGATCCGCATTGATGGGTTCCCATTCTGGATTATTCAAACACAATCTGCCAAGATAGGTATCCACTTTTCCGGATGCTACGATCTGGGTACCAATATTCAAGCGATTGGTAAGCCAGGGTTGATTGAACCAGGTGATCCAAAGGCTTCCGGTGCCATCACTAATGATGGACTCGATTATTTGCGTGCGGTTATTCTTGGTTTTCCGTTTTTGAATGGACTGCAACGCACCGCTGATGGTTACTTCATCTCCGGGTTTAAGATCCCGAATAGGGGTGAGGTGAGAATAATCATTATAACGACGTGGGTAGTAATGGAGCAAATCATAAATGGTATGCAGATTGAGTTTCTCCATTTTCTGCGCATTCTTATCTCCTATACCCTGAATGACGGTAAGCGGTGCAAAAACAGCTTGGAGCTGGTAAGAGGTAGAACAACCATTTGATCGTGGTGCTGAGGGTGGCGCTGGTTGAATTTCTTCAAGTTCCTGCTGTTGATTTTTTAAGATATCAAGGGCAGAACGAATAATTCTTTTCCGCACTTCGAGATCAACGGCTGCATATTGATCAAATAGAGCAGCAATTTGCATGACTACAGTTTCATCTGCGCCATCTGTTAGAGCACGTACTTGCCATGCCGGGATCATGCTTTCGATGCCTCCAACAATGGCTTTGTTATTGAAACCCTTTTTAATTTCCAGTTTTAGATACTTGGAAAGTTCAAAGAAAGAAGCATGCATAAAAGTATTTTACTCCAAGGATTTCTGCATGCTTTAAAAATAAGTCTATTCAATAGCAATAATAAATTGATAAAAAGGTTGTCCGCCTTCGTGTAATTCCAATTCCAATTCGGGGTAGCCGCTCTTAATATGTGCCATGACACTATCTACTTGTTCTTTGGTCACATTATTGCCATACAGAATCGTTAGGTGTTCTTTTTCATCAAGATCAATGGCTGCAAGGAGATTATCGCAGGCTTTTTCAAGTGAATCTGCTGAACCCACAAGGTTATCGTTTAATAACGATATCACTTCTCCTGCTTTAACATCAATTCCATTGATCGTGATGGAGCGAGTTGCAGTAGTGATCTCGCCTGAATCAACATCTTTCATGATTGCAGTCATATTCTCAACAACTGCATCCAAATCACCATTCGGATCGATCATTAATGAAGCGGTTAATCCCTCAGGAATGCTACAAGTTGGGATAACACGCACTTTTTTATCTGTCATTGCACTGGCAGATTGGGCAGCCAGATGGATATTTTTATTATTCGGTAAGATAATGATCTTATCAGTCGGAAGGTCTTTAAAAGCATCCACAATTTCTTCTGTGCTCGGATTCATGGTTTGACCACCCTGAATAACAACTGCCAAGCCCAAGCTGTAAAATATGCGGGTTATACCATCACCAGGAGAAATTGCCACAACGCCAATTTGACCCTCTTGTAATTGGGGAGGTTTGATCGCAGGACCAGTTTTTGCTTCTTTCTGTTCCTTCATCTGCTCCATCAAATTTTCTATATATACTTTTTTGATGGTTCCAAAACCACTCACCAGGTCGATGGGATCATATTTCTTCTCTTTTGGAACATGGATATGCATACGGTAAAGGTCTTCCCCTTCGCCAACTTGAATGGAAGTTCCAACTTTTTCCAGTGCTTTATAGAAAGAAGGGAGATTGAAATTCGTTTCAGGTTCAAAATCAACAACGATTTCAAAATCTTGTCCAGCTTCGATGGATTCATTTAGCTCTTCACTTTCCATTTGTTCGAGAGAAAGCGCAACTGCTTTTTCTTCAGCGACATCAATGGATTCCCCTTTAATGGATCGAAGAATACCTTCTAAGATAATGAAAAGCCCTTTTCCTCCTGAATCGACTACGCCAGCTTGTTTGAGGATTGGCAAGAGTTCAGGGGTATTTTTTACAGATGCGTCTGCTGCATCAATGATCTCTTCCAACATTTGCATAAGATCAGCAGTGTTTTGATGAGATTTCTCGGAAGCACGTGCGACATCTTTAATAACAGTAAGAATAGTTCCTTCAACTGGACGTACAACGCCTTTATATGCTGTATTTCGGCTCTCAGCCAACGCAGCTACCAGAAGGTCAGCATCGAGGTTTTCTTTTTCATCCAGAGCTCGGGCAAAACCACGTAAAATCTGAGACAAGATTACCCCGGAGTTTCCACGGGCACCCATTAAAGCACCATGCGCGAATTTCTTGGCAATAGAACCTGCGTTGGTATCAGTTTCATTTTCAATTTCTGCATAGGCGGTTTTCATGGTCAGGAACATGTTTGTACCTGTATCACCATCTGGAACAGGAAAAACATTCAAGGAATTCACCAACGGTTGATTGGTTTTTAACCAGGTTAGCCCGGCATTGAAATATTTTTTTAAATCCTGCCCGTTTATTTTAGAACGTGATAAATTGGTATTCTCATCCACTTTCAGTGGGTTTGACTCGACATGCGGCATATAAACCTCAAAGATGATTTCTTATTAATCGGGGTCGCTGACTCTTAACCCACGTACATGGATGTTAACATCCTCAACAGCAATTCCGGTTGTGTTCTCGATCTGGAATTTTACACTGCTTGCTACACTGTTTGCGACGGTAGAGATCCTTGTTCCATATTCAATGACGAGAAACATATCAACAGAGATGGAGTTATTTTCATTGTAATGAATAACAACACCGGAAGTGGGATCTTTCTGAAAGAGCTTTGTGATCCCTCTAGCCATGCCTTCGTAAGCTAACCCTACCACACCATAAGATTCCAGAGCAGCCTGGAAAGCAATGACAGCAATCGCATGATAAGAAATATAAATATTACCCAGTTGGTTTTCTGTTACATTCATAATTTAATCGTACTTTCTTTAAAATATCTTGTATATAGAACAAAAAAACTTGTCGATAGTTACGGACTATGGTAAACTTTCTTCTCGTTATTTTACTTTGATTTTATAAGATTAGCTAATCTTTGAAAGGGAATGAAAATGGCAAAATGTGAAATCTGTGGAAAAACAACCACTTTTGGGCATAGTCGCAGTTTTTCCCAACGCGCAACAAATCGCAAATTCAGACCAAATTTGCAGAAAACTACTATTACGGAAAATGGGAAAGCTGTAAAACGAACTCTCTGCACAAAGTGTATAAAGACGCTTTCAAAAGATAAATAAAGAACCACAATTTTATAATGGAAAAGCACCTTCAAAATGGTGCTTTTTTGTTTAATGGAGTGATTAACTTGATCAAAAAAGATACGTATTCTCAATCCAGGATCACTGTATAGTTTTGATTTTTCAATTATTAGATTTTCATATAAATTTTGATTAATACTAGACGAAAATAATACGCCGTAGTATAGTACGACCTCGTACTAATAGGAGCAAAGAGAATGAATGAATTCGATAGACATTTATCTGAAGAAGAAAACGTAAAAATCAATATTATTAAGCAACAATTTGAAAAACGTATAAAAGAGCTGGCAGGTGAGAAAGCCATGCAGGGTTTTGAGTTAAGCGGTTTGATCCGAAGAATTGGAAATTTATATGAATCGATCGTTAATTTAGATTATGGAAAATCAGAACTATCTGGTCCACGATTGGCTATACTAATGCACCTTTATATCAATAGTGACATCGAAAATAGTGAAGGGATCACGCCAACAAACTTGAGCCATTTTCAACATGTTGGGAAAAATACGATCAGTTCTCTGGTTTATGGATTAGAGAATCAAGGTTTGCTCATACGTGAAAATGATCCTGTTGATCGTCGAATATATCGGTTGAAAATCACAGACGCAGGACGTACCGCAGTAAAACAATTAGTCCCAAAACAAATGCAATATATGGATAGTATGTCGTCGGAATTATCTAATGAAGAAAAAGATCAATTAATTATTTTACTGAGAAAACTTCTACATTCTTTACAAATTAATTCTGTATCGATGCGGAATCAGAAACAAAAAGAAATATAAAAAGAATCATCATGGAATACCCCAAAATTTAGTATTGCAAATTGGATGAAATGAAATTTGGAAGGAGTGATCGAAATTTATGGCACGGCTAGCAAAATATCTAAAACCTTATCTGTTCTTGATCTTGATTGCGATCGGTATGTTGTATGGTCAAGTAATGGCAGATCTTGCTTTACCTGATTACATGTCAGATATTATCAATGTTGGTATTCAACAGGGTGGAGTAACCAATGCAGTACCTGAAGCGATCCGTAAAAGCGAGATGGATAAGATCACCATCTTTATGAGTTCTGAGGAAAAATCTTCTGTACTGGAAAATTATCTGCTTATTGATCAGAATTTACCTGATTTTGAAGAATTCTTGGATAAATATCCGGCAGTTGCAAATGAACCAATCTATGTATTAAATACATCCGATGCGTTGGAAATTGAAAGAATAAATCCTATCATGGCAAAAGCGCTGCTGGTTGTTTCAACCATCGATCAAGCCATGAGCGATCCAGAAAAAGCAGTTGAACTTTCAAAAGGAATGGGTTTCGATCTGGCCACCCTGCCTGAAGGAACAGATATCTTCAGTTTGATTTTAAAGATGTCCGAAACTCAGCGTTCTATGCTGACAACAACTGTTGATGAGAAATTCGCAGTAATGGGTAGCAGCATGATCACCCAATCAGCGATTGCTGCTGTTAAAGCAGAATACACAGCGTTGGGTATGGATGCTGCCAAATTGCAAACCAATTACATTTTGAAAATCGGTAGTTCAATGCTGCTGCTGACATTAGCAACAGTTGCCTGTTCTATTACAGTTGGATACATTTCTGCGAAAGTGGCTGCAGGAGTATCTCGCGATCTCCGGCGTGATACATTTAAAAAAGTTGAGAGTTTTTCCAAAACAGAATTTGATAAATTTTCCACTGCATCTTTAATCACACGCACGACAAATGATGTTTCACAAATACAGATGGCAATTACGATGATCATTCGTATGGTTTTTTATGCTCCCATCATGGGTGTTGGCGCGATCCTGCATGCAGTAGATAAAAGCCCTTCTCTAACCTGGATCATCGCGTTGGGTGTAGTGGTACTGATGGGTTTGGTCGTAACGGTATTTAGCATTGCCATGCCCAAGTTCAAAATCGTTCAAAGCTTAATTGATAAATTGAATCTGGTAACACGCGAAAACCTAAGTGGAATGATGGTGATCAGAGCATTCAACAACCAGAAATTTGAAGAAAATCGATTTGATAAAGCAAATCTTGATCTGACGAAAAACAGTTTATTTATTAATCGCATCATGACGGTGATGATGCCGGTGATGATGCTTCTGATGAATGGTATTTCGTTATTAATAATCTGGGTTGGTTCGCATGAAGTAGCACAATCTGTAATGCAGGTTGGTGACATGATGGCGTTCTTACAATATGCCATGCAGGTTGTTATGTCTTTCTTGATGCTATCAATGATGTTCATTATTTTGCCCAGAGCTACAGTTTCTGCGAATCGTATTGCTGATGTACTGGCTGTGGATCCGGTGATCAAAGATCCTAAAGAACCAAAGCATTTTGATAAAAATGCAAAGTGGAAAGTGGAATTCCGACATGTATATTTTCGCTATCCAGATGCCGAAGAGGATGTTTTACATGACATCAGCTTTGCTGCATTACCCGGTCAAACCACTGCCATCATTGGTTCAACTGGTTCCGGTAAATCCACGGTGGTAAATTTGATCCCACGTTTCTACGACGTAACAAATGGAACGATCTATGTCAATGGATTGGATATCCGAGATGTCAACCAGAGTGATCTGAGAGATAAGATCGGTTACATACCACAAAAAGGAACTCTCTTTTCAGGGACCATCGAGAGCAACCTGCGTTATGCTGATGAAAATGCAAGTATGAATACATTAGAAAAAGCAGCGGATGTCGCTCAGGCTTCTGAATTTATTTCAACAATGACGGATGGTATGAAAAGTGAGATAGCTCAGGGTGGAATGAATGTATCCGGTGGGCAGAAACAGCGTTTGGCGATAGCTCGAGCGTTGGTAAAAGCACCTCCCATTTACATTTTCGATGATAGTTTCTCGGCAGTGGACTATAAAACCGATACCGCTTTACGCAAGGCATTGAAAAAGAGCACCGGTTCCAGTACCGTATTGATCGTTGCACAACGTATTTCAACAATTAAAAATGCCGAACAGATCATCGTTCTGGATGATGGGCGTGTAGTTGGTAAAGGTACTCATGATGAGTTGATGAAGTCATGTCAAACTTACCGCGAAATTGCCTTATCGCAGTTGAATAAGGAGGAATTAGCATGAGCATGCATAGTAATATTCCACAATCAAATCAAAAACAAGAACAGCCAGCGAAACGAGGTCCTTTGGGTGGAGAGCCGATGGGGGGAGGACCCGGTGGCGGTATGATGCGGGGCGGAGAAAAAGCGCGTGATTTCAAAGGAACAATGAGTACGCTAATTCAATATCTGGCAGAATACAAGACCAAGATCATTTTAGTGTTATTGGCTGCCAGTACTTCAACAATTTTTTCAATTCTCAGTCCGAAAATACTGGGAAAAGCCACTACCAAGTTATATGAGGGAGTGGTTGCACAAATCGCAGGCACAGGTACCG
>DHHD01000068.1:0-12518 GCA_002403105.1 Anaerolineaceae bacterium UBA4781 | reverse complement strand
TATCGTTTTCGAAAAGAGATTTCTGAGAAGATCAACCGCATGCCGTTACGTTATTTTGATGGCACCACACATGGAGAAGTACTTTCTCGTATCACCAATGACGTGGATACTATCAACCAGACGCTCAACCAGAGCATGACTCAAATCGTCACCTCTGTGGTTACCATGATCGGTGTTTTAGTAATGATGTTCTCGATCAGCTGGCTTTTGACCGTCGTGACATTGATCATTCTGCCTTTATCGGTTGTCTTCATCAGTATTATTGTGAAAAATTCACAAAAATATTTCAAGCAACAACAGGAATATCTTGGTCATGTAAATGGACATGTGGAAGAAATGTATGGCAGCCATGTGGTAATGAAAGCATTCAATGGAGAACAAAGAAGCGTTGAAAAGTTTGACCAATCCAATAATGTCCTTTATAAAGCTGCCTGGAAATCACAATTTTTATCCGGCATGATGATGCCGATCATGACCTTCATTGGTAACTTGGGTTATGTTGTGGTTTGTATTTTAGGCGGTTACCTGGCTGTCAGGAATGCTATTACCGTGGGTGATATTCAAGCATTTATTCAATACGTGCGCTCGTTCACTCAACCTATTACACAAATTGCCAATATTTCCAATACCTTGCAGCAAACGGCTGCGGCTGCTGAACGTGTTTTTGAATTTTTGAATGAAGCAGAAGAAAATCCAGAAACTACCAAACCAGTGAAGTTAACGACTGTTCAGGGCAGCGTAGAGTTCAAAGATGTCCATTTTGGATATTCTCCGGAAAAAATAATTATCAATGACTTTTGTGCAACGGTAAAACCTGGCCAAAAAATTGCGATCGTAGGTCCAACAGGTGCCGGTAAAACAACCATGGTGAAATTACTGATGCGCTTCTACGATATCAACAGCGGATCCATTTTAGTGGATGGTCACAATATTAAAGAATTTAGCCGACAGGATCTGCGTCAAATGTTTGGAATGGTGCTTCAGGACGCCTGGTTATATAACACCACGATCATGGAAAACATCCGCTATGGACGCCTGGATGCTTCTGATGAGGATGTAATCTCTGCAGCAAAAATAGCTTATGTTGATCACTTCATCCGCACCTTGCCGGATGGCTACAATATGGTTTTGGATGAAGAGGCATCGAATGTCTCGCAAGGGCAGAAACAGTTATTGACGATTGCTCGAGCAATTCTAGCAGACCCCAGGATCTTGATTCTAGATGAAGCAACCAGCTCGGTGGATACTCGTACAGAAGTATTGATCCAAAAAGCGATGGATAATTTGATGAAAAACCGTACCAGCTTCATTATTGCGCACCGTTTATCTACGATCCGCAATGCAGACCTGATCCTGGTCATGAATAATGGTGATATCGTAGAACAGGGAACACATAAGGAATTACTGGCGCGCAATGGATTCTATTCATCTTTGTATAATAGCCAGTTCGAGACGACTGAAGTTTTTTAGTGAGTGTGAGGTTAAAACGAGCAAGGCTGACGAAGGTTAAGCCAGCCTTGCTTTATATATTATTGCATTAATGATTTTAATTGATGAACTGCTTCAAAGATTCCTTTTTTATTGCGGAAAATAGCAGAACCTATGACAAAAGAATCAGCACCGGCTTTTATTGCTAATGGTAAAGTGTCAACATCAATGCCACCATCTATTTGCAGATAAATATCGCGTTTTTGCGTGTGAATTAATTTTCTGATCTGTTCCACTTTGGGAAGTACGTTTGCTATAAACTTCTGTCCGCCAAAACCTGGATCCACACTCATTACCAGCACCAGATCGATCATATCCATAACAGATTCTATTGCGCTGGCAGGCGTTCCTGGATTCAAAACGATCCCAACTTTACAACCATGATCTTTGATATTTCGAAGGGTGCGGTGAATATGAGCATCTGCTTCGACATGAACCGAGATCAAATTCACACCTGCATCTGCGAACGCTGGTATGAAATCATTCGGATTGGAGATCATGAGATGTGCATCCATGGGCAGGGTGGTAATTTGCCGGCAAATTTGAGCAATGGTAGGACCCATGGAAATATTAGGCACAAAATGACCATCCATAATGTCCAGATGGATCCAATCAATCTCAGCGGCTACTGCTTGGTCAATTTGTTCTTTGAGATTTGAAAAATCAGCGTTTAAAATCGAAGCATTGATGATCTTTTTCACAGGTCTACTCCAAAGTCAATTTTATTAATCTTACTACAAGCATGGTTCCTCTGAAGCAAGCTATTGGATCTGTTTTGTCTTTTCTTGATCAAAAGAGAGCATTGCAGGGCGTCGTGGAAAGCTATTTTTCTCAATTTTCTTTTGATTATTTTTTATATATGAAGAAATGGCATCCTGCATTTCTTCTGCATTAGCGAACCGATCGGATGGTGATTTAGAGATTGCGCATAGCATTATTGATTCCATTTCCTGGGATACTGATGCAGATAGCAGCCGCGGTCGTGGTGGTTCAAGTGTTTGGTGCATTCTTATTAAAATATCCAGATCATCATGATAGAAGGGTGGATAACCGATGACCAGAATGAATAAAATGATTCCCAGTGAATATATATCCGAAGCATACGATGGGCTGAAACCTTGTGGCAGTTCGGGGGCCAGATAAACAGGCGATCCCCAGATCGATTCTTGATCATTTCGAATATATTTACGACGGTTTACATGCAGGGCAAGACCAAAATCGCTCAAGATCAATTTGCTTTCATCAGCAACTAAAATATTTTGCGGTTTGAGATCATTGTGCAGGATCTTTTTTTTGTGCAGATAAACAACTGCGCTCATAATCTGCGAAAAATATTGGAGCGCATCGTTTTCTGCCAAGCTGGTTTTATCGGAGAGAAATTCTCTGAAATTTATCTCACCGTAATATGGGGAAACATAATAGGGCAGTCCATTGATCGTCCCTTTTGAAATGACCCTTTGAATCCCAGGGTGATGAAGAGAACGGAGTAAATTGATCTCCTGCTGAAAAGCTTTTATTTCATGTGAATTTTTACAGATCTTGACTACAATCGGTTCATTCGAGGAGAGTTCTTTACTGAGGAATAATAGTGACATCCCGCCTGAACCGATCTTCTCTTCAAGGCGAAATCGGTTATTTAGAACTTTGCCGCATAAGTCTGCTTCTCTATATTCCAAGTTCATAATAATCAGGTAAGATAGATAATAATATTCTATATGGAATAAGACAGAATGAGAAAAACAAAATTACCATTCATAATGGGGATTCTGTTAGGTATCGGTTTGTTTTTTCTGGCACTGATTGTGATTTTTTCTTTTCCCGATACCAAAGAGAATTCTCTGCCCACCGCAGTTCTAAAAATTACTCCATACCAACCAACTGCTACCATTTCTTCAGCAGAGCAAACTGAAATCACTGCTTCTACTGCACAAACCACTGCGCTGCCCGGGGTTTTTGCTACAGGAATGCATGTACGCGTTTCCGACACCGGCGGCGATGGATTAAAGATCCACACTGAGCCTACTATAGAATCGGACACCTTGACAATTGCTTCTGAAAACAGCTTATGGATAATAATAGAAGGACCTACCATTAACGAAAGCCGCATCTGGTGGAAGATTCAAGCGCAAGATTCAGCAGTGACCGGATGGGCTGTTCAGGATTATCTGGCAGCGGAATACCAATAGACCGCAGAAGAGGCAGCTATGGAGATCGTTGCAGTAGAAGCGTTGGCAGCAAAGATCATTGAAAATCTCGAAAAAGTCATCATCGGCAAACATGATGCTTTGGAAATGATCGTTTTGGGATTATTCTGTCGTGGGCATATTCTTATTGAAGATGTACCGGGTACTGGCAAGACAATGCTTGCCAAGAGTTTAGCGATCAGCATCGGAGGGAAATTCAGTCGTATCCAATTCACTCCAGACATGCTGCCCAGCGATATCACCGGTATCTCCATGTACAATCAAGCGACCCAGACCTTTGAATTTCGACCAGGACCGGTAGTGGCAGAGATCGTACTGGCGGACGAGATCAACCGCGCAACCCCCAAAACACAATCTGCTCTGTTGGAAGCAATGGAAGAAAGACAGATTACCGTAGATGGAAAAACACATCTGCTGCCAGAAGGATTTTTAGTTTTTGCAACACAAAACCCGATCGAATACGAAGGTACTTTCCCGTTACCAGAAGCTCAGTTGGATCGATTTTTGATGAGAGTGCGTATCGGATATCCGACTTTCATTGATGAAATGCGCATCCTTGAATCGCAAAAATTTGCTCATCCCATTGAAGCCTTGCAAGCGGTGGCAGGTATTGAAAATCTAAAAAATGCACAACAGGCAATCAAGAGTGTGCATGTATCCGAACCAATTAAGAAATATATCGTTAGTATCACGGAAGCCACACGTCAGGATAAGGATATTTATCTGGGTGCATCCCCACGCGGCAGCCTTGGCTTATACCGAGCGGGACAGATGTACGCTGTTTTGCGAAAGAGGGATTATGTCACTCCTGACGATATTAAGAATGTTGCTGTCTACGTGCTGGCGCATCGTATTGTATTGCATCCCTCTGCGCGTATCAAAGATCTCAACAAAGATGCATTGGTAGAAGAGATATTAAATAGGGTTGAAGTACCTGTGCACGTTTAGGTAAGCATGAAGATCAAACCACGTTTTTATTTTCTTCTTCTGGGAGTCACTGGCTTTTTAACATTGTGGATCATCTTTCGTGATGATCTTTTTCTTACGCTATTTCTATTAATTTCTCTACTTACTGGCGCAAACTATATTTCTGCCAGAATTTCACTCAGGGGGATCATTCTGCAGCGAAGTTCTCGTTTTCAAAAGATGAACGTCGGGAATTACTTTGAAGATCACTTTGACATTGAAAATAAATATCCATTTTGGAAACAGTGGCTTGAGATTCGCGATTATTCGGGGATATCCGGAAATCCTGAAGAAATACGCATACTCACAGGTATTGATGCGAAAAAGATCCGTACATTCAATACCTACACCTTTCTACGGAAACGCGGTGAATTTACACTTGGACCCATGCAGTTGATCTCCAGCGATTATTTCGGTTTCTTTGAATTCTCTGAGTGGCTGAAGAATTCCAGGCGGCTGGTGGTTCTGCCGCGGATCATCGATCTGGATACCTTTGCCCATTTGCCGGCTTACCTTAGCGGAGGTAAAGAACTAAAAGTAGCTTCAACAGAAACAACACCCTTTGCTGCCGGGGTGCGCGAGTATTTCCCGGGCGATTCGTTGCGCCGCATTCACTGGCCAACCACTGCTCGTAAAAATAGGCTGATGGTAAAGGAATTTGACCGTGATCCTCAGATGAATACCTGGTTGATGATTGACTGTGCAGTGGAAAATCATTTTGAATCACCACAGGCTGATTCTTTCAATCATCCCTCCGATTACTGGAGCGTACGTCGGCAGACACACTATGAATTACCCTGCAGCACATTTGAATACGGGGTAACGGCTGCCGCATCCATTACAAAATATTTCATTGAGCATAATTTTGGGGTGGGGTTGATCACTTCCAACAGCCAGAAGCAGATACTGGTATCGGATCATGGGTATCGCCAACTCGGTCGAGCATTGGATACTCTGGCTTCACTACAAGCGGATGGGGATATCCCTTTTGGAGTATTTGTCGGTGAATATATCAAGCAAATTAATCGCGGCAGCACTGTTATATTTATTTCAACGCTTCAAAATGATGAAATGATCAGCATCATTGATCTGGCTCTCGCACGTGGATTGGAACCAATTTATGTCTGGATGAAGAAAGCCTCTTTTTTAAATGAGAAAAAAGAGGATGCAATTCTGGGTGAATTAGCTGTACGTGCAGTACCGAATTATCAGATTCAATATGGGGCAGATCTAAAAGAATGCCTTGAAAATGGGGTGGTTCTCCAAAATCAAGGCATTGCGGTTGATTAATTCTTTGAATTATTTTGCTTGCGCCGTCATGGCTTTCTTTAATATCTCTTTAACATCTTCTACGGGAATGAAATGAATGCTTTTTCTTACCTCTGCAGGTAGTTCATCCAGATCCCCTTTGTTTTCTTTCGGGAGAAAGATGGTTTTCAACCCGGCGCGATGTGCCGCTAGCATCTTTTCCTTGATACCACCAACCGGCAGAACCTGCCCACGCAAGGTGATCTCACCCGTCATACCTACATCCGGACGGATCGGCTTTTGAGTGAGCAAGGAGATCAGAGCGGTGGTCATGGTGACACCTGCCGATGGGCCATCTTTGGGTGTAGCGCCCGCCGGGATATGCAGGTGGATATCCGACTTTTCAAAGAAATTGGGGTCAATTCCATATTCCGCAGCGTGCGCGCGCACATAAGAAAGGGCTGCTTGGGCTGATTCTCCCATGACATCTCCGATCGAGCCAGTGATCTTGAATTGTTGGCTGCCGGGCATGCGGGTAGCTTCGATAAAAAGAATATCGCCTCCGGTGGGGGTCCATGCCAGCCCGGTTGCCACACCCGGAATGGAAGTCCGTTTCATGATCTCTTCACTGGGTTTGAAAATCGGGCGCCCCAGCATATCGTGTACATTTTTTGCCGTGACATCCTTGACCAGGCGTTTCTTTTCAAATTTACGCGTAACGATCTTGCGTAACACTCCACCGATATGGCGTTCCAGACTGCGTACACCGGATTCGCGCGTATACTGGCGGATGATGGATAAGATCGCTTCATCTTCAAAATTGATCTCTTTTTGCAGCAGTCCGTTTTCTTTCAATTGGCGCGGGATCAGATAACTTTTTGCGATCTGTAGTTTTTCATTTTCCGTGTAACCGGAAATTTGAATGATCTCCATACGGTCCAGCAGCGGAGCAGGGATGGTTTCGATCTGGTTGGCAGTGGTGATGAACATGACTTGTGAAAGGTCAAATGCCACCTCCATGTAATTATCACGGAACTCTGAATTTTGTTCGGGATCCAGTACTTCCAGGAGTGCAGATGAAGGATCTCCATGAAAATCAGAAGCTAATTTATCGATCTCATCCAGCATAAAGACCGGATTGCGCGATTCTATACGGCGCAGTGATTGGATGATCCTGCCCGGCATGGCGCCGATATAAGTACGGCGATGCCCGCGGATCTCCGCTTCATCGCGCATTCCACCCAGGGAAGCGCGGATGAATTCACGCCCCATGGCGGCAGCAATGGATTTACCAAGGGAGGTCTTCCCAACTCCAGGGGGACCAACAAAGCATAAAATAACGCCTTCGCGCTCCTGGCGAATGGAATCGTGATATTCTTCGCTGCTAAGCTCGTCTTTGCGCTGTATGCGTAATTTTCGTACAGCTAAATATTCGAGGATCCGTTTTTTAACGTCATTCAAGCCGTAATGGTCTTTATCTAAAATAGCCTTGGCATGTTTGATATCCAGGTCATCTTCGTTGGTTTTGGACCAGGGTAGTGAGACCAACCAATCCAGATAGGTGCGAATAACACCATATTCGGCTGCCGCAGTGGGAAGACCAGAAAGGCGATCCAATTCACGGCGAGCCATTTTTTCAGCTTCTGCACTCATTCCGGCTTTATTGATCTTCTCACGAAACTCGCTTACTTCGGCTGCCTGTTCATCGGATTCGCCCAATTCTTTTTGAATGGCTTTCAACTGCTCGCGCAGATAATATTCACGCTGGACCTTTTCTATTTCTTCACGCGCTTCATTTTGAATCTTTCGACCCAGATTGAGAACTTCACTTTCGCGGGTGAGAATACCCACTAGCTTGCGCAGTTTTTCCGTTGTGGAATCCAATTCCAATATCTCTTCGGCATCTTCCACTTCCATGCGCTGTAAGTTCGCGATATTGTAGGCAGTCTGAAGCGGATCCTGCAACGCATTGATCGAAACCACGATCTCGGCCGGTATGGAAGGAACCAGCTCTGCGATCTGACCGAATTGGTCGCGTACATTGCGTGCCAGCGCTTCGATCTTCAATCCACTTTCCACTTTTTCAGGAGCAGGTGCGATCAAGGCCTTTAGATAGGGTTCGATTTCTGTATATTTTTTTATTTTAAAACGGGTAGAGCCTTGCACCAGCAGTCGAAAAGTACCATCCGTGGAACGAAATAGACGATGTATGACTGCCAATGTGCCATATTGGTATAGCTGGTCTGGTTCCGGTTCATCAATAGTGGGATCTTTCGATGCAATGAGCCCTACTAAGCGATCGGTCTTCATCACTTCATCCACCAGGCGGATAGAACGCGCCTGCCCGATAGTGAGCGGTACAGCAGTTTGAGGGTAAACCACCAGACCGCGCAGCGGTAGAATGGGAACTTCTTCAGGAAATTCGTTCTTCATTTTTCTATCGATCAGCTTATTTTCTACTTCGATCAAATCTTCATCATTTGCTAGATCTTCCATGCTCATTGCCAGCACCATTTCGTTAAAATCTCTTTCTTCATCAGCAAACAGCTCGATTATTTCCATCAGGTTTGTTTTCCAGCGAGAAGCGGGCATTTATTAGTTCACCTTTATTTGTTTTATTTTTGCCTTGGGCAGTGTAACATGTAAAAAACCGTTTTCATAAACTGCCGTGATACCTTCTTCGTCTATGGGAGTGGGAATCTCCACAGAAGAAGAGAAATCACCACTGGGTATCTCCATTTGGTGAAAAGCGCAGTTAGGATAGCTTTCCCAGCGTGTGCCGTTAATGGTGAGAATGCTGCTGTTTATGTTGATGGTGAAATCAGCCACATTCATACCGGCTATTTCCATACGCACCACATACGCTTCGTCCGTTTCGATAAGGTCCGTGGGAGGTCGCCAAACGTTCGGTTTGGAGGTTAAATGCCAGTGCGTGATGCGGGCTGTGAATTGGATGGGGTCGTTATCATCAAAAAGATGTGACCCCGAAGGGGATAATTGTATTTGGACTCTTTCCATGCTTCACCTTATCAATTGATTCTTCTATTGTGCCTTGATTCAATTATAAGGGATATAAGAGTTGTGTTAGACCCCTTGCATTTAAAGCGATAATGCGAAAACAACTCACATGGTTTCGTTGCTCCGCATTATCATTTTGAGAGAAGAGGAGGATTTATGCGATTTCTTTCGATTGTCTTTTCCCGAACAAACTGGCAATCGGGTTGATGATCAGTCGTTTAATCACACAGATATACCATTTCCACTGCAAAAGCAGATGCAAACCGAGTATATAGATCATGTAATGTGTAACCTGTTTGTGAAGCATTTCTATTTCCCGACCGGCACGCCCAACCTGGATTCCCAATGAGGGCAATAAAGTATGTGACATCAATAAGCCGGTAATGATGATGGCAAACAGACTCGCGCATAATGCAATATCTATTACCAGGCGCAAGATGGGCATGAACTCAGGCTTTTTGAATATCTTCTTGAAATATCCCACGATCATTTTCCAATGCAGGATCAGATGGATCAGAATGGAAACACCGATCGCGACGCCCAGGATCTCATGCAGCGATTTTCCGGTGGAGCGCATGTTATTCAGGAGAATAAAGGAAACCAGCAGGAAAGCGTCAATCAGCAAATGGATGATCAATTTTCCTGCTGTCGATTTTTTTGTATTTTCTTTGTTGTCCATTTTATATCCTTTGTAAAAATAATTTTCATGATTTCTGCCAGTAAGTGGGGGACCTTGCGGTTCCCCACTGCGCGGTCTTTCAAATAGGAGGAGGCTATCTGAGGTTCTGTGCTTCCAGGCTGGCCTGGGATCTTCCCAGAACATTGTGGAGTTCGATGCATTCAATACTTCCCATTCTAGTAGATTGAGCTGTGCAGCGGTTCACCCGCAGGGACGATTTAGAAGGCACCTGCAGGATGATTCTTTCCTAGGCTTTCTCCGTCCCTGGATGGACAGTATTGGGTTGCGATCGAAGCAGTCTCGACGGTTGACAGGTAAAAAATCTGAGCCAAAATAGTATTAATTTTCATTTCCGGAGGGAATTTCATGCAAAACGAGATCACGAAACACGGCAGCCTGCTCAAAGCAGATGGAACATTAGAGCAAATAGGGTGGGCAAGAACCCAAAATTTGGACTGCAACCTGGAGAATGCCCAGTTCTATGCCCTAAAAGCCCTCCAGCGCTTCCGTATCAAGCGCTGGGACTATTATGCTGTCTTTACCCCCAAGCGCTTCTTCTCAGCCACAGTGGCTGATCTGGGCTACGCCGGCAATGTTTTCGGATACACGCTGGACTTTGAGACCAACGAACTGCATGAAGAAGGGTTGGTGGTTTCATCCGGCAAAGGCATGCAGCTCCCGCGCAACAGTATGGAAGGGGAAACTTTCTTTAAAAATGACAAAGCCACCTTGCAGTTTACGGTGGATGGCAAGACTCGCCATATTAGTGTGGATTGGCCGGCTTTCCATGACGGGAAGGGAATTTCAGTAGATTTAGCGCTGCAAGAATTGAAAGAGCACGAATCCATGAATATTGTCATTCCTATTGGGAAGAAACGTTTTTATTACAACCGCAAGATCAACTGCATGCCCGCACAGGGCGTGATCACCTACGGCGATGTACGCGAAGTGGTGAATGCCAAGAACAGCATCGCATCCTTGGATTGGGGGCGCGGCGTGTGGGAATACTCCAGCTTCTGGAACTGGGCGAGCGCTTCCGGCTTTCTACCCAATGGAGATACTATCGGCTTGAACCTGGGCTGCGGTTTTGGCGATATCTCCAAAGCCACCGAGAATGCAGTGATATTGAATGGCAAGATACACAAACTGGATCAGGTGCCTTTCGTGTATGACAGCGCTGATTACATGAAACCTTGGACCTTCAAGGATAACCAGGGCAGGTTGGATCTAATCTTCACACCTTTCAAGGAACGTGTAGCAACCACGAAGATGGTCATCATCGACAGCGAAGTACACCAGATGTTTGGCAAATACAATGGCTTTTTTGTTACAGATGAGGGGGAAAAAGTAGCCATCAAGGATCTGATCGGCTTTGCGGAAGAGCATCACGCCAGATGGTAACTAAATATGGATTAGCAGAATGTAATAAGGAAAGTTAAATGCTATTTTCATTAGGGCTTTTTAGATTTAAAAAAAGGATATACAAAAATAATGGATGCAGGCTTGGATACTCTCCGTAAAAAAGTTTTGGCTGATTTTACAAGTCTTCCTTATAATAATCCTAAGAAAGCTGACGATTTCTTTATGAAGTTTGGTGTTGGAAATACAATTTCCGACCTTGACCAACCATTTGAACGTTTTATTTATTATGAGTTCCTTTTAGATACATTGATGAATTCAGATTTTGAAAAGTACCAGAACATACATAAAGGAATTCCATTTTATTTCCTAGCATGGTTAGCATTCGATTTTCGAAATTATGAAAAAGCATTATATTATATTGATTCAGCGATTTCCGAAGACATAAAAAATGCAGAAAAAGAACCATTCAAACTTCCTGCAAGTAATTTTCTTTTACTCAACCCAGAAAAACAGGTTGCGAGTAGGACTATTCAAATAATTTGCCTAACACTTGAAGAAGAAATATCTAGATTTAACTCAATTTCTAAATCATCGGAATTATCACCTAAATTGTTTATAGATAAATTCGTTTTAGACCTTATTAAAAAACCAGAAAATCGAACAATAATATCTGCGTTCTATGTTTTCTTGCTTGAATATTCAGAACGTCAAAAAGAGATCAAGATGAGAAGCAGCGAAGGTGGTTCGATTGCACCGTTCATTCTCCACTTATTTTCAGGTGCGTTAATTTTTGAATCTATTTTGAAATATCTATATCCATATAAAAAAAAGAAAATACCTAATCAAACAATTGGTGAAATATTTCACAATTCATCCTTTCTTCAAATTTATCCACCTAATATTCCAACATATGCAGACTCAATACTAAATATAAGTAATGAAGCATTAGATAATTCACTTTTTACAGCATTTTCTACAACTGCAAAAATTAGAAATACTGCTGGGCATAACCTTGTTTGGGATAATACTATTTTTAGCGAAACTGAAAAATATCAAATACTTTTTCAACAAGAAGTAAATGCAATTCTTTATTTAGTAGTTAATAATTTCTAAAAAAGAAATAATGAAATGATAGGATGGGTTAGCAAACCATCTGGATTCTATAACCCCATCTTATCCATCTCTGCGAGAGTGAGCAGGTCAGTGGCGATCAGGAAGGTGTGCTTTTTGGGATTGGGATCCGCTGCCTGCGAAATGAACGAGAACCAGGCACGCTTATTTGTGCCATCGCTGCCGTAAACCCAATGCACCAGGTGTGTCCAGGGCGCTTTCAAAGCCAGATCGGTCGTTGCCTGAGAATCGATCAGGGCGATCTCTGCCCCAAGGGTAATAAGTTGGGTGCTGTAGCCACCATTGAGGTGAGGTTGAATTTCACTGGCTTTTGACCATGGAAAGACGCTCACACTGACATAATATCCGGATTTCTTGGAATGGGGTTGAAAATAGCGCGCATCATCCATTTGCATTTTCTTCTTGCGTGCGACAGGCAGGTT
>DHHD01000050.1 GCA_002403105.1 Anaerolineaceae bacterium UBA4781 | reverse complement strand
TGGATGAATTGCAAGAATTTGAAGAGAATGAATAATCATTTTGAAGGAAGGTAGATCACCTATGTATGAAGATAGAAGAGACTCCTCGGGTGAAGAGCACGATGAGAGATTTCAAGGTCACGGTGGTAGGCACTACATCGCGCGCCCGAAATTTTGCCAATTTTGTTCTGATAAAACCCAGGAAATAGATTATAAAAACGTTGAATTACTGAAACGCTTTGTCACTGAAGAAGGGAAAATTCGTCCCCGCCGGCAGACAGGCACCTGCGCAAAACATCAACGCGCCCTGGCAACCGAAGTAAAAAGATCCAGACATATCGCTTTATTACCATTTGTATCCGGATCCTGGCAAAAAAATAGTCGCTAAATCAATGGAGAGTCGTAATGACAACCAAGAAAAATACACGGGGAGAAGAATCAAAACCGCGCAATCTGAACGTGAAAGAAAGTAAGAATTCGAAGAGATTAACTATTGGATTCATTATCTTCGCTATGATTGTGGTCGGAATAATCGGCTATGCATTTCTCTATGACAAAGTGTTGAAATACAACAAACCGGTAGCGGTTGTTGGCGAAAACAAGATCAATGGAGCAGATTTTAACCAACGAGTTAGGTTGGAAAGAAATTCATATATCCTCCAATATAACCAGATCGCTGTACAGATGGTCTTGATGGCTGATAGTGAAGATTACGTCACTTATTATAAAGAGCAGTTGGTTCAACTTCTCTCGATTCTTGACGATTATGAATATCTGGGTGAGTATGTACTCGATACCATGATTGATGAAGAAGTTGTAAAGATCGAGGCAGAAAAACTCGGAATTACCGTCAGTGACGCTGAAGTCGATGCTCTGATGCAAGAACTATTCAGCTATTACCCCAATGGCACAGCTACACCAACAGTGAATTCCTGGGTTTTTGAACCCACTTCAACCCTTTCCAGTGTACAGAAAACGCTTGTGGCAGTTTCTCCTGTAACCCAAACACCCACAACTGCAGCAGAAGCTACTGAAGAAGAAGCTGTCGTGGTAGAACCTACCGCCACGCAAGAAGTAGTTCCGACTAGCGTTGAAGCAACACTTTCACCGACCGCTACGCAAGTGAGTGGTACAGCAACTCCCTACCCAACTGCAACAGTGTATACCGAAGAGCTGTATCAACAAAATTATCAGGAATACATCACAAGCCTGGAAGGCATTGAAGTTGATGAATCTGTACTCAGAGAATATATAACGAATTATTTACTGAAACAAAAACTTTATACTGCCATCACTGCCGATGTTTCTCGCATGCAAGATCAAGTTTGGGCACGGCACATCCTCGTCGAAACACAGGATGAAGCCATTGTTGTCATGAACCGTCTGGCTGGTGGAGAAGATTGGAATACGGTTTGTAATGAAGTAACCCTTGATCAGTCAGGTTTGGAAAACTGTGGAGATCTGGGTTGGTTCGCCAAAGGTCAAATGGTCGAAGTATTTGAAAATGAATCATTTAGCCTTGACATTGGTGAAGTTGGTAATCCGGTCGAATCATCCTATGGATGGCATATTATCCAGGTATTGGGGCACGAAGAACGCTCTGTTGAAACTGACTATGATTACTCACGCTTGCAAAGCAATTACTACGATCTCTGGTTCCAGGAAGCAACAGCAAATCTAACGATTGTTAAGAATGACAATTGGGTGGATCATGTTCCATCAGAACCATCCGTTGCTCTGGACATGAGAGTAAGTTCAGAATAACAAAAAGAAAGGAGCTGTTTTTTTTCAGCTCCTTTTCTTTATTCAACCAAGTCGTCCGTCACTTCTTCTAGTTTCAAACTGATCACCTGGCTGGCTGAATCACGCCCCATGGTCACACCGTAGATGACATTAGCAAGCTGCACGGTATTTCTATTATGTGTGATCACAATGAACTGCGTTCTATCGCTTAATTCCTTCATTAATTTACCTAACCGCAATACATTGGATTCATCCAGCATAGCATCCACTTCATCCAAAACGCAGAAGGGTGTGGGAGATATTTTTAACAGTGAAAAGATCAATGCGATGGCAGTCAGGCTTCTCTCTCCACCTGATAAAAGCGCCAATTCTTGTTTCCTTTTTCCGGGCAATGTTGCTTCAATCTCAATTCCGGTTTCGGTTACATTTTCTTCATCTTCTATAACAAGCTTCGCACTTCCACCCCCAAATAATTGTTTGAAAATTTCAGAGAATTCTTCATTCACAGCTTTGAACGTCTCTTTGAATTTTATTTTAATGATCTCTTCCAATTCAACCACAATCTTACGCAGATCAGTTTCGGCTTTTTCGAGGTCATTAATTTGAGTGGTCAGGAATTCATACCGTTCGCTTTCTTCATGGAATTCTTTTTCCGCTTCGGGATTCACTGCTCCCATTCGGTGAATGGATGATTTAAGGTTTTTTATCTGATCTTCAAGATTATCTGGAATCTGAGTGATCTTCGGAAGACTGGCTACCATACCATCAATAGGCAGTGGTTTGGGTCCACTGATCTCAGGTTCATAATCATACGATACTAGCCCAAAATCGTCGGAAATGCGTTCTTTCAGTGCATCCATTTGGTTCTTGACCTTGTCAACCTGCATTTCCAATTGAATGAAATGTCGTTCAATTATGCTCTGGTTCTTGCGCAGGTTTTCAGCAGAGTTTTGTTGCTTTTCGATCGTAGTATCGATTGTTGAAATTTCTTCTTCAATGGGAGTAATTTTTTCCATCAAAGAATCGATTTGGTCATTTAATTCTTCAACGCGATCGGTATTTTGGGTATATTTACCGGTCAATTCTGTATGCTGGTTCTCGATCATCTTCAACTTTTCTTTAAAATCGTTGCATTGCGTCTCCAAGCTGGTAATTAACTGAAGAGAATCCTGCAGCCGGTTCTTGGAACTTTGAAAACTTTCTTGAACAACAGCATATTGTGTTTTTTTATTGAATAGATCCTGGTTCAAATCATCCATCGAAATAATACTGGTTTGCCTTTTTAATTTTTCGATTTCTTGATTGAATGTTTCAGTTTGAACCTGTGATTCTTTAATCGATTGTTTTAAAGTATTCTTTGTTTCGATGGCTTCTTGAATATCAGTAAGCAGTTTTGCGACCAGTTGTTTGTTTAATCGAATATCCTGTGACACATCAGCTTGTTTAGCTTGCGCATCTTTTAATACCGTTTGAGTCGTTTTCACTTCTTTTTCGGTGAAGGTGATTGTCTCGTGTTTTTCCGATATCGTTTTTTCAAGGTCCTGGAAAGCTTGCATTTGCTTTGCATTTAAAGCATCAATATCAGCAGCCTTCTCTTTCAACACCTTCATCTCGTTTTGTAGATCATCAATTTCCTTTTCACGTTTAAAGATGAATTCGTTGTTTACTCCACCAACTGAAATAATACCATTCCCATAAAAAATACTACCATCTTTCAAAACAACTTTTTGATCTTTTGTGAGTTTTGAAAGGATATCCTCCAACGCATCTTGTTCTTCTACAATAAATACATCAGAGAATAGGATCTTTAAAACGGTTTGATATTCCGTTGCAGATTGAACAAAATCCAAGAGTGGGCGGCACCCGGGGAGACTTTTATCCGCCGTATTCGCTTCTTTTCTTAAAAGCGCTTGTGGAATGAGGATCGAATGAGAATCACCAGCTTCACGCACCAGTGAGAGAATGTTTTTTAACTCCATGGAACGATCTAAAATTAATCCCTCAGTAGCATCTCCCAGGATAGCCGCTACAGCTTTTTCATATCCACTCTGCACTCGTAAACAAGAGAGCAGCAGTTCGAATGTTCCTTTTACTTTTTTCTGCTGAAATGTATTCAATAGTTTCTTCGTACCGGTCTTGAAACCTTCCATGTTCTGCTTGGCCGTTGTCAGCACATTCAACTGTGTTTCTTTAGCAGCAAGGTCGTTGTTATTTTTCTGTAGGTTATTTCTTATTTTTGTTATCTCTTCGCTTAATTTTTCTTTCTGTTCGTTTAAAAGGTGGAGATCCTCATTCTCTTTATTCAGTTGATTTTGTTTTTCATTGAATTGAATTTGCGCTTTATCAACTGCCGTTATCATTTCTTGATATTGACTATCCTGCGTTTTTATTAATTCATCCAATTCAGTGCGGCGTTTGATCAAGATTGCAACGCGTGTTTCCAGGTCGGTATTTTTTGCTTGGTTACCAACAATTGTTTTATCAATTTCTAGTTTTTGCTGTTGCAGTTCAGTGATCTGGGTTTGGATCTTTTGCAGTTCATTTTTCTTTTGATTCAACGATTCTTCTAAAGTATTTACTTCATTTTTGATGGTTTCAAGATTTTTTTCTTGTTCCAGATGCTTCGTTTCAAGATCGGTTTTCTGCTCCAGCCGACCTCGTAATTCTTCTTCAGCATATGTCATAGAAGAACGAAGTGAATCACGTTGTTCCTCGTACCCTTTAAAACGTTCTCCAATGATAGCAAGCTCACGATTGATCTTTTCTTTTTCACCCTGTAATTCTGCGAGTTGATTGTTCAATACAGAAAGAGCATCGCGCTTTTCTTGAAGGATTTTCCTCTTGGTTGATACTTCTTCATCCCCGCCTAATACATCCATGCGAATGTTGTTTAATTCTGCTTCTTTCTTAATCTTCGCATCCAAGGATTCACGATAATTTTGCTGTAATAAATTCCAGCGATATCCATACCAATCTTTCAACAATAATTGCAAATCCGCATTAATACGGTTATATTCTTTCGCTCGTTCCACCTGTTTTTCAAGGCGTGCAATGCGAGGTCGAATTTCAAAGAGAATATCTTTCACCCGATCCATATTCTCAACGGTTTTATCTAATTTACGAATAGCTTCTTCGCGTCGCGCACGATATAACCTTATACCTGCAGCTTCTTCGAAGAATAATCGACGATCCTGTGGTTTCAATGACAAAGCAGAATCTACCAGACCCTGCCCAATGATCGTATAGGTGCGTTCTGCCAAACCTGAATTGGATAAGAGTTCTTGAATATCACGCAGCCGTACTTTTTTTTCATTGATCAAATACTCGTTTTCACCACTGCGATAGGCCCGCCTTGTAATGCTCACCACATCGTAATCGATTGGCAACCAGCCATCTTCATTATTAAACCGGATCGTAGCAGATGCCATCGACATTTTAGAGCGCTGAGCAGATCCAGAATAGATCATATCTTCGGTTTTCTTACCACGCAAAACGCTGTATGCTTGTTCTCCCAGTACCCAGCGAATTGAATCAGCAATNNTTTGACTTTCCCGAACCATTCGGTCCCACGACCGCCGTTATGTTATCCGGAAATGCAAACGGAGTTTTTGTTGCAAATGTTTTATAACCATGGAGTTCTAAGGCTTCTAATTTCTGCTTCATGCGGTAATTATTCCTGATAAATCCTCTCTAATGCTTTTTTAGCGGCGTCTTTTTCTGCAGATTGTTTGCTCTTTCCATTTCCTTTGGCATATGATTTTTTATTTATATATACTTCCACTTCAAATAATTTTGAATGATCGGGTCCTGATGCCTTTAGCGTAACATATTTTGGAGGCGGATATCCAAGTGATTGCGACCATTCCTGAAGTTTAGATTTAGGATCTTCGTTTTTATGCATTTCCAAGATATCTTCAACTGCAGTTTCCAATAATGGATTTAAAAAGGAGCGAATTGTTGTTAATCCTTGATCGAGATAGATCGCCCCAATTAATGCTTCAAACGCATCACACAGTAAACTGCTGCGAATTCTCCCTCCGGTTTTAACCTCTCCCCTGCCCAGACGAAGTGCATTTCCGAGGTGAAGAAAACGGGCGAAATCGGCTAATTCTTCAGTTTGAACAAGCGCGGAACGCATTTGGGTAAGGTCGCCTTCTGGCATCTCCGGGTATTTATCGTACAACCATTCTCCCACTAAAAAATCAAGCACCGCATCACCCAAAAATTCCAGGCGCTCATTGTCTTCGATCGCTTCTGTGTTTTCATTCAGGTAAGAACGGTGTGTAAGCGCTCGTATTAATAAAAGGATATTATTAAATTTTAATCCCAGTCGCTTCTCCAACTCCTGCGGTAGTTCAGGAATAAAATCAGATGATTCTTTCAATATTCCTCCAGTGATAAAGGCAACTTAACGCTTACTTATTTTACTATCTCATAATCACTATTGCTAATGGGAAACCCCCTGCTATAATTTACTCCATGGAAATTCCTTTTCTAAAACAAGCAGCCAGTAAATATACCATCGAGACGGATGTTTTTGAAGGTCCGCTTGATCTCCTTCTGCAGCTTATTGAAAAGGAAGAGTTGGATATCACACAGCTTTCCCTCGCTAAAGTAACTGATCAATATTTGGAACATCTCAACCTGATAGCAGATCGCGACCCTTTGGAAGTATCCGCTTTTCTTGTTATTGCTGCACAATTGGTGCTCATCAAATCCAGAATCTTGCTTCCTGTTGAATCAAGCGAGATCGGAGAATTGGAAATTGATGGCAGTGGCGATCTGGTCCAGCAGTTGATCGAATATAAAAAATATAAAAATGCCGGCTTCTGGCTGCTTGACCGTGAGACCAGACACCTGCGAACTTACTTTCGCAGCGCACCACCACCCAAACTCCCCGAAGTTTTAGATCTGACGGATCTATCCATCCATGATCTGGCAGCAATTTATCGTGATTTGCTCATTGCAACAGAGCAGATTTATCCGATCGATGAAATTGTGACTATTACAACCATCACACTGAGAAATCGAATTAATGCAATTATGGAACAGTTTAAAAGAATTTCGCATGCCAAATTCTCATCTCTGGTCGATCAGAATACAAAATTGGAAATCATCGTTACCTTTCTGGCATTATTGGAATTGATTAAAAATCATCTGGTCGAAGCTACTCAACCTGAAATTTTTGGGGAAATCGATCTTGATTCCATTGGAGAAATGGATAAAGAAATAGAAACGGAATTGTAATCGTAGTGTGGCAGCATGAGTAATTCTGACCTAACTCCAATTCGACAGCAATATCTGGATATCAAAAGACAATATCCCGATACAATTCTATTCTTCCGGTTGGGTGATTTCTATGAAACGTTCGATTACGATGCTGAGATAACTTCTCGTGAACTTGATCTCGTCCTGACATCCCGCAATGTTGCAAAGGGCAGTCGCATCCCTATGGCTGGAATCCCTTATCATGCAGCCGAAAATTACATTTCACGTTTGATCAACAAAGGGTACCACGTCGCGATCTGTGAACAGATCGGGGAACAGCCCAAACGTGGTTTGTTTCCGCGTGAGGTCGTACGTATCATTACTCCGGGCACTCTGGTTGAATCCTCTTTTTTGAAAGCCGAGAAAAATAACTACCTTGCAGCAATATTTCCTTTTGCTGAAATGATGGGATTGGCATATATCGATATCACAACCGGGGAATTTTACTGCACAGAACTTACTGATGGTCATTCCAATTACTTGTATTCGGAATTGGCTCGCATCAATCCCGCCGAACTGCTGGTCCCGAAAAGCTATTCCGACGAGAAAATAACGAAATATCACCGCACTCTTCGGGAAGATTGGTATTTCACACTCAATCGAGCACAAGATGCTTTGCATAGCTGCTTTCAGGTTGCTACATTGGATGGCTTCGGATTAAAAAATAGATCAGGGGCTATTTCTGCTGCTGGCGCCATCATCCAATACCTGGATGAAACTGATCCGCAATCCTTAAAAACGATCAAGCGAATTCATTATTACCACACTCAAGACTACATGGTCCTGGACCCTGAAACACGGCGTAATCTTGAACTCACAGAAACCATCCGCAACGGGCAGGAAGAAGGTTCACTATTATCCGTCATTGATTTCACTGTAAATCCTTTAGGAAAACGCTTGCTGCGCAATTGGTTGAATAAACCATTGATCGATCCACAAAAGATCAAAGATAGATTAGATTATGTTGATTTTTTTGTTCAAGATGGATTATTGCGTAAAGAGCTACAAAATAACTTAAAGAGAATTTCGGATCTGGAACGGATCTCTTCTCGCATCGTAGCCGGGCATGCCCTTCCCCGAGATCTAATTGCTTTACGAAATTCTCTTGAATTGATCCCCCTTGTTCTTTCACTATTATCAAGTGGTCAAAATTTTGTGAAAACACTGGCCGCGCGAATTCATGCTTGCCCTGAAATTCTCGCATTATTAAACTCCGCCATTGCTGATGATCCACCCAATACTCTGCAAAATACCGGCATCATAAAGAAAGGGTACTCATCTGACCTGGATGCCATCTACAATTCTTCTCATGATGCTCAGCAATGGATCGCAAATCTAGAAAAAACTGAAAAAGAGCGCACCGGTATTAAATCACTCAAAGTAGGCTATAACAAAGTTTTCGGATACTATCTTGAGATTTCCAACAGCTATGTTGATCAGGCTCCGCAGGAATACATCCGAAAACAAACGCTGGTAAATGGAGAACGTTTTATCACTCCTGAAATGAAGGAGTATGAATCCATTGTTTTAAATGCAGAAGAGCGTATTCACCAGCTTGAAATTACTCTTTTCAAAGAAATATGCCAAAAAATAACAGTATTTATGGATGATATCCTGACTTCTGCTCAAGCTTTGGCTGAATTGGATGTTTTCTTAAGCCTGGCAGATGCAGCCGTAAAAAACAAATACTGTAAACCGGTCATCACCGATGAAAAGGCCATTCAGATCATTGAGGGGAGACATCCGGTTGTGGAAAGAACTCAACTTTCCAGAGCTTTCATCCCCAATGACATCACATTCGATGAAAATGAATTCATTAAGATCATTACCGGTCCTAATATGAGTGGCAAGAGCACCTATCTACGGCAAGTTGCTCTCATCATTTTATTGGCACAGATAGGCAGTTACGTCCCGGCGGATGCAGCAACAATTGGTGTGGTAGATCGAATCTTTACACGCATTGGCGCACAGGATGAAATTCACGCCGGTCAATCGACCTTCATGGTAGAAATGACAGAAACCGCAAACATTCTCAATAACGCATCTTCTCGCAGTTTACTCATTCTGGACGAAATTGGAAGAGGAACCAGCACTTATGATGGATTATCCATTGCCTGGGCAGTACTTGAATATATCCATAATCATCCTGATCTTCATTCACGCACCCTATTTGCCACCCATTATCACGAGTTAACCCAGCTTGGCGAGATCCTCCCGAGCGCTGCTAATTACAATGTGGCTGTTTCTGAAACGGATGGTACAGTAGTGTTTTTGTATAAGATCATCAAGGGCGGCACAGATCGTTCGTATGGTATTCATGTTGCACAGCTTGCTGGTTTACCACAGAGTATCATCATGCGTTCGTTTGAAATTTTAAAACAATTAGAGGAAGAGAACGCTCATACCCGTTCTGGTATTGGAGTATCAGATCAATTGCAATTATTCCCTGAATCCGATCCTCTCCAACATGCTCTTCAAGAATTAGATATTAACCAGCTTTCCCCCATCGAAGCGTTGAACACTCTTTATGAATGGAAAAAGAGATATTCCAAAAAAGAAGAGGAGTGATCACTCCTCTTCTTTTTCCATATTTTCATTTTCTATTTTTTCTTTTCTTTCTTTACTTTTTCATCAACAGGGGTTTCCTCCACAATCGCCTCAGCCATTTCCTGTTTAGTCTGCAGCATCTCATCCGCAGATTCCTGATATTGGATTTCTTCTTCAGCTCTTTCCATTGACGCTCTCTTTATGCTTTGCTTGCTAAAGAAAAGAATAAGCAATCCGATACCTAATAAAGTGGCGGAAATGATACCCATCCACAGCAAGGTTTTGTATGTAACCGCTTGCAAAACGATCAATAGAAGAGTCCCGAAGGAACTGTTCTCCGCAGAAAGTGTTTGGTTGATGAATAATGCGGTGAACTGTTCCGAACCGATCACCAGTACCAGGATCAAGATGAGAGAGATCGCAGCCGAAATGGTGATCAGCTTTCCCAACCAATTGCGCATTTCATGCTTATTTTTCCCAAGGCAAATTGCGATCAGGATCAACAGTACCATGAAAAGAACCGGAAGAATGCGGAAGAGCCAGCGGATCAGGCTGTAAGAAATGATCGGGTTATTCAGACTTGCATTGATCCCATCCTCGATGTTCAATTGGTATTCCTGAGGAATCTTATATAAAAATTCCTCTACATAATCAGAGATGGCAGTGATAACTTTACTTTTCAATTCAGCCGGAGGATTACACAGGGGCATATTCCTTACCGTAAGCGTTCCAGATGTAATTTGTGTAATTTCAGTTGCATCACAGGGAGCCGATGAAGACAGGATCTTGTCAATAAGAGCATCCCGGCCAGCCAGCACATTCTCTTTTATCTCTGTCAGGTCAATGCTGACAATTCCAAAGGGTTGTTTGAAATTGAAAAATTGCAATAATTGAACGCTTACATCGCGCAAAGTTTGGCTCAACCATTCCTTGGTAACAAACTCTTGAATGCCTTCTGAGAGTATTTCCGTGTTTTCGAAAACCGGTGAGATAACTTCATCTTCCCCGGGAACACTCAATTGGTTGGCGATGGATTCAGAAAAAGCATCCTGCCCTGCTTCCAATAATCTCTCATCGGTGGTCATGGTTGAATACGTGCTTTCATTCATGATAAGAAATTCCAACGGGATTGCAAAGATAGTCGGGAAAATTATGACAATCACTAAAACTGAAAGTATGAATGCCAGCAACTTTCTCCAAAAAGAATTCTTTTCCATCATTTTCACTCCTTCTTTATTTTCACATTTCTTTTAGAAATGAAGTTGTTTATGAGTCTCTTATCATTGTATCCGCATCAAATCAAAGAAATTTTCTTCAACAAAAACGATCCTGTTTGATTCTTCGCATAAGAACCAATGATTCTATCACGAAGATAATTCATGAATGGAAATTTCTCATCAATGGTTTATCCAGTCTCGTGCCCCATTCAAGAAATCTTTACCAGATACAATGTTCTTTCCAGGTACCTGGACTTTTTTCAGCACTAATGTTCCACCCACACAATCAATAGCAGGATATTTTTGGTAAATTCCTCTCCTCCCAATTTCATGAGAGATTTGTTGGATTATCTCCACTTCCAGCATTTTTAATGGTTTTTCATTCCATAGTAGGAATGTTCCCGGCCACGGATTGAACGCGCGTATCTTTCTTTCCAGGATTTCCACAGGTTGATTGGGATCGAGCTGTCCATCTTCTTTTTTTATCAGGGGGGCATAGGTCGCTTCTTCATCATCCTGCGGTATACTCTCAATTTTGCCAGCAATGTAATCCGGGAGTACCTCCATCAGCAGATCTTTCCCAAGCTCGCTGAGTCTTGTAGATAAGCTTTCTCCGGTTTCATCAGAAGCCAGTGAAATATTGGTTTTTCTTAAAATGGGGCCTGTATCCATACCAGCGTCCATTTTCATGATCGTCACACCGCTTTCCATATCCCCATTGAGAATAGCGGCTTGAATCGGCGAGGCACCTCTCCAGCGTGGAAGTAAGGAAGCATGTACGTTGATGCAGCCATACTTTGGAATTTCCAAAACCGTAGGAGGTAATATCTGCCCATACGCAGCCACAATGAATAGATCCGCTTGATAGTTTTTCAAGATTTCAATGTTTTCCGGTTCTTTTCTTAATCGATATGGTTCCAGGGTAGGAATGTTATGTTCCTCTGCATATTTTTTTACTGCAGAAGAAACGATTTTTTTTCCACGTCCCGCTGGTTTATCAGGTTGGGTAACAACAGCCACCAGGCGATAATTTTCATAAAGAGCAGAAAGAACCGGGACTGCAAATTGCGGAGAGCCCATAAAAACAACCCTGAAGTTTTTTAATGTATCTTTTTGATTCAAATACAGTACCCTTTTTTATGCTTGAAGTGTCCTGATTATATACGTATGTTTATTGAATGAGTATCGAAATCTTGGTAACACACTTCACTCTTGTGGCATTTCTGAGTTTGATTCCTTATTCCCGTTCCTCTTCGGGTAAAAGATCTTTTTTAAGATCCAAATGAGAAAATAACCACTGAATATTCCAAAGAAGATCAAGGAAATCGTAAAAAGGTATTTTTTACTTGTTTCTAATGAAATGAATTTTTTTTCAACCAATATTTGTCTCAGATTTTTTACAAAGCTTTCATCCGGTTGAACGCGCACAAACTTTTTCTTCAGTTCACTTTCAAATTGTTTTGGATCAATTCCCTCTTGTTTTTTCATTTTCTTTGCTCCTGTTTCCATCCTCTTCCATCCGATCACGCAGTTGAAGCAAGGTACGATGATATAGACTCTTTATCGCGCCTTCGCTTTTATCCATGATAGACGCAATTTCTATATTGGTCATATCATCCACAAATTTAAGGATCAAAAGCATCTGCCTATCCGCAGGGAGCGTTCGTACATAAGTCATCAACACTCCGATTTCTTGATCTTTGATCATGGATGATTCAGGCATATCCATGCTTGGGATCTCCATGGGTGCTTCGTCAATGGAAATCTCCTTTTTACGGCTGCGGTCGCGGTGCCAGTTGGCAACCAGATTGTGGGCAATGCGATATAACCAGGCAGAAAACGGCACACCCTTATCTTCATATTTTCCAATATGGCTGAGTGCACGTTGAAAAACTCTTGCCGTAAGATCTTCGGCATCATGTTTATTCCCGGTCCGGTAATAGATATAGGTATAGATGCGCTGTACATTTTCTTTATACAACACAGAAAACGCCTCAAGGTCACCCTTGATAGCTTTCGCTAGAACATCCTCCATGGAAATATCTTGTTTTTCGTTATTTGACATATAATTTGAAAGGTTTATTTAATCTTATCATCAATGGTATTAAAACACTGATGATCTAAATGGTTACATGTTTAGGAGGATTCTATGATTCATCAAACTTGGGACTGGATAACAACAGATAACTCAAAAATGTTCGCTCAAAAATGGATGCCGGATAAAGGAATAAAAGCATCCATTATTCTTATTCACGGCTTCGGTGAACACAGCAGCCGCTATGCGCACATGGCTGAGTTTTACTGCAAGCACCACATTCAAGTTCTAACCTTTGATCTGCGTGGGCATGGAAAATCTGATGGTCCGCGCGGTCATGTACCTGCACCAACCACGTTTTGGGATGATCTGAATGATTTTCAAAAGAATGTAAAGGATTCTCTTTCAAATAAGCCGGCCTTTTTATATGGGCACAGTATGGGAGGAATGATCGTTCTTTCCTATGTACTTAAATATCATCCTGCTTTCACCGGGGTGATTGCAACCGCACCTCTAATCGATACTGCTACCCCATTGAGCGAATCGACCCTCAAATTAGCAAGAACAATGAACAAAGTCGCACCAAAATTTGCCATGGATAGTGGTCTGGACCGCAACGGATTATCTCGCGATAAGGCAGTTGTCGATGCATATAATGCCGATCCATACATCTTTGGGAAAGCGACCACCCGCCTGGGTGTCTTCCTGGCAGATACCAAGATCTACATGAAAGATCACGCTTCGGAGTTTAATCTTCCATTGTTAACCATGGTCGGTTCCGATGACAGGATCGTGAGCAAGAATGAAATTGATATCTTCATGAAATCCAATCCGAAAGCAACATACAAGGTATGGGATGGGTTCTATCACGAGCTGCACAACGAACCCGAAAAAGCAGAGGTCTTCGAATTCACACTGGCTTGGATAAAAAAGATGATGCAATAATTTAAGAGGGATTACAGGTTTTCTTTAATAATCTTTACTTGACCTTCTTCCGTTGAGACTTTAAAATGATAGTAGTTATGGTATTACTCATGTTGTGCATTGGTACTTGATAAAGAGATTGAAAAACACTTGTCTCTTTCTATAAGGACAAGTGTTTTTTTGTATATCACATTGATCGGGAAGGATTTTTAAAAATGGCACAGAATAATAATGACTTTCTTTTTCGTGAAGAACTGAATTCCATCGATCCCGAAGTTCAAAATCTAATTAAATTAGAGGAAGAACGACAGGTCAGAAAATTGATCTTCATTCCAAGTGAAAGCACAGCACCACGAAGTGTACGTTCCAGTCTCTCATCAGTGTTACAGAACCTGTATGCCGAAGGTTACCCTCCTGAGCATATGAATACCCAAAACCAGGAAGAAATTCTCGATTATGAACAGCAATTTGCATTGTATCGCAGATATTCAGATCCACGTTATTATAAGGGTGTCGAATTTGCGGATATTCTCGAGTCACTTGCAAAAAGACGCTGTGCAGAACTTTTCTGCCCAGATTTCATGAAACCCGAAGAACTGTTCGTTAATATTCAACCTCTTTCCGGTGCACCTGCCAATAATGCTGTTTACCAGGCTCTCATCACCCCTGGAACAACTATCATGGGGATGGATCTATTCCACGGTGGGCATCTCTCGCATGGCTCCCCGGTAAATCGCTCCGGAAAACTCTATAATGCTGTTCATTATTCGGTCGATCCTGAAACGGAAAAGCTCAACTATGCGCAAATTCATGATCTGGCAGTCCAACTTCAACCCAAGATCATCATCTGTGGTTATTCCTCCTACCCATGGATCCCTGATTGGCAGGAATTTCGGAAAATTGCCGACTCCGTTGGTGCTTATATGTTTGCTGATATTTCTCATATTGCCGGGTTGATCGCCGCCAAAGTAGTGCCTTCCCCGGTTGGGATCGCCGATGTGATCACCTTTACCACTCATAAAACGTTATGTGGACCACGTGGGGCATGCATCATTACCAAAGACACTTCCCTTGCCAAGAAGATCGATAAAGCCGTTTTCCCTGGTGAACAAGGGGGTCCGCATGTACAAGTTTTTGCTGCCATGGCAACCACCTTCAAGATCGCAAGTTCTGAAAAATTCGTAAATCTGCAAAAACAGATCCTTCGAAACTGTAAAGCCATGGCAGAACAGCTCACAAAAAGAGGGTTGCGCCTGGCTTTCCAGGGAACAGATTCCCATCTTTTGAACATTGATTGCAAAACCATCAAAGCGGAAGATGGAGCGGTTTTATCAGGTGATATCGCTGCCCGCATTCTCGACCTGGCAGGTATCGTTGCCAACCGCAATACCATCCCCGGTGATACTTCTGCACTGAAAGCTGGAGGGGTGCGTATGGGTACTCCGTGGGTCACTCAACGTGGATTAATGGAATCTGATATGCATGAAATCGCGAATGTCATCGCAGATCTGTTCTCTGCCATAGAACCATATTTCATTGCCGGAGGAAAAGGAGAGAATTTACGTGCAAAAGTAAAATTCTCGACGCTTGAAGAAGCCAAGATCCGTATCCGTAAGATTGCAGAACGCGCAGAAACTGATCTGGTTGTTGAGAAGCACGCTTATCCTTTCTTCTATTATGAGGATGATTACCAATCATCAAAAAGCACCGAGCTTGCTTTTTCCATACGCGGGAAACAGGTCAGACAGTTTTTAAATTATGCCCTTGTAGAAGATATTGAAATTCTGCACGAAAAAGAATCAATGCCTGTTAAGTTCTTCGTTGAAGAGAAATCAGTTGATGGAACACTGGCTTTTCTCGGTGCAGAAAAAGGATACATTCTCACCGTTTCCACAGCCAGTGCCGGAAAAGCTGCAAATTGGCTGCGTGCATTATCCGATGGATTTGTGAAGTCTGATACAGACTTGACAAAAAAGCTTCCGGGTCCAGTTCTTGTAAGTGAATCAACTTCAATACCCAAAACGCAAATAATTTCACCCGCAAATCCCATTCAAAAACCATATTTTATCGGCGATATACTCGGTAAATCAGGTGAAAAAGAATTACCTGAATTTCAATGGGTAGAGAAACAGGATGTTCCTCTGAAACGAACCTGCCTTTACCAGGAACATATTAAAGCTGGTGCCAAGATGGTTCCATTCGCCGGATGGGAAATGCCAGTGTGGTATTCTTCAGTGCTTGAAGAACATGCTGCCGTCCGCAACGATGCTGGGCTTTTTGATGTTTCACACATGGGTATATTTCTTGCAGAAGGTATTGATGCTCCCGCTTTTCTAGACAGTGTCTGTGCAAATGAGATCGCCGCCCTTGAAATCGGAGAATCCTGTTACACACATTTTTTGAATGCGGATGCCCATGTTATTGATGACACGATCATTTATCATTATGCACCAG
The DNA here is from genome assembly GCA_002403105.1 of Anaerolineaceae bacterium UBA4781. Taxonomy (GTDB): domain Bacteria; phylum Chloroflexota; class Anaerolineae; order Anaerolineales; family Anaerolineaceae; genus UBA4781. The sequence goes on along the minus strand of DHHD01000050.1, from coordinate 22,233 downwards.
AAAAGTATTTGGTGGTTGTGAATGCCTCCAACGAAGAAAAAGATTGGGCATGGTTCCAAGCGGTAAAAAATGCCACCGTTCTTGTTGATCGGCAAAAACCGTGGGCAGTAGCCTATGGGCGGAATGTCATTTTGCATAATCTCAAAGATCCTGTCGAAGGAAAAGGCATGCGTGTGGATATTGCGCTGCAGGGACCAAAATCCCGTCAAATCTTATGCAGATTGGGTTGGGATGCAGCCACTATTAAAAAGATCAATAGCCTTAAACGCACTCAGCTCTGTGAAGCTACGCTGGATGGAACAAGCATCATTATTTCTCGCACCGGTTATACGGGTGAAAAGATGGCTTTCGAGCTCTTCGTTCATCCTGAAAAGGGTCCCTCGCTTTGGAATTCTCTCCTCGAAAAAGGAAAAGATATGGGATTGATTCCATGCGGGCTGGGTGCCAGAGATTCTCTACGTACCGAAGCAGGATTACCCTTATACGGCCATGAAATGGGAGGGGATCTCGATCTGGGTGTAAACGAAGCGGGTTTTTCACTCTTTGTTAAAACCCATAAACCCTGGTTCATTGGCAGAGCTGCTTATTTACAATCTGAAATAGAGCGTAAGGGAGTCGTGGTTCGCTTCCGCTTTGACCAGCAGCATGTGAAAATGGCACATCATGGCGATCCCATTCTTGACGAAAGAGGAAAAGTGATCGGCACCGTCACCAGCTGTGCCATTGATAAAGAAGAATATCTTACCGGTCAGGCATTCCTCGAAAAGAAATTTGCTCAGGAAGGTACGAAGATTCTGATCTACCAGAATAGAGCATCATTGGATGATATTCATTTCAGTTCTTTAAAAAGTGGCGGTCGTATCTCTCTACCGGCTTCCGCAACAGTGATCAGCCGTTTTATGAAATAAATACAAACAACATGTAGGAGGAATATTCCATGGCAACATTCTGGAATAGCCGTTTTGCGCAAAGAACTCAGCGTATGAAAGGGTCAGCCATTCGTGAACTGCTTAAATTCACCGAAGATCCCGAAGTGATCTCTTTCGCAGGTGGAATGCCGGCTCCCGAAGCATTTCCCATCAAGGAATTTACCATTGCCTGTAATCGGGTATTGGAAACACAAAGCAGTCAAGCTTTGCAGTATGGTTCCACGGATGGGTATTTACCCCTGCGCGATATGATCGCCAGGCAATCGAGACGCTACGGCATTGAGGTTACCCCTGAAAATATTCTGATCACCTCCGGTTCCCAGCAGGCGCTAGATTTATTGGGAAAGATCTTTATCAATCCCGGTGACCATATCGTTGTCGAAAATCCAACCTATGTGGGTGCTTTGCAAGCATTGAACGCGTATGGCGCAGAATACATACCAGTACCCACAGATGATGAAGGAATGATCACTTCTGAATTGGAATCCAGCTTGCGCAGAAGCCCCAAGTTTATTTATGTTTTACCTAACTTTCAAAATCCCACCGGTGTAACACTTTCATTTGAGCGCCGCTTGCAGTTAATTGAACTCTCCGAAAAATATGGCGTACCGATCATTGAAGATGATCCATATGGCCAGCTTCGCTTTGAAGGTGAGAATTTACCCGCCATTGAAGTGTTGGATAGCCAAACCAGAGCCCAAGGTGCTTGTTATTCAGGAAATGTCATTTATACAAGCACCTTTTCTAAAACACTTTCTCCCGGTATTCGCCTGGCGTGGGTCATTGCACCACCTGAAGTGATCCAAAAACTTATTATGGCTAAACAAGGAACGGATTTACATACTGCGACATTTAATCAGATGGTTGCCTATGAAGTGGGGAAAGACGGATTTATTAATGAACACGTTAAGTTCATCCGTAAAATCTACAAAGAAAGACGAGACGTGATGCTGGATACTCTCGAAGAACATATGCCTGAAGGGGTTAAATGGACTCACCCACAGGGAGGATTGTTCCTTTGGATTACTCTTCCAGATTATATCGATTCTCGCGATCTGCTGACCGAAGCGTTGAAATGCAAAGTCGCTTTTGTGCCGGGTAGTTCATTCTATCCCGATGGTAGCCACCCCAACACAATGCGTTTGAATTTTTCTTATGCAAACACCGACCTTATTAATGAAGGCATTGGTCGTTTAGCGAAAGCCATAAAGCAGTTCGTTGCCAAAAATAATAAGGTTTAATGGTGATTCCATATCTTGAAATCGGTTAAGATCGATTTCCCGACAAATTCGCGCAAGATCGAATTATCGGGAATAAGATCTTGCTCGATGGGAATGAACCAGTTTAAAAATGCAAGCAATCGTTTTGCTTCTCGATATTCATCCGTCCCAAAGGGAATTTGACGTAGCAGCGGTTCTGCAAAGGGTTTTAAAGCAGCTAATTCATATACCAGTGCGGAGTTAAAAATAGCATGCGCGTTCTCTTGATACGGGAAGATATATTCGCGTTCCCCTCTTCGCACCGATTCCCATAGAGAAATAGTGCGTTGGGCAGTAAAACCTCGCGACCAGGAATCGCGTACAACCCGCCGCAGCATACGAGAATCTGTGGTTGAAATGCGATTAAAACGATCCAGGTTTAGTTGTGTTAAACACGAAATATAGATTCTGAATATTTTCTTGGACGGAAACTCAGCCAGTAAAGCATTATTCAATCCATGGATACCTTCCATGATAATAACTTGATCTTTTGAAATCTTCACGACTTCCCCGCGTTCACTTTTTCCTTCGTGGAAATTGAACTTTGGAAGTTGAACTTCTTCTCCTCTCATTAAATGTAATAAATCTCTTTCCAATAACGTTCGATCAATTGCTTCGAATGCTTCAAAATTCAGTTTTCCATCTTCATCCAGGGGTGTATTTTCACGATCTACAAAGTAATTATCCATTTCAAGCGCAAAAGGTTTGATCCCATGCGTTAATAATTGAATGGCAAGGCGTTTTGAAAATGTGGTTTTTCCTGAAGAAGATGGACCGGCGATCAGGATCAATTTTTTTTCGGGTTTGCTGTCTGCAATTTGTGTTGCTATTTCTGATATCTTTTGTTCATGCAGGGCTTCTGAAACAAGAATGACTTCATGGATCCCATTGTTCAAAATTGCATCATTCAATGAACCGACACTGTCAATTCCAAGGCTTGAGAGCCAATTTCCATATTGCTGGAAAATTCCAATTAACATTGGATATTTCGGCATTGGCAATAACCGGGTTGGTGTTTTTCTGCGAGGATATTGTAGAATGAATCCTTCTTCAACAGGAACCAGATTAAAAACTGTCAAGAATCCGGTGGAAGGGACCATGTATCCATGATGATAATCACGATGATTCTCAAGCTGATACAGAACAAGTTCCGGTTTCTTTCTATATTTCAAGAGTTGAAGTTTATCTTCGTAATTCTTGCTGCGAAAATATTCTTTTGCTGTTTCGAGAGTGACCACCTCCCGCTTAATTTCCAAATCTTCTTTTACAATTTCATGCATGCGTTCTTCAATCTTTTGAATTGCACTCGGATCCAAGGGTGCGTGCTTTCGTACGGCACAAAAATATCCCCCATCCGGAACTGAATAATCAACGGTTAATTCCAATTTTGGAAATATATCTTCAAAGGAAGCTTGCAGCAAAAAAATAAGCGAGCGCCTGTAAATTTTAGAACCATCCGAATCAGACATGGTGACTGGCTTTACATTGGAATCTTTTTTAATTGGGAATGTTAATTCGCGCAGCTCACCATCCACAACAGCCCCTACGATCGGTGGATTCTTCCACTCAGGTAAAGCTTTCATGAATTCAATGATGGGTAGATCGCGTTTCCCCCGGTATGTTCGACCGTCTGGTAAATATATTTCGACAGTATCCCGCGGAATTCCAACTTCAATAATTTTCTCAGTTTCCATAGGTTTTCCACTTTTATTGTAAAATTCTATCTTGATTATAATCATTAGGGCAAATCTATGGAGAAACGTTTTTGGCGTTTGATCGTGAATGCTCCCGCAGAGGGAGCTTGGAATATGGCTGTGGATGAGGCGATATTAGAATCGACAGCCAATTTGCTGCAGCCCACCACATTGCGTTTGTATTCTTGGAATCCTTCCTGCTTATCATTGGGGTATGCTCAATCTATTAACGATATTGACGAAACTCGTCTCATCGCTAGAGGTTGGGGATTGGTTCGTCGACCGACCGGTGGAAAAGCCATTTTGCATGCCGATGAATTAACCTACAGTATTTGTTCCTCTGAGAAAGATCCCCATGTACAGGGGTCTATATTGGAAAGCTATCGACATTTATCCAAAGGCCTCATGGCAACCCTTCAGAATATTGGATTAACTGCAAATTCCGAACCGCATAAAACACCTTCTGAAAGAAACACGACCAAACCGATTTGCTTTGAAGTTCCCTCAGATTATGAGATCACACTGAACGAAAAGAAGATCATCGGCAGCGCCCAAGCCCGCAAAAAAAACGGCGTTCTGCAGCATGGAGCTATTCCCTTGTTCGGGGATATTACCAGAATTACAGAAGTACTCCGTTACACCAGCGAAGAAGATCGAGCAACCTCCCGAACTTTATTGCAGAATCACGCAACTACAGTAGAAGAACAATCCGGTCAAAAGATCACTTGGAAGCAACTTGCGTACGCTCTTATTGATGGCTTTGGAAACGCTCTGGATGTAGAAATTAGAACCGGTCATCTTAGCGAACTGGAAAGGCAGAGAGCAAAACAAATTCTGGAAGAAAAATACGCCAATCCTGAATGGACTCGCCGGTTATAAATATGCCTTCCACCGCACTGAGCATTCTTATCCTTATTCCTGTAATTTTAATTCTATTTTTGTTAATTCTGCGTGCTCACCTAGTCCACAAGACAAAACCGTTCATCATAAGGCAGAAGAACAAATCATCGTATAGAACTGCAATTGTATTCGGAGCTGGAATAAATCGAATGCTGCTCCCCACAAAGGTTTTAATAGACCGTCTTGATAAAACCATTCAGCTTGCTCAACAGGATCACTTCGATTGTATTCTTCTCAGTGGTGGAAAGACCAGGGTTGTCAGTGAAAGTTCTGTCATGCAATCGTATCTCATCCAGCACGCTATCCCATCAGATTTGTTGTTGATCGATGAGGATGGAGTCTCTACCCTCGCAACTTTAAAACGAGCAATATCTGAATTCAATATTCACCAGGCAGTACTCATTACGCAAAAATTCCATCTTCCGCGGACCATTGCGCTTGCACAAACACTGGAAATGGATATTATTGGGATTGCAGCGGATACGCGGAAATTTAAGATCACTTCTCAGGTTTGGTGGTATATCCGAGAATTATTTGCCTGGGTATGGTCCTTGATCAAGGTTAGAATCCATTCAGGTACGTAACTTGCAACAGTATTCCTAGAACAGAATACAAAGGAACCCTAATGGCTTTAATCAATGGAAAAGGCTACTATATTTGGAAGATTCCCAGTTGTGAAGGTGGTGACCCCGCTGCTATTGCATCCGTTGCTCAGCAGGCAGGTTTGCAACATGTTTTTATAAAGATCGCCAATGGTATCTATGATTACAATTATGATTCAGCAACAAAAAAAGACCTCATTACCCCAGTATGCGAAGCATTACTGGCAAAAGGGATTAGAATTTGGGGCTGGCATTACGTTTTTGGCGACCTGCCGAAAGATGAAGCCAAAGCTGCCATCCGCCAGATCAATCGCTTGCCATTGGATGGCTACATCATCGATGCCGAAGCGGAATATAAGGATAAATATACTCCCTGCCGTATCTTTATGAATGAATTGCGTGCGGCTCTGCCCGATTACCCTATGGCTCTCAGTTCTTATCGGTATCCCAATTACCACCTCTCACTACCCTGGAAAGATTTTCTTTCAAAAAGTGATTTCAATATGCCGCAGGTATATTGGGAACAAGCTCATAATCCTGGTGAGCAGCTTTTACGCAGCCTGAAGGAATTTCAATTAATTGAACCTTTCAGACCCATCATCCCCACCGGAGCAGCGTATGCAGCCGGAGGTTGGATTCCGACCACCACGGATATAAAAACTTTTTTGGATACTGCCGTTTCTTTGAATATGCCGGCAGCCAGCTTTTGGAGTTGGGACTATTGCCGATTAAAGCTCCCCGCTATTTGGCAAGCTATCGCAGAGTATGCCTGGCCAGGTTCCACAACAGTCATTCCCACAGTTTCGGAACTATTTATTGAGTATTTGAATAATAAAAATATTCCTCTCATCCTGAGTCTTTATGATGAGAGCGCGGTTTTCGTCACATCAAAACAAACGATTCAGGGCAAGAACGCATTAAATGGCTGGTTTTCAGCATTGCTTACAACAATGCTTCCCAATGCTACTTTTTCGCTGGATTCCTTTTCAGGAACAGAGATTACAAAAAAAATAAATTGGAAAATTAAAGCTGCAGACAACAGCGTGATCACCATTGAAGATACCATTGGGTTACACGATAAGAAGATCGTGTATCATTATTCTTCGATTCAGTATTAGAAAAAAAGCCGAGGAAAAATCCTCGGCTTTTTCATTTTTATTCTTCTTCCGGTTCGTCATCCGAATCGTCATCGAAAAGATCAACTTCATCAGATGCGATATCCTCATCCAGCAAGTCAGCATCCAGAATATCCTCTATCGAATTTTGATCGGTAGGAATTTCGATAGTACTGGTACGTGGTTTTTGCATCGGTTCATCATTTGCTACGGATTCGATTAATAAAATACGTTTTTCAGAGAATCCGGTCCCGGCAGGGATTAATTTACCGATGATCACATTTTCCTTCAAACCATAGAGGGGATCTTTATCCGCAGCGATGGCAGCACGCGAGAGTTCTTTAATTGTGTGTTGGAAAGATGCAGCAGATAAGAAGGATTCTGTGTTCAGCGAGGCTTTGGTTACGCCCAGCAGAATATCAATATAACGAGCTGGTTTCTTGCCTTGTGCAATGATCTCTTCATTAATCGCTTTGATTTCCAGTCGGTCGATCATCTCATTCGGAAGGAATTCCGTATCACCCGCATTGATAATTTGAACTTTGCTTAACATCTTGCGAATGATTACTTCAAAATGTTTATCATTGATATTTTGTCCCTGAGCACGATACACATTTTGGATCTCTTCCAAAAGATAGTGGTAACAAGCATCCCGCCCTTTTAATTTTAGTAGTTCATGCGGGTTAATGGAACCTTCTGTTAAAGGTTGCCCTGCTTCAACATTTTCGCTATCTTTTACTGTAATTCGCAGTGTAGATGGGATATCCATTTCTTCAATTTCAACACTATCGTAGCTGACCACTATCGTTCGCTTCTCAATTCGAATACGTCCGGCATGCTGTGCGTTAATGGTTAGTTCATCATTCTTCGCGAGAATATCTCCGGCCGCAACGCTTATTTCTTCTTTTGCAAGAATTTCCCAATCTTCCGGAACGCTGTATTCATCACGAACCAGCTCGCTGTAAGTAATGCGGACGCTGTTCTGGTCGCTGGCAGTGTTCGATGGAATGATGGCCACCTTCCCCATAATGGGAGCAATAACAGCCTCACCTTTAGGAGTTTTACGTGCTTCGAACAACTCTTCAACTCTGGGGAGGCCAGTGGTAATATCGCTTCCAGCCGCCACACCACCGGTATGGAAAGTTCGGAGGGTAAGCTGCGTACCAGGTTCGCCAATGGATTGGGCTGCGATAATACCAACTGCAGTTCCAGATTCCACCATCTTACCGCGACCCAGATCAATGCCATAGCATTTAGAGCAGATTCCATGGTGCAGTTCACAGGTCAATGGAGAGCGAACTTTAATTTCAGTGATTCCCGCTTCTAAAAGCTTATCGATTAATTCAAGGGTAAGCAGTTCATCGCGATCCGCCAGAATTTCTCCCGTCTTGGGATCAGCAATCGCATCAGTTAGTAATCTCCCTTTGAGTCGTTCATGAATACTCTGACCAGCAACATCATCGCTCGTTCTAATCCACAATCCTTCTTGTGTTCCACAATCATCAGCATTGATGATGACATCCTGGGCAATATCAACCAGACGTCGGGTCAGGTAACCAGCATCCGCTGTACGCAGCGCTGTATCAGCCAGACCTTTTCGAGCGCCATGTGTGGAGATGAAGTATTCCAGAGCGGTTAACCCTTCACGGAAATTAGATTGAATGGGAAGGCGAATAATGCGACCCGCTGGGTCAGCCATCAAACCGCGCATACCGGCCAACTGTGAAATGGGTCCAAATCCACCTTTGGTTGCGCCAGAGTTAGCCATGGTTGCCAGGTTACCACCCGGATCCATGTGTTCCTTTACTGCATCGGCAACTTTTGTGGTGGTATCTTGCCATACTTTAATGACCTGTTCATCCATCTCAAGTTCGGTCAGCAAGCCACGCCGATAAGATTTCTGAATGGTCTCAACTTTTTCAAGTGATTCTGTCAGTATTTCTGCTTTCTTCGGTGGGATACTGATATCCCCTACTGCCAGAGTCGTTCCGGAAAGCATGGCGTATTTGAAACCAATGTCTTTCACAGCATCGGCGATCTTCGTCGTTGTATCTTCACCGCACAGATCATAGATGGTTGCAATGAGATCTTTGAGGGAACCTTTATCAAAGGTCTGGTTGCTGAATACCACTTCTTCAGGAAGGATTTGATTGAAAAGTGCTCGCCCAACAGTAGTTTCAACGATTCGAACTTCCTGTTTATTCAGGCGCTTTCCTTTCTCATCAAACCAGGTCTTCATTTGGAGTCTGATAGGTGTATGGGTTTTTACCTGTTCCAATTGATAGGCTAATTCAACCTCATCAATAGAAGCGAAGGTCGTCATTTCCCCTTTTTTCTTATCTACTTCCATGGTCAGGTAATAAACACCCAACACCATATCTTTGGAAGGTGAAATGATCGGTTCGCCATCAGCAGGTTTCAATAAGTTTTTCGAAGCCAACATGAGATTTCTGGCTTCCCAAACCGCTTTTTCTGATAAGGGTACATGCACTGCCATTTGGTCACCATCAAAATCAGCATTGAAAGCGGTACACACCAGTGGATGCAATTGAATGGCGCTGCCTTCTACAAGCAGGGGTTCAAATGCTTGAATACCCAAACGGTGCAGGGTTGGAGCGCGGTTCAACATGACCGGTCGGTCTTTAATAACTCGTTCCAATACTTCCCAGACCTCAGGACGGTTGCGTTCAATTAAACGTCGTGCACCCTTTACATTGGCAGCATATTCGCGCTTTACCAGTCCTGCGATCACAAATGGGCGGAATAACTCAAGTGCCATGTTTTTTGGCAGACCGCATTGATATAACTTCAATTTCGGTCCTACCACGATTACAGAACGTCCTGAATAATCAACACGTTTTCCAAGTAAGTTACGGCGAAAACGTCCTTTTTTGCCTTTCAGCATATCGCTCAACGATTTCAATTCGCGTCTTCCGCGGCGTGAAAGGGCTTTCCCGCGTTGTGAATTATCGATCAGAGAATCTACTGCTTCCTGGAGCATACGTTTTTCATTGCGTACAATGACATCCGGAGCGCCCAGCTCAAGTAATCTCTTAAGGCGGTTGTTGCGGTTGATCACACGTCGATACAAGTCATTCAGATCAGAAGTCGCAAACCGACCACCATCCAGTTGGACCATTGGTCGCAGATCAGGAGGAATGACCGGTAAGATTTTTAAAATCATCCATTCGGGGCGGTTGTTCGAACGGCGAAATGCTTCAACAACTTTCAAGCGTTTGGTAGCTTTTTTCCGCTTTTGTTTGCTTTTTGTAGTTCGTACTTCGATCCACAATTCTTCAGCCAATTTTTCCATATCTAGGCGGCTGAGAATATCATAGAAGGCTTCTGCACCCATATCTGCGCGGAATACCTGTCCGTAATGAGAACGGAGTTCGCGATATTTATTTTCACTGATAAAAGAGAGCGGTCGTAAACTCTCAATTTCATCTCGATGGGCATCAATTTCTTTATCGATCTTGGCGGTCAGATCTTCTTTTTGGTCCATCAATTTTTGAAGAGTGAGATCTGCCTCCGCTTTCACCTGCTCCAGCAGAAGTTCATTTTTTTCTTTTTCGTGGTCGATCTCAATTCCGATTTCCGCTTCAATGGATTCTAGTTTTTCTTGAATTGATTTCTGTACGTTGGAGATCATCTTATTGGTGATCTCTTCACCGGCGCTGGCGATCGTCTCATCAATTGTTTTCAGTTTGATGTCTGTGCGAGCTTTTTTACCGACTTTTTCTTTGATGGACAGTTCGAGATCCTGTCCTTCTTTAATGATCGGAGCAACTTTCTCCGCGATCATTTCATCTTTTTTCGTTGATAGTTCAGTAGTTTTATTTTTTATTTCTTCGATACGAGAATTTTTATCAAGCTCTACTGCTCCAATACGTCCATCAAGGTCAATGATTTGATCTTTATATTTCGCGCCAACTTCATCTTCAATACGGTTCAATGCTTTTTGTTTGGATTCTTCATCCACGTAGGTTACGATGTATTGAGCAAAATAAAGCACTCGATCAAGATTTCTTCGTGAAATATTCAACAGAGACCCTAAATAAGAAGGAACTCTCCGGCTGTACCAAATATGAGCCACAGGTGTAGCCAACTCAATATGTCCCATTCGTTCCCGGCGAACAGAAGAACGAGTTACTTCTACACCGCATTTATCACATACGATTCCCTTATATCTGGGGTTCTTGTATTTACCACAATAACACTGATAATCTCGGGTTGGTCCAAAGATTGCTTCGCAAAATAACCCGTCTTTTTCCGGGCGCAGACGACGATAATTAATCGTTTCTGGTTTTGTTACTTCCCCATAAGACCAACTTTTTATAGTATCGGGAGATGCAAGTCTTACTCGGAGAGCCATCAGACTTTTTGTTTCCACTTATGAGCCTCCTCATACAATACCGCTCGAGTTAGATTAAATACATACAACAGTTTTCATCAAAACAAACTTGCATTATATCACAAAATACAATTATTCTTATCTACTTTATAGAGATTATTTTGGTTATGCTCTTTATTAATTTCCAAATCCTCAACAAACGAAGGTCACTTGAAGATCACTGTCACGGTATTCAGTATGGGAGCGATCAACAAGGAGGTCATACCGATTAATTTCATAAAGATCAATAGGGATGGACCTGCTACGTCTTTCAACGGATCACCATAAGTATCACCCACCACTGCAGAAGCGTGAGCAAGTGAGCCATCCAGACTCGGATCTTCTTCGATGGTCTTCTTCGCATTGTCAAATGCAGTACCCGTGTTATTAAAATAAGCACCTAATAGAGCAGAAGAAGAAACTGCACCGATCAGCAGCGCACCCAAGGCAGCACTGCCAAACAGAAAACCGATAGCTATTGGTAATATGAACGCAATCCCGCCTGGCAGCAACATTTCACGTAAAGCATTTTTAGTGGCAATATCCACACACTGGGTATAATTCGGTTTGGTTTTTCCCTCGATGATCGCCGGATTTTGGCGGAATTGATCACGAACTTCATCCACCATCAATTCTGCGGTTTTTGCGGTTGCTCCAATAACGATGGATGACATGAGAAATGGTAGAGATATTCCTACAAAAATAAACCCGATGGAATAAGGTGTGATCAGGTCCAGAACTGTATTCCTGGTGATGGTAAAAAAGGTGGCAAACAACACGAAAGCAGTTACCGTGCCTGAAGCCATGGCATAAGATTTCGTGGTGGCTTTTAAAGTATTGCCAACTGTATCCAGATTGGAGAGAGATTCAAATACTTTGCGCTTGGCTTTACCGATTTTGGCAATGCCAGCTGCGTTATCCACGATTGGTCCGAAGGCATCGGATGCCATAATAATGGCGATCAAAAGGTCGGTACCGATATTTACAGCGATAATCGCTAATATGGTGCCACCTGAAATTTTAAAGGCAAGCATTATCGCAGTGATGATCGTTAGCATGCCAATGATGGGGCTGCGCAATCCAAAAGCAGTTCCTGTCATGAGGGTGAGAGCAGCGCCGCGATGGGAGGCGGCTGCGATCTTGTTAACAGGAGTATGGTTGATCCCTGCATAATGGCGAGTAGTGGCAGCTGTGATCAATGTAGTTGCTATTCCTAGAATTGCTGCAATACCGATGGTAATGTCATCGATTAACCAATAAGATAATGCCATCGCACCAGCAGCACTTAAAAGTGAACTGATCCACAACCCAACGTTAAAAATACTGGTTGGTTTTTGATCAGAAGACCACTGCCTGGTTGCCAAAATACCAATGGCTGAAGAGACGATTCCAACACACTGCAACAGAATGGGGAGATAGATCACCTTGCTGCCATAGATCGAAACCAGGGTTGCGCATACCACACTGGCCGTGATGATATCATCGCTGAAAGTTTGGAATAGGTCAGCGCCGCGTCCGGCACAATCGCCCACATTATCACCCACCAGATCAGCGATAACAGCTGCATTACGCGGATCATCTTCGGGAATTTTCTCTTCTACCTTCCCCACCAGATCTGCGCCAACATCAGCAGATTTGGTGAAAATACCTCCACCGATCTGTCCAAAGAGCGCCGCTAAAGAGCCGCCCACCCCAAAACCGATCAGCACATTAGGATCTTTAAATATCAGGAACAGTACTGTTAAGACCAGCAGGCTTAAACCGGTTACCAGCATTCCCATTACACCTCCGCCAAGAACTGCAGTGCGGAATGCGCTCGAGAAAGACTGTTCTGCTTGATCAGCAGTTTGTATATTGGCACGAACGCTGATAGACATGCCCAGATATCCGGCAGTGATCGAGGTACATACACCTAAAACGAACGCCAAAGCCTCCCGCCAGCCCATGAAAGCCCAAACAACAGCAGCTACAAATGGAACCGCTAGCAAGATTGTACGAATCTGCCAGCGCAGATACACCCTGGCTGCATTATGAATATCATCGCTAACCTCGAGCATTTCCTTCGAATTGATTTTTCGGGAAATGATACGGTTGGCAAATACACCGGCAAGATAGATCGCAAATATTCCTACAATGATAGGGATCACCCATAAATTGAAACCATTCATTACCGCTACAACAATAAGACACCCGAATATTAGTAAACCAACAAGATATAACCAACGATTAGAAGTCATTAATAATTCTCCTCAGTTACAGCACCAATAAACAGTCTAAGCACAAACGATTATTATATATCGGATATTTATCCGGAATAATACTTTTATTGAACATGCAAAAATGTTACAAAATAACATTTTTTGTTTTGTCTTCTTTTTTTCTTGGATTTGTGAATAGCTAACTGGAAACTATTTTTGGTAAACTAACTTTAAATATTGCACCTTTTCCTAACTCACTTTCAACAGCGATATTTCCCCTATGCGCACTGATAATGAACTTGGCGATATACAAACCAGTTCCACCCGTTTTTTCCGAACTGGATTCCCCTGCTTTCGGGTGGTAATACTTTTCAAAAATGAAAGGAATGTCGAGCGCAGCAATTCCTGGTCCTGAATCTCGTATTTCTAATGCAACATCTTTTTCATTTTCGATTAATTTAATTTCAACTGATCCATCCAATTCAGAAAATCTAATAGCATTGTGAATGATATTGTAAAGAGCTTGCTTCAGCAGTACAGCATCACCCTGGATGATCACGCCGGGGGTGATTTCTGCTAATGCGATCTTCACCCGTTTTTGGTTTGCCAGTGATTCTAGTTGTGAAAGGATATTCTGGATCATATTCGGAAGGGCGATCTCATTTGAAGAAATCACAATTCCATTTTCAATGCGCTCTTCTGTTAAAATCCCTTCCACGAGAGCAGTAATGGTCTCTAAACCGTTTTTGATTTTCTCCAGATAATCCTGTTGGGTTGCATTCAATTCACCTACCATCGGGAGCATTTTCGAATAGCCCTGAATGACCGTGATCGGCGATCGGAGATCGTGGCTTAACAGGTTCACAAAATCATGCGTGATTTCTTCGCGCTTCTTTTCACGTGTTATGTCTTTCAGCAGCAAAACCGATATCTGCCCGGTTTCTTGGTCAGTGGAATTTAGAATATCAATTTCGTATTTCTCCCCGGATGGCATCTCTTTGGTTACTACAGCTTTTTCCTGAGAAGCATTCCGCAACATGATATTGTAAATCTCATTTTCATGTACACGTTTCTCAATGCTGGTATGCTCTTCCTCATTATCCATTTTAAGAAATGTGCAGGCTGCCTTATTCCCAAACAGAAGTTCTTTATTCAAGAAAATAAAGAGTGGAAAATTCAAATCATCAAAGAGGGTGGATAAGATCTTCTTTTCCATAAGCCATTGCTGTAAGTGGATAATGGCAGCCATCTGATTATAGAAAGCTTCTGCTTTCTGGTTGAATGCGGTAATGCTGTCTTTTGAAAACTCATGCACCGAACGGTAAGCGTTTATTAATATGCCTTTCCGTTCCGAGTCAATTGGGAATCTGGTGATGATCAAAGCTTGTGGGAAAGATTTTCCAATAGCCCTGATCAATTGATGAAAACGAGCTGTGTTTCCGATCACTAACTGGTCTTGACCTTCAATGATCTTATTGATCTGCTCATCCAGGTATGAAAAATCGTTGTTATCTTTTTCTAAGGAAAGCAGAAACTTTTCTAGAATTTGATCTCCTTGCTCTTTTTCAACCAGTACTTCGATGAAAAGAGTGTCCTCCTCTGTAAATGCTGTCAACGCTTTTTCAACAAGAGAATGGAATAAAACCTGGTTGTCGTAGCTGTGCCACAAATCTAAAAGTGCTTGAGTTTCCTGAAAACGTTTATCCATTCTTTTAAAGATCGCTTTCAGTATCTCCATGAATTCAAGCACGATCCTTGGGAAAAAGACGGTTAGCTCCGGTTTGTTCCTTTCAGAGCCATCTGCCGAGAACCGAGAAGAAAGTGAAATGATCGCTTTTTCCAGATTTGCCCATTTCAGAAAATAGAATCCACTGATAGCCGCTGTGCATACCAGCGCGGTAATTAGATACGGCAGGAAATCATTAAAGAAATCAATCAGAAATGCTTGCTTATCCAAACTCATCTCGATTCCCCACCCTTCCACTCCCATGGCGGAATACAGGGAGGCTGCAGGAGGGTTAACGATCAAATTATCGTTCCAATTTACCCTCGCATTGATCAAGGTATTTACAAACACCACCTGCAATCCTTCTGATTGATAAGTTTGGATCAAGGTTGACAGAGGAAGGAATCCTGGATTATTACGTACATCAACTCGAGCGATCACAATTCCTTGAATGGTCTTGTCTTTTCCCACAACAGGATAGAGCATGCTCATAAAAAGATTGGAGTCATCAAATGATGTGAATGCGGCCTGTATGGTGTTCTTCTGGAGTGTGTTTTGAAAAATTTGTATTTCCTCATCTGAAATTATTAATTCTTCTTCGGGAACATTTGGATACGAAAAAACAAGTTCACCCTGGGTATTAAAAAGGTAGAACGCATCCAAGTTTTGGATCGGTTGAAATAATGGCTTTATTTGATCGCGTATTTCTGCGTTATTACCCGAAAGTAGAATTTCTTTTGAAAGCTGATCGGTTCTGATCGCGTTGGAAGTGAAGTTAGACATGATTGCAGTATCAATGACGCTGATTCGACCTGCTAGGTCATTCTTCCACTTGTTCATTGCATGAACGCGTGTACTATTCCATAAAATAGTCAGAATGATCAGAGCCAGATAGAATAAACCCATGAGATGAAGGGCTATTTTCTTTTTTTCCGGAAGTCTCTTTACCGGTGGTTCCTTATTTCCAGTCATCCCCTTTTTTTGCACCAGGAGTTCAGCAACCAATCCCGCTGCCATTAACTCAAGTATTCGGGAGAGGTAGAAGATCCAACCATCATGTAAACTGGCATCCAGGCGAATGGGCAGCTCAATACCGCTGCTTGTAAAACGTTCCAGATAGAAAAGAGGAAAAGTGCAAACGATGGCTAAACCGAGAATCACTACTGGGTGCTGCTTTAGTTTTGTTAAAAAACCAGTTTTTTCAGAAAGAAAATAGTTGAATACGAATGCGACAGATAATATTAGCAGTATAAAGAAAATATTATGACCAAAAAAGCCACTGAATATCATGCTGCTTATTAAAGCCAGTGTGATGCTCAGCATTCGTTTTTCAAAAATTGCAGCAGCTATCCATGGAATCGCTTGTAAGAGAATAAAAAAGAATTCACTGCCCGTTTGCGTGCTTGAAGGGAAGATTTGAATATGGAAAGGGAAAAGATCAATTCGAAAGAGTGATGAACAAATAACAGTGAAGAAAAAATACAGAAACCAATTTAGTGGATTTGTTTCAATTAATTCTACTTTTTGTGAATAGCGATAGATAAGAACCAGCAGTATGCCTGTCCAAAGGCAAAATATAAACCAATCCGCCCAGTTACCGGGGAGGTTCAGTATAAAACTATCGGAAATCTGTTGTAAGAATACTTCCATCGCCGGCTCATCAATTCTGTTTCCTTTATTTTATACCGGTATATGTACTTTTTGATTATTTTTCTGCCAGTAATTTTTAAAATAGACAGCATTCTTATGTTCGCTCTTTTCATTTTCAATCAAGAAACTCCAAATCTGGAACTGTTCTTTTTCCATTTGAAATGACTTCATGGAAATCTGGTTTCTTGTTTTTGCATTCATGTTTTTTTCAGAAACGATCAGCGCATCAATTTGCTTTTCAAGCTTTTCAAATAGAGGTTTTAAAACTGCTTTTCGAGCTGCAAAATCTCGTAGAACCTGTCGGTGCAAGATCTCATGCTGCCACCATAAACTATCTTTTGTAAAGCATTGAGTTGGTTCCGGCCCTATATCAGGCAGTCCAGAAGTCATCCAGATCGGTTTAAAAATAGAAAGACATGGAGCAGCGGTCCCGGTCACCCAATGTGTTGGCAAATCCTTTGAGAATTGAGTAATGAAAGATCCGGTTGTCTGGCTGTTGCGAATTGGTCCCGGTCCGGCGTGCATGCATACATTCCAAGCAGTGAGCGAACGATCCGGGAAAGTTTGTTTTGGATTTAAAGAATGAGAACGCAGTACTTCTTTCATGAACTGCAGTTCGATTTTCCCTTTATTTTCCTTCATTAGATCCATAACGTGATTTCGACGTTCGCAGCCCTGGCTGAATCTGGTATAGATCAGGTCAGAATATGCTTCTGAAAAATTGAAATGGCTCCTATCTTTGCACCATTTTCTATCAACAGCGTATTCAATAAGGTCAGTAGATATTGAATCCCATTCGGTCGAAATGCTGAGCGCATTCGAGATCGCATAAAAATCAATTACTTTTTTAGCGATCCACATTCTATCAATTGTCTCCAGAATATAAGCTTCTTTGCCATCCATGATCAGGTAGCTGTTATTGTAATAAAGCCCATGTTCTTTGCTGCAATTTCCACTTTGTCCATATTGTTCCAGCAAATTTGTAATGGTATTCAATGCTTCCAAAGCAGAGCAAGAACGTTCCAAAGCCAGGCGAAGATAATCCATCCCGATCAGTCCGGGTTCTTTCTTGGCTTGAACTTTGGTAAAAACCGCTTCATTCCCGATCACCACTCCGCATTCATTGGCTCCCATTTCCGCTCCCCACATCCAATATGGTTTGGAGAGCAGTATTTTATATGTGTGGCTAACCTGCGGAATTTGGATATATGTACAGCGTAGTTGTTTATCCTTAGCATGATCTTGTGCCGGGAGCATGACTAAATATTGCGCTTCGTTTGGGTCACGATCTGAATTCTTGGCAAAAAAGGCTTCACCATTCTTTGCAGCACATGCAAGAACTACGCTGGTATCGCACATGTTATTTCTCCTGTATTGCTGAGAGTATTTCCGCCACTACTTGTTGTACTGTCTTATTATCCGTTTCAATGATTTTCGCATCCTGGGCTGCGACCAATGGTGCAAGTTTTCTCGAAGAATCTATCTTATCCCGCTCTTCTAACGCATGCTGAATTTCAGCCAGATCTGCTTTTTTACCACTGCTTTGGATTTCCTGAAAACGTCTTCGAGCCCGTTCTTCAACCGATGCTATGAGAAAAAATTTATACGCGGCATTGGGTAAAACAACGGTTCCAATATCTCTACCAACCATTACGATTTTCCCCTGCGAACCGATCTGACGCTGCTTCTCGGTCAGTGCCTGCCGAACACGCTTATAAGTGGATACCAGCGAGACCGCGTCGCGCACATTGTTTTCCCATAATTTTGTGGTCACATCTTGCCCATCCACAAACACGTCATTTTGACGCCCATCATTTTGGGCGGGGGGCATGATCTCGATCTTGATCTGTTCGGCTTTTCCACTGACTGCATTCTCGTCATGCAGATCAATTTGGCTCTCAATAACTGCCAGTGTGACCGCACGATACATAATGCCTGTATCCAGGAATTGGTATCCGAGTTTTTCTGCTACTTGTTTCCCGACTGTGGTTTTTCCAGAGGCTACCGGACCATCTATGGTAATTGCATCGCTTAATTTCATAATTCCTTCCCAAATCTTTATAATCTGAACCACACTGTACAGGTTTCATTTTGAAGAGTTGCAGTGCGATATATTAACCATTCTAATATCTCATTGGGAAGAAATCCAGAATAATCTTCTTGTACCCATGCCAGTTTGCTAAAAAGCACCAAATTCTCGCTTTCATGTTCTGGAAAAGCTTGCGTGGAATCCGAGTTGAGAATTAAAACCTCATAACTGCTGCTTTCGTTTTCAGAAAGCTCACTGATGATACTCACAGAATAATCTCTTAAAACCCATTCCATGCCTTCGGTTTGATCATTGCTGGAGAGTGCAATATCCATATCTTCAGGTAGAATTTCATTTTTTGTCCGGTAATTTTCTATTTCTTCAATCAAGATATCGGTATTCTTCAAATAGGAACCTTCTCGTATTAATTCATACTCGATGGTATCGGTAATATTCGCAGAACGATTGGCATTTCGCACCAATGCAAATGTGCCGCACAATAAGAAGAGCACAGAAACTACTTGCAAAGCATGTATCTTTGACCATCCGTACCCGTAGAGAAGAATAAACAAGATGCATAACACCAATGGTGCAACCAAAAGCGCTAAATTTTTGCTGAGATCCAATCCAACGGATAATAAATAATGTAAACGGATTACCTGCAATGAAAGAAAGACCAGAATGGCAATTCCTACCAGAATGGGAATACGGATGGCTTTCTTTTCCTGCAAAGCCGCATTTCCAATCTGAACCATTCTACTGGCAGCTAACACCCACATTGGAATACAGATCCATGCTGCTTCATATAACGGAAATTGTGGCACGAGATAGACCACCATTCCCAGTAGTATCCATATCAAAAAGAACAGATTTCTGCGGTTTTGATTTTGTTCAGCATGGAAGAAAGCAGAAAAGCTGAAAATGATCGCATAGAAAGAATAAAAAAGGAAGGCGATCAGGCGCACATCGGTCGGTAAAGTAGCTTTTACCATTAGTGTTGCGTCAGAAGGGAAAATCGCAACCAATGACTTCAAGGGAGATAATAATCCTCTCAGATCGGTCAGCATACGTGTACTGATCCCAACCCATAGAAGAAAAAGAATTAACAGATAGTTTTTATTTTTGATTTGATTTTTTAACGCATCCATCGAGTTATTTCGATGGAGCTCCTCTCCTTCATTTTTTCGTGTCAGGAGCCAGGTAACGCCATAAGCCATGCCCAGAATGATCAAACCGATCCAAAAAGATGTCCCACTCAGCAAACCGAATGCAAATATAACCAGTGCAGCCATCCAATTCCGTTTCAGAAGAAACGTCCCGAGAAAGAGGATGAACACAATTCCGATGATGGTGCTGTCAGCAGCGCGGGAAGTCTGGATGAGGATTGGATCAAGTGCCAAACAAACTGCCAATACAATTCCACTCTTTCTGTCAATAAGGGATTCCAGCATAAAAGGGATCAATACGATCAAACTACCGATCATCGCTGGAAATACTCTTGCGAAAAAATTATTCGCACCAAAGAATGTAAAGATGGTATTAGTAAAGAATAGATATAACCGTGATATCTCCTCACAACCTTGCCTATGTCCGTCTAGCGCACATAGAGCATGCTGTGCTTCGTTGTTTGTCAGAGATACCCCATTTAGATTAACAAGGCGTAATGCGATTGCGACAATTAATATAATTGCGTAAATTAAGTGTGTTACTGTCAGTTTTTCTAGAATTTTCATAGGCTTGCCTTCTATGGATATTCATATAATGTGGTGCCATTTTCTTGCAAGAGAATGGTGAGATTTTCTACAAATTTTTGTTCGTCGACCGTATATGTAGTTCGCTCTAAATTTCCAACGATTATATATTGAATGCTATATTGATCCAGGACGAATTTCGCAGTAGACCAATCAGCAGTTTCATATAAGGTCTTTATATCGGTTTGGCGGGAACCCATTTCAGCATAACCACCTCGCCACTGCATTTCATGCCCCGGCCAACCCAATACTGTTGGATATCCGCTGATAGTTGCGATCCGTGCATAACCGGTGTAGTTGCCCCCGACTGCTTCTGCTAACACCCCATAAGGAAGTGTTTGTAATTTTTCGATGACAGCGGCATCTCCTGAATTTGTGTACTCCAGATAGGCTGTTCCATCCAGTGTCCAGGTTTCCACATTAGTATAACGAATACGATCGCGATAGATAAAAAATGGATACACACAGCAGATACACAGGGTAAGGACGGAGATAATTTTGAAAAGTATGCCCTGAATTCTTTTTAAAACATCCCACAAGACCACCAGAATAAAAGAACCGGCTAACGACCAGAGGATCCATGTTTGGAAATAGAATTTGAAAATGGTGTTCATGCGATCAGAAAAAACATCCACCAAGAAGAAAAACTCTGGTATCAGGCATAATCCGCAGCCCATGAAAATAAGAAGTTGTACAAAATCATGCACCGGGGCTTTTTCATCCAATGGTTTGATTTCATCGCTCTTCTTCACCGTACGTGTACGAAATAGAAATCGAAGGATCAAGTAGAGGAAAACCAGCAGAATAACAATCACGCTTGAATCTTGAATACGTCGACCCCATGTTTCTTCCATTAGTGAGGAAATATCCGTTGCTCCATAGATAGCGGCAAAGGCTTGTGCTTGTTGGATGGCCTGGCTAATTTGACCCTCCAACCCTCCCTTCCATTCCTGCAGCTGCGTCCAAATAAAAACCGCGAACTGTCTGGAAAGTGGGAACAGTAAACTGAACAGGCAAATTATTGCAACAAAGATCAAGAAATATGGAAGTATCTTTTTATCTGGTGCTTTTTGTTTGTGATTTAACCACAGCAAGTAGCAACAGATCAGAAAAAGGAAGGGGAGGAACATAACGATGAATTGAATTCCACGTGTGGAATACAGCAAGCTGGGTAAAATTCCACCCGCTTGGGATGCAAAACCCAAAAAAAACGGCAGATATACCAGCACACAGCCTAACGCCAGAAGAATGATCTTTTCAATGATTTCCAGAAATGCCTGCCAGTTCCAACCCTTTTTTTTGATAAAGCACAACAAGAATACCAGACTGAATAATACAAAACTTGCCGGAAAATCCCAGGTGTTCAAAAACAGAATGCTGCCTAGAATAAGTGCAGTGCTCCAAAATTCCCATTTTTTGATCAGATTATTCCAATTTCGGGTTTGTACTAACCAATCCCCGCCCCCATTGAATAAATTTAGACTCAACGCAATCGTGAGCAGGAAAAACGGAATCGAAAGCACATGCGGATGTAGATCAGCCAGATAAAAAGTGAAGGCCGGGAATTCATCGATCACCTCGCGAAAATTACCGGCTGCATCATAATCGCTGATCACACGCGAAGCACGCCACCACCAGGTTCCCGCAATCCGTTGCGGGATCCATTGAGATTCCGTCGTGGGAGGTTCATTCAACTCCTGGATATCCAGCCATTCCCAAAATGTGGATTGCTGGTTACCCTGCCCATCCATGCTCCAAAATGTGCCTGAGGCGTGCAGCATTTCCAGCCCACCTTCTGCATTGCTCATCACCAGCAGAAAAAAGGGAGCCAGCAGGCTCAACCACAATAATTTTTTCTTGGTTCTTTTTTTATTAGTTTGTCTATGCGCAAAATAAGCATGCAGCAGATCATACAGAATTCCATATGCAGCCACACAGATCAATCCCACCCACACGGCGATACCCAAATTGAAAGCCACTCCCCCAC
>DHHD01000095.1 GCA_002403105.1 Anaerolineaceae bacterium UBA4781 | reverse complement strand
AAGAATGTAATTTTCCGATTTTTCTTTTCAAGATACATATCCTTTGGGGAAAGTATCATAAAGGATGATAATGTAGTAAATATTGGAAGGAAGAAATATCGTACACAATCAAAAAGCACTTGAACTTCATATATTAAGCTGTAATCTCTTTGTAAAAACGAAGCCCCCATATCTCCAGTATATGAATTCAAATGAAAGACATTTATTATCATAAGATCCAAAAATTCCGGAAAATATGGTTGCCAAATTGCAAAATAGATTTCAGGCCAATACAATGTGTTCAACCCAATGAAGGTAAAAAACCCCGCCAGGGTTGGTGCAATGCTCTTGCGAAATCCATTTTCCCAAATGATATAAATCAATGTGAATAGGAATAAAGGGAGAAGATTTTGCCTGACCATTACAACCAGAGCAGCTAGGATTGCTCCAACAATAAGCTGCCACTGTTTCCTTTTATCTCCTAAAACGAAATACAAGCTCCATATAATAAGTAGAGAAGTAACAACCTGGGTCATGGCTCGTGAATAATAAATGATCCAGGCGGGGGAGATTGCATATAAAGCGATGGAAAAAGCTGCCCACCAATTACCCGCAAGTCGCTTTACAGTCAGCCATTGTCCGACCAGCAGCAGGATACTTAGAAAAACAGCAAAATAACGCCCGGATGCCAAACCAGGCGTAAATAGAACCTGCGAGATACCAAGCACATAGAATGCGAAGGGTGGTTTATTGGTGAGAGGACCACTCTCTTCAAATGGTTGGTACGTATTCTGCCAGTACCATTTTCCCTTTAATAAATAGGTTCCCTCATCCATGACTGGTTCAATACTGGGCACATAATGAATTGCTTGACCAATGTACACCAACATGAAAAGGATGGAGAGAATGGCAGATAGGAGTTCTATTACTTTTTTGTTATGTTTTTTCATCGTTGATACCTGGTTATTATAATGGTTATTCGTACTCATCTATTTTGTTCGTGAATTCATTATTAATAAAACTATTCATAACTTTCCATTTATAATAAAGGTTCATTTCTACTCCCAGGAGCTGACATGCCCACTTTAATAAAAAAAGCAAATCTTCATTCGGATATTCTGAATGTTTCATCAAATCAAATTGGCAAATATATTCTTCTGCCCGGCGATCCGGCGCGGGTACCTTTTCTTGCAGGTCCCTTTGAAGGTGCTCACGAAGAAGCTAGAAAATGGACGCATGTTACATACACAGGTCTCCTGGATGGACAAAAAGTTTCGGTTGTCTCAACCGGGATGGGTTGCCCCGCCATGGCAACGACCCTTGAAGAATTGATCCGTTTGGGCGCACATACATTTATTCGGGTTGGAACATCCGGTACTATTCAAAGAAAGACCGATCCATCAGATTTGATCATAACCTGGGCTGCGGCGCGCGATGAAAGAACATCACTGCGCTATCAACCCATGTCTTTCCCGGCAGTGGCAGATGTGGAGGTTACAACAGCATTAATGGATGCTGCCCACGATCTCTCATTTGGATATCAGGTTGGAATATCTCAATCAAAAGATGCTTTCTATGGCGAACATGATCCCTTGGGGATGATTGCATCGCATGCATTACTCGAAAAACAGAAAATATTCGAGCGCTCAGGGTTGCTCTGCAGTGAAATGGAAGTTTCAACATTGTTTGTGATCAGCGCAGTTCGTTCAGTGCGCGCTGGAGGAATTATGATGCTGGGAGGAAGTAAACCCCAAACACTTGAAAATATTACAAGGGTTTGTACACATGCTTTGAAATATCTAATTCATCGCGATATGGAATCACAAAGAGGTTAATGACAATGACAACAAAGAATCCCTTTTCAAACTTTGTATATAAACTCTATTCATTCAACCTGGGGTATCGCAAATTTGTTTGTTGGTGGAAGAATGATATTCTGAAAAAAAATCAGTATCATATCGGGCTCCGCAAAGGGGAAGGAAGTGTAAATGTAGTGATGGTTGAAACTCCCGAACAGGTTCGTCAGATTGCTGAGTATTATAGGAACTTTAAAGTCCTGGCAGATCATCGGGAATACTTGAGTATTCTTATCCATACATCAACCATCGACTTTCTTGTAATTTCGACTGGTATTGGCACCCCACCCATTGCGATTGGTATGGAAGAACTTGCCATTATTGGCGTAAAGCGATTCTTTTACCTCGGATCGTGTAAGTCTTTATCATCTCTTTTGAAAGAAGATGAGTTCTTAATTGTAAAAGCAGCAATAAAAGAAGATGGTACCAGTCGTGAATATTTGCCAATGATCATTCCGGCAGTGGGAGATGTTGATCTGATCAATAAAGCCCGTTCTGCTTTTAAAGACATGGGAATTTCATTTAAAACCGGGATAAGCCTGACTGTTGACCTTGATCCCCATCACCTTCCCGCTCAGATTCCGCTCCAAGCACAATATGAGCAACAAATTCAGGTATTTAAAGAGGGTGGTGCATTGGCTGCTGATAGGGCGGCGGCAGGTATATATGCTGTGGCAACAAAAATTCACAGACTGGCTTGCTGTATCTTAAGAGCATGCGAAGCTGAATCGGAATTACCTCTCCCACTCATTAAAAGCTTACCGGCTGTTCTATCCTGATGACTTGGTTCGGGCTTTGGCAGACTCCTGTTAATGATTTTTGAATTTAAATTTGCTATACTGCAAATATGATTTCAATAAAAAAGACATATGTCTATTTCTTTGTGGTTGCTTTTTGCATTGTTTTCTCTGCCTGTCAATCAGTTGAAATTAAAACGACAGGGAATACAACACAAGATATGGTAGATGAAGGTATACAAACAGAAATTGCCACATCTACCCCGCTGGCTGCTCAATCTTCAAAAGAAAATGTTGATTGGAAAATTGAAGTTGTTGCAGATAATCTATATGTACCATGGAGTATCCTGTTTACAGGTGAAAAGCGCATGCTTGTGAGTGAACGCAATGGGGCAATCCGGGAAGTGCTTAATGACGTTCTTCAATCTGACCCAATCTATCAGTTTTTGGATGTGGCTGTTTTCGATGAAGCGGGTCTGATGGGTTTGACTATAGACCCGCAATATCAAGATAACAACTTTATTTACGCTTGCTATACCTATCAAGAAAATGATACTCTTTTCAACCGTGTGGTAAGGCTGGTGGATGCTCCAGAGCAAATGAGGTTGGATGGAATTGTTATTGAAAATATTCCATCTGCTTACTACCATGCGGGCTGCCGGTTGCGATTTGCGGCGGATGGAACATTGTATATTACAACCGGTGATGCCCTCCAACCCAAAAGTGCGCAAGACCCCACTTCTCTGGCTGGGAAGATCCTGCGCTTAAATTCCGATGGAAGCATTCCTGACGATAATCCCATACAAGATTCTCCCGTTTACAGCCTGGGTCATCGAAATCCACAAGGTTTGGATTGGGATCCACGTAATGGCTTATTATATGCAACCGAGCATGGTCCTTCGGGATCTGATGGATTGGCAGGTGGCGATGAGATCAACCTAATTGAAGCAGGAGGAAATTATGGCTGGCCGCTTGTATCTCATGAAGAACAAGCTGATGGTTTGATCTCACCCCTGGTCGTGTTTACACCCGCTGAAGCACCTGCATCCGGAATGTTTTATAGTGGTATTGTATTTCCGCAATATCAGAACGACTTTTTCTTTGGAGTGCTGCGAGGGGAGGGCTTAACACGGGTGGTCATTTCTGTAGATGATCCGCGGAATATTGTAAGTATAGAAAAAATTGTCACATCTGTTGGCCGTGTGCGGGATGTCATTGAGGGACCGGATGGCTTTATTTATTTTTCAACCAGCAATCGCGATGGGCGAGGAACTGTCAAAATCGATGATGATAAGATTTATCGACTGATTCCTCAATAATAAGATCTTAATGATCCTAAGGTTTCCAACCATTGATCTGTTTAAATAGGATGAAGAGCGAATCCTAATTTTAAATAATTTTTTTTCTCATTTTCCATCGCTTATAATTACGAGCATCCGGGAGAAAAAATGAATCAAAGAACAAAATCGATTCTTCGCGTCTTGGGACTTTTAATTTTTCTCGCATTAGGAATAAAAATATTAACTCCCTATATTAAATCAATTCCAGATTCCATTAATGCACTAAAAGGGTTGAATTATTGGGCATTAGCTTTAGCGATCGCTTTTGAATTCCTAAAATTCTTAAGCAGCGGGCAGCTAATAAACTCAATTAGTGGATTGTTCAAGCAACGAGTATCCATCGGACAAGCGACAATGATCGTATTGGGATCTGCCAGCTTTGGAATGGTGGGCGGTGGAATGGTTGGATCGATAGCTGCAAGCTTTCAGTGGCTGCGGGAAAGGCATGTAAAAGAGCAAGCAGCGATGATGGCAGGAATTCTCCCGATCATTTTCAGCGCTCTATCGACTTTAATACTTGCGTTGATAGGAATAATTTATTTGCTGGGAGCTGAAGCGCTAATGCCATCACAGATGAAAGGTTTTCTGGCAATTTTGGGATTGATCACATTGGCGTTGGTCTTAATTTTTATTTTCTTTCGGAATCCGCAAAGGTCCAAGATCTTTGCCGTAAATGCTGCAAAGAAAATTGAAAAGATCACAAAAAAGACCTACGAAGAGGATAAAATCATACATCAGTTGGATGAACTATTTGCAGTACGGAATCTTTTTTTTCATGGTGGATGGAAAAATCTATTGATCGCGAATACTATGATTTATGGTTTTGATCTACTTTCATTGTATTTTCTATTCTTTGCAGCCGGTCAGATAGTCTCTCTCAGAATACTATTAATTGGATATGGTCTTCCACAGATATTAGGGAAAGCAACTTTTGTACTTCCCGGGGGAATAGGGGTGGTTGAGAGCGCTATGATTGATCTTTACCAGAAATTAGGTGTTCCTTCTGCAGAATCAGTGGTGGTTGTTCTCGCTTACCGTTTTATTGCGTTTTTGGTTCCAACGATTCTTGGATTTTTATTTGTCCTGTATTTGCAGAAAAAAGTAGTAAAAAGAGAAACCGAAAAGATTTCATAAAAAAACAATAATGCAATAGAGACTCTGTTAGAATTTTCATCAAAAAATCTAATTTTTCGAATACCTTTTTCATCTCAAATAACCTCACAAAAAGATCAATTTCAACGTAAAATAAGGTAATTTTGGAAAATAGGAGGTACTTACAAGAAAAAGAATCTGACTCTGCGGAATTTAAAATTGATTTTTTGATTACTTATCATTAAATTTTCGAAGGAGCAGTATTTGAACAAAAATTCAAAAAAAGTTCTTCGTTCCCTTTTTCTTCTTATTTTTCTGGGTGTTGGTGTGTACCTGTTGCTACCTCAATTGAATAATATCCAGAAATCGATGTATATATTAAAGAATTTAAAATATTGGGCATTATCATTAGCATTTATTTGTGAATTTTTCAGTTATGTGGGTTCTGGTTACCTTATTAATTCCATCCTTGGTTTATTTAATGAACGAATTTCTCTCTGGAGATGCATACTGATCGTGATGGCTTCTGCCAGTATTGGAATGGTGGCTGGTGGGATGGTTGGATCGGGGGCAGCCAGTTTTCAATGGCTGCGAAACAGTAAGGCAAAAACACAATCGGCAGCCCTGGCAAGCAGCTTGCCATTGCTGATGAATAATTTGGCGGTTCTTGGAATATCGCTGTTTGGCGTAATTTATTTGTTGATTCTGCATGAATTGACAAAGGTGCAAATAATCAGCTTTCTTATCATTCTGTTTTTACTGCTTCTTGTTGTTTCAATTATTTTCTTGGTACTTTACAAACGTGAAAAATCGGTACCTATTATATTAAAAACAATCAATTCGATTTATAAAATTATCAAACGACCTTTCAATGAAGAGAGAATGAAAGGGCAACTAAGCGAAATGTTTGCTGCTTGGGATCTTTTATTGAGCAAGGGATGGAAAAAACCTGTGTTGGGCGTTGTCATGTCCTTTGGATTTGACATTGCTGCTCTCTTTTGCCTTTTTGTTGCAGGAAATAAACTGATCAATCCGGGTGTATTGCTCATCGGGTATGGGCTTCCATTGTTGCTTGGGAAAGCGGCTTTTGTCATTCCCGGTGGAGTTGGGATCGTTGAAGGAACCATGGTGGCTTTGTACGATAAACTGGGAATTGCCAATGCTGTTGCGGTGATTGTTGTACTTGCCTATCGGCTCATTTCTTTTTGGCTACCATCCATTATGGGATTTCCAATTGTTTTTTATTTAAACCATAAGGCAGAGGAATAAATCTCTGCCGGTTTGTTTTGCTCAAACTCCGAAAAGAAGAAAATGTCCATCCTTATTGACCGGATTATCGAATCTTGATGATCTTCCCAGAACTTGGTAATAAATTTGGAATAGAGAGTTTACCGTTAAGATATTGGAATCGATTACCAGTTAAAAGATCTACCGGAAATGATGAGTTGTCTATTGAAATAGGTATATCCAAAGAAACTGTTTGCTGACTGGAGTTTACTATTATTAGAATTTTTTCTTCTCTGCTTTCCCGTAGAAATGCAAATTGTTCACTTGTAACAAAAACCTGGTTGTAACTGCCTATCTGAAGAGCGGGGGATGTGTGCCGAATTTGAATGAGCTTCGCAATATACTCAGGGAGGTCCATCAGGTCAGGATTGCAAATCATATTCTCCGGATCCAAAGGAGGTCGGAGCATTCGATCATCTGATGGTGTTCTCTTCCCGGAGATACCCCATTCACTACCATAATAGAGCGAAGGGATGCCCGGCATACTGAAAAGTAAACAATATGCCGGATAGATGTGCGCGGGGTTGGTCAGATTGCTCAATAACCGATTTACATCATGATTATCAACGAATGAATATGGGAGAAAATTACGATAGAGTCCCTGGCTGCCAAATTGACGGTTTAGAGAGTAAGCGATTTCAAAATAATTATGTTCCACATGGCTGGAATATAATCCCTTATAACATTCATAATTTGTAACGGAATCCATTGCGCCGGCATTGACCCAGTGAGCATAATCTCCATGAATAATTTCTCCCATGATCCAAAAATCTGAATTACGAGTTTTACATCTTGCTGTGAGTTTCTGTAGAAAAGAAAGGTCAACACAATCTGCTGCATCAATACGCAAACCATCAATTTGAAAATCTGTCATCCAAAGATCCACTGCATTGAAAAGATGATCGCATACAGCGGGATTCTGCAAATTTAATTTAACCAGATCAAAATTACCATTCCAACCTTCATAAGCGAAAGCATCCCCAAACGGGCTCTGCTTGGAAAAATCAATTCCTGAAAACCAGTTAGAGAAATCGGAATTTTGACCATTGCGAAGCAGATCCTTGAATGCAAAGAAATCACGACCGACATGATTGAAAACTCCATCTAAGATAACATTGATATTGTTCTCATGAAGAAGCGCAATCAGTTCTCGTACGGTTTGGTTATCCCCCAAACGGCGATCAACCTGATAATAATCGGCTGTATCGTAACCATGTGCTGTGGATTCAAAGAGCGGACCCAGATACAGAGCAGTGATATGCAGGTTCTTCAAATGGGGCAACCATTTTTCGATTTTTTTTAATCTTGGATTGGGTGGGGACGAAAAATCATTTTTCAAAGGTGCGCCAATACAACCCAACGGATAAATATGATAAAAAACA
>DHHD01000004.1 GCA_002403105.1 Anaerolineaceae bacterium UBA4781 | reverse complement strand
TGTTCATTAACATACACAATATACAAAAAAATAAAATAATTCGAGAATTTATACTCTTTTTTTTCATACGCCCTCCAAAAACAATCATATTTTAGTGGTTCAAAGGTATCTATTCAGTAAGAGTGTTTATTTTTTAAATAATTAGTTATTTTTACCTTATTCTAGAATTGTTTTTTTGAAAGTCAATGATACACACTTCCTTCTAAAAAACCGCTTACTGATAATACCTATCCTTTTGAATAGAAAAGATCCCGAGAATGATAATTAACCAATGTGGAAAAATAGAACAATAAAAGTTCAAAAGTATTACATATCAATCTTAAAACACTCCTGTTTTTGAACTGAACCCTAAAACAAGATACATCAGGTTCAAACTGCTGATCTTTCGCGGGATGATGTTTTGTATGTACTTCGGAAAAATGTTGCAGAAGGTGATAATCAACATAAAGAAAAGTTAATTGAAACAATCGGTAAAGTTTTATTTTTACAAAAAACAAGATTTTTATTAAAACCCTAAAAATGAGTTGAGGGTTTTATTGATCATCAATGCTGAAATCCAAGTTATTTTATGGTTTACCAGCTTTCGATCTCAGTTTGTAATTGATCAATTTCCACAGACGTTTCTTTCAATTTTTCTTGAAATTCTTCAATATTCCTGGATTCGGCTTTAATGAACCGGGTATAAGGTGAAATGGCATTTTCAATGCGCTGCTGGCTTTGCTTGATCTCTTTTTCAAATTCATTCGATAATGAACTTACCAGTTTTTTGCGTAAATCAGCTAATTTTTCATGCAGTTCATTTTTAGCCTGGCGGCGTTTGGCAGGGACGATGAATAATCCCAATGCTGCTATTACACTTGCAGCAATTATGCCGGTAGCATCCGCAGCCGCCGTGGAAGCTAAAATAGTGATAATCGCTCCAAGGCCAACTGCACCGATCTCGATTGCCAGAGAAGCGGTCACTGCATTCTTAGCATTTTCGGCAATTTGGCTGGCTTCGGTATGTTTGTCATAACTTTCAACCACATGCTCAGCTTCTTTTCCTACGGCATCCAATAAACGTTTCCGATCATATATGAAATTGGAATCGATACTTTCGCCGATGATCTTTTCTTTATGCTTCCGTTCCCGTTCGGTTAGATAGTTAGTAATCGTTTTCCATTGTTTAAGATCAGCTTCTACCAGCCAATCAATTAATGTATTGACCTTTCTCTCAACCTGCAGAGGGACATCCGCGATCACTTCTTTGGTAAAATCATCCTGCACACGTTCTTTCTTCAGCAAATCAAACACTCGTGCCAGGCGAAAACGTTCTTCAAAAAATTCATCTCCGCGCTGTTCCATCTCAAAAAAGATTTTTTCCACATCTGTCATGCGGAACTTAAAGTTCTTTTGCATATCTTCCAGGTAAAGCGCTTGTTGTCGTTCTACATTCTGCATTAACTTGATGTCTTCTTCTAAGATTTGCAATTGGTTTATTGCTAATTGAGAATATTTATCAATTAAATGAACGGCGACTCCCAAGGGGTTTTTGAATTTGAGTTTAATTTGACCGGCTTGATCAAGACTATCTCGAATATATGTTTCCAGGGCTTCAAAACGGCTAGTCTTCCATAAATTCAATTCCCCAGTTTTCGCTCTGAGCGCCTGACGCGCACTAACAGGAAATATTTCCAAAGTTCTACCCATCAGCGTTTGTGCATTCTCCTGTACAAAATGCACAACCTGAGTCAGTTCTTCTTCATCCTCCAGAATGTCGATCTTGTTTAGAATTATGATCACCTTTTTTCCCCAATCACGAATGCTTTGCATAAAGCTGCGTTCGCTTTCGGTAAAGGGACGATCAACAGAGGTTACAAAAAGGATCAAGTCAGCTCTGGGTACAAAATGGGTTGTCAATTCTTCATGCTGCCGGATGATGGCATTCGTACCAGGAGTATCAACAATACTTAATTCAGAAAGAAGTTCAACGGGAAATGACAGGATCGTTTGATCTTTTTCAACTACATGGCGTTCATTTTTTTCACCATAGCGTAGAATATTTATCTGTGTAGTTGTGGGTGTCACCCCTTCTTTCAGTAATTGCTGTCCTAATAAAGCATTGATAAAAGCGCTTTTTCCAGAGTTAAACTCACCAACAATGACCAATAAGAATAGATCATCTAATTGGCGAATGGATTGTTTTAAAGAATCCAGGTCATCTTTTGAAGCATTATTTTCAACAAGTACAAGCTGCAGGTCATTCAGGAAGTTTCGCTCACTCTGCAAGATGGCTTCTTGTTGCTTGGTTAATATCTTCATCCAGCGATCTCCTGATTTTGATTATAGCACTACGTAAATTATTCATTATTCTAACCTCACAGCTTGATAAACTTTCTTAACCTTATCTAACAATTTCTCCTAACAATGACCAGAAAGCAAATATCGCATAAAATAATACAACAGCAATATACTATGGCCAAAAACTGGAGGTACTTTCAATGGTCAATTTTTTCAATCAATTCAGCCCTGTAATACAAGCCTTATTTGGAACTTTTTTCACATGGGGGATGACAGCTTTAGGTGCAGCAGGGGTTTTTCTCACTAAGGATATTAATAAGAAATTGTTGGATGCAATGCTCGGCTTTGCTGCCGGAGTGATGATCGCAGCCAGTTACTGGTCGTTGCTGGCTCCGGCTATTGAGATCGCTGGATCAGTCAGTTCAAAACCTTGGCTGGCTCCTGCCATTGGATTTTTAATGGGCGGATTGGTATTATGGATCATCGACAAGATCCTCCCTCATTTGCATTTGAACATGCCCATGCAATCTGCGGAAGGTATCAAAACTACCTGGCAGCGCTCCGTTTTACTTGTGCTGGCCATTACTCTACATAATTTTCCGGAAGGCTTGGCAGTGGGTGTGGCTTTCGGAGCAGCAGCAGCGGGGGTGGAAGGAGCTACACTCTCCGGCGCCATCGCACTGGCGATCGGTATTGGCATCCAAAATTTTCCTGAAGGTCTGGCAGTTTCAGCCCCCTTACGAAGAGAGGGATTTTCACGCTTTAAAAGCTTCTGGTATGGCCAACTCTCTGGGATCGTGGAACCACTCGGAGCAGTTTTGGGGGCAGCCGCGGTTGTGAGCATGCGGCAAATCTTGCCGTACGCGCTGGCTTTTGCAGCCGGTGCCATGATCTATGTTGTGATCGAAGAATTGATCCCCGAAGCCCAACAGGGTGAAAACACAGATATTTCAACCTGGGGCGCCATGATCGGATTTGTTGTTATGATGATCCTGGATGTTGCTTTGGGTTAAAATCAATACAAAAGGATAGATCTTGAGTAAACTATCACGCGCAACCATTATCGTCGCATTAAGCTTTGCAATAAATAAAGTACTGGCAATTGCCAGACAGTTGATCATTGCCCGGCAATTTGGATTATCAGCCGAATTGGATGTTTTCAATGTTGCCAACAATGTTCCCGACCTGCTCTACTCCCTTATTTCCGGCGGGGCGCTGGCAATGGCGATCATCCCTGTTCTATCTGAAGTGCTAACCAAAGAAGGTAGAGAGAATTCCTGGTATGTATTCAGCAAAGTAGCCAATATCGCTTTTCTAGCGACGGCTGCTTTATCGCTGCTGGTGGGTATCTTCGCAGAACCATTGGTAAAAAGCCCCATCGGTATCGCACCGGGATTTACTGCTGAGCAGCAAGCGCTGGTCGTCAGAATCATGCGGCTTGACCTGATCGCCACACTGGTCTTTTCTATGGCAGGGCTCCTGGTAGCCGGATTACAAGCCAATCAGCATTTTTTCCTGCCGGCAGTCGCTCCCATTATGTATAACCTGGGGCAGATCTTCGGTGCTCTGATCCTGGCTCCAACTCAAGGAGTGGTGATCGCTGGATTGACTCTCCCGGCATATGGAATGGGAGTATATGGTATTGTGTATGGTGTTTTGATCGGTTCTGCTCTTTATCTCATCACGTTGATTCCCGGACTATTCTATTATCAATTTAAATGGACCTCCGGTCTTGGGCATCAAGATGCGTATGTGAAAAGAATTTTAAATATGCTGGCTCCACGCGTTGGCAGCATGTTGTGTTACCAGCTCACTTTTATCGCACGCGACAATATTGCTTCCTATCTCAGCGAAGGAGCACCTTCCGCATTGACCTACGGGTGGATGATCCAGCAAGTACCTGAAACACTGATCGGCACTGCGATTGGAACTGCTCTTTTACCAACCATTTCTGAATTATTCACGCGTAAAGATCAAGCAGGTTACCGCGCAACCATTGAAAAAGTCGAACGGGTGTTGATCGCACTTGCCATTCCCATTACCATTCTTTTATCTCTCACCCTGCGCCCCTTCCTTGAGATTGCATTCGGATTCGATGCGGCAGCTACCGAGCAGCTTTTATGGGTAACACGCGGATTTCTGGTAGGATTGCTGGGGCACTGCTTGTTAGAATTGGGATCACGCATCTTTTTCTCTCAACAGAACGCGATTATTCCTTTTATTGCTGCTGCTTTGAATTTGGGAATCTATGTTCTCGCAGGCAAGCTGCTTTCAGCTCGTTTGGATGTAGCAGGATTAGCTCTGGCAGATTCCATCGCATTTTCCATTCAGGCAGCTCTACTCCTGATCCTATTTTCCATTCGAGAAAAGAAGAATGTTCCTTCCGAAAAAGGTACAGCCATAAAGATCAAGTCCATCACACCTGTATTGAAGCAAACCATTCTGCGTACTCTTGCGGGGAGTGTAGCGGCAGGCGCAATAGCATGGCTTGTACTGCAAAAAAGTACAGCGTATCCATCATTGATCCAAGGATTTGCCAGTTTCTTGATAGGAATAGTTGTAATTCTGCCTTTCATTTGGAAAGAACTCAAAGTTTTTCTTAATTTGTAGAAACTCAGGATGATAAAAAAGAA
>DHHD01000043.1:9963-12389 GCA_002403105.1 Anaerolineaceae bacterium UBA4781 | reverse complement strand
TCGATTGAGCTGGTGGGTTTCGGAACCCGATTGTGGTCAGACAGAAGCGATTAATAAAGGTTTCTCACATACCAGCGGTCAGATCTACGCCTGGTTGAATTCGGATGATACCTACCAACCAGGTGCGATCCGTGAAGCGGTGGAATTTTTCCGCCAAAATCCGACCTCGGTTATGGTATATGGGGATGCCCATTATATTGATGAAAAGGATAAGGTAATCGGGGATTTCCCGGCTGCCCAAACCGACCTGAAACGGTTGCGTAAAGGATATGTGCATATCCCCCAGCAGGCTTCATTTTTCACCGCGGCAAGCTGGAAAGCAGTAGCACCACTGGATCAATCATTCTTTTTCGCAATGGATTATGACCTATGGGTGCGGTTGGCACAAATTGGGCCAATCAACTACTACCCACGTATGTGGGCGAATTTTAGACTGCATCAAGATGCGAAAACCATCGCTGCGGATGACCGCTGCTGGCCTGAAATGCTGCGTGTGCATTACCGCGATGGCGGCTCCAGGTTTGCACCGATCGTGTGGAAATCGTGGGCGAGGAAGCTGGCTGCTCCGTATATTCGCTGGAAAAGAAGAAGACTGTTCAAACAAGAGGAAGGATAAAGAAAATGCGCGATATAAATTTTTTTAAGGATATTGTTCTTAAATTTCGACTGACGGTGCTATTGATCCTTGATAAACGCGTCGCCATCTATTTGAAATTGATCCCACTGGCTGCTGTAGTCTATTTGATCGTGCCTTTCGATCTGATGATCGGACCGATTGATGATGCTGCACTCATCATGGGTGCCATGCAGTTGTTCATTTCCCTTTGCCCAAAAGAACTGGTAGAAGAACATTCGCAAAATTTAGAGAAACGGAAAGAACCCACAAAAACGAGTTCAGTAAAAATAATCGACAGCCAGGCTGCTGACGACAAGAAATAAGGAATAAGGTGAGGAAACCCCCGCCTGCTCTTGTAAAAATCTTTTTAACTAAAGAAATGTCTAAATAAAAAACTCTCCCTTCTCAAGCAAGGGAGAGTCTACAAAAGCTCAGATCCAATTCTATTGCGAATAAACCCAGGTTTCAAAGTCTTCCTGCAGATCGCAATTGCATACTTCTTCTGCGAGTGAACGGAATTCCCCGGTTGTGAGAATACTCCATTCATATTCCACAAAGAGGGTGTGCAGGAATTCGGAAAAAACTTCTTCGCCAATGTCATCATGCAGACTTTGAATGAAAAGCGGGGCTCGACCATAAATGATGGCTCCGTATTCTGCTTCTGTATAATCACGCACCGGCAAACCAATTGGCATCAATTTGCTATCTACACGGTTCCAGCGGGAATACCACGATTCCCTGTAGCTGCTGGCAGCACTTGGCCCGTATGTGTCTTCATAATACAAAGAAGTCAGGAACTGTGCCATACCTTCATCGATCCATGGTTCATCGATTTGATCATCCATGATGATATTAAAGAACCACTCGTGTGCCACCTCATGTGCAACAATTGATTCGAGATATGTAAAAGCGGGCAGGCCTGAAAAGACCACATCTGGGTCATAATATTGAATGCCCATGGCAACAATACCGGAATACTCCATCCCACCTGCATCCATAGGTGTTCCTACCAGATCCAATTCCGTGTACGGATAAGTTCCCAATCGATCATTGTAAGTTTTCAGTGCATTCACTCCCACTTCCAGCACATACTCACCACCTTCTTTATATCCTTCTGGATAGTAGCTGGTGACCAGGGTTTCGCCAATTTGCTCGCTAACGGTTGCATACTTTACGCTGGCTGCCAGATAAAAATCACGGACCGGACCGGCAACCACCGTTTGGGTTTTTATGCCATCCTTTTCTTCTTCATCAACCATCACACCAGAAGATGCGATCACCAGTTCTACCGGGCTTTGAATGGTTACTGTGAAAAAAGCAGGGTCAGTGTAGATCATATCGCCGTTAGGTGGAGAAACTTCCACATTCCAGCCCTCATCGTCGTAAACCGGAATAATAGCATATACCTGGTCGAGCGCTAGTAACCCATCAATATAACTGAACAATCCATAATTGCCGCCAAAATCAGTGGGGATTTGAACCGTATAAGCTAGATCAAGAATAGTGCTTTCGCCTGGTTGTAATGCAGTGGGTAGATCCACCCGCAATGCAGTATTTTCAAAATCAACGTTGATGGGGCTTTCTTTCCCGGCTATCTGTAATTCGGATACAACCATAAGATCCCCTGCATTGTTGGGGAACATACGCAGGTAAATCTCTTCCAGCGCTACATCCTCATTATTCCAATAAGTGATTTTTTCCTGTCCTTCAACCTCAGCAAATGGTTTATTTAAAATTAATTGAAGTTCATATCGGGTTGCCGTGGGGAACTGCTGCAGGGTATCCTTTTCATCCTGGATCAACCCCTGTT
>DHHD01000043.1:9570-9923 GCA_002403105.1 Anaerolineaceae bacterium UBA4781 | reverse complement strand
TCTTCATATCATCCTCCTCAGAAATTTCAATGATTAATATTGTACACAAACTACACCATTTCTTGATTGGACAAGAGGCGGATACTTATCGCCTCCAATAATCAAACTATAATTGGAGAAATGAATTTAAAGTATCTATTTCTTCTTTTGTTAACCAGTATTTTATTCTTATCCGCTTGCCGTTCTTCGCCGGAACTGGTCACCTACGAAGAATCTATGCAAGAAACTCTAACTCCCACATTGTCCGTCATCACACCCGTGGCTGTTGAATCAAGCGTTACCCCTGTTGTTGAGCACAAGATCGACCTGTGGAGCGGAGATACTCCCATGCTGCGCGGAGTCAATGTATGGCA
>DHHD01000043.1:5135-9549 GCA_002403105.1 Anaerolineaceae bacterium UBA4781 | reverse complement strand
TTTGACCTGCTGGCATCACTGGGTGCTAATTACGTGGTCATTTCCGCTCCGGGGCTCTTTACTGAAAATCCACCCTATCAGGTGGATCAGGAAGTACAGCGCAATCTGGATGAAATGCTGGAAATGATTGCCAATGCGGATATGTTTGCCACCATTGCCTTCCGAACAGGCCCGGGGAAGGCAGAATGGAGCTTATGCTGTTCCGACGTTTCTTATTATGACGATTATTTCAATGATATCGTTTGGAGCGATCCCGATGCACAAGCAGCCTGGGCAGAAATGTGGCAGTATACCGCAGAACGCTACCGCAATAATCCTGCAGTGGTGGGATACAAATTGATGGTTGAACCGAATGCTGCTGATCTACTGTACGGTATTGACTCCCCGAAGGAATTTTTCCGTTCCTATGGCGGCTCACTTTCTGATTGGGTCACATTTTATCCGCAGATCGTCAGCGCCATCCGCGCGGTGGATACGGAAACACCTATCCTAGTAGGTGCAGATGGATACAGCAGTGTCGCCTGGCTGTCATCTCTCACCCCTGTTGACGCAGAAAATATGGTGTATGTTGCACATCAATATATGCCCTATGAGACTTATACCCATCAAAGCAAACGTGGAAAAAACAGCTATCCGGATACTTTTGATGTGGATAAGGATGAGGAAATAGATCAATTCGATAAAAATTACCTCTCTGCTCTTTTACAGCCTGTCCGCCAGTACGCAAACAAGTATGATGTACCCATTGCAATAGATGAATTCGGAGTGAAACGCTGGGTGCCCGGTGCTTCTGACTATTTGAATGACCTGCTGGATCTTTTTGAACAGGAGGGTTGGAATCATGCCATCTGGGAATGGTCTACCAGCTATGAACCATTTGGATTGGAAGTAGATGATTTTAACTATAAATTGGGCATCGATTCGGCAAATAAAACTGTCCAGCTGGATAATCCAATTCTGAATGTGCTGCGCGCGTATTGGAGTATGAATACCATTCGGCCTTCCAATGCACCCTGGTAATTCACTGATTTATTCATGGTCAGGAATAGAAAACCGCTCAGGTTTCCTGAGCGGTTTTCATTTTGTTTGCTGCGGCATCCTTTTAGAGGATTACGAGGAGGGACGCCGCAGCTTTGGGTTTAACATAACACATGGTAGGCATCACCTCCTCTTCCTTAGGATAGCTTTCGAAAAGGTTCTTGTTACACTTCCATTGTACACGTTTTTTTATGGAATGGCATGTGTGATTCGCCAGGAATCACCATTCTGTATGCGTTCTGAGGAAGTCCCAACCACTTCGAACCAGGTATTGCCGGGTTTGAGAGGGAAGGCATTCCCATCTGCATCCACCAGAGTTAGCATGGAGGTTGTCGCTTCACGCTTCCAGAAAACCGGGAAAAGCTGCCCATCGCGTGCGAGTAAAGCATCACCTGTGCCGATCATTTTTATTTCCATGACCTCTTCTGTTGCATTTTTGACATAGTAGCTGTACGGTACAAAAAGAATGACCACATTATCAGCGCTGATCGTTTCGCCTGTTGCTGCATCGGTTAATGGCGCGTAATTTTCGTCTGTGGCTGTTGCAGCATTCGCTTGATCTACTGAACGCAGATAGCTGGCTGTTGTGGCATCATAATCCCAACGGTTGTAAACTGCACTGGAAAAGCGGACAGTTACCTGTGTGGCAGAATATCCGCTTACATCCATTGTTTTGCGGAAGAACATACCGCTCAGATCTTGCTGATCATTATTAATACCTACTTTTAGTAAAGCTGCAGAAAGCTGAGTGAGGTTGGCAAAAAGCATATTCTCACCATCCACCTCTTCCCGATAGAGCGCCGGGTAGGTTGAACTACCTTCCACTACCAAACGGGAACTGATATCACTGTTCCACATGCGGCCATAAACAGCCGAATAGGCGCTTCCGAACAGAAAGACAGCTTGATAACTCTGCACGACGTGAATATCGAAGAAACGTGCTGAACGTACAGGGCCGACCTTCTCGGGAGCGGTGCCATGGAAAAGGGCTACAAAGCGTGTGCTGCCAAATTCCGTGTAATACTCGTAAATAAGATCGGCTGCGTTTAATCCCCACTGTGGCCGGTGTTCACGTGGTAAGTTTTCTATTTTCACTGCGACCACCCGTTCAGCCAGAGTTTGTGCATCTGCCACCTCTAATCCGGTAAGAGGGTTGACATTTGTTGGAAAATCGACCGGTCCTATTCCCTCAACTGGATAATCGGGTGTGGCTGTAAAAGTTGGCTCAGGAGTGTTGATTGGAGCTGGCTCCGTTGCGGTAATCGATGGTGTTTCCGTTACCGTTGATGCTGTGCCAGAAGAACAAGCGGTTAACAGCATCACCAGCAGTAGGATAAATAATATGTACTTTTTCATTTTATCTCCAATGTGATTGGCATTTTACCCTAGAAATTGGATACTTGCACCCCTCTCAAGTATCATCTATAATTTTCGTCTCAAGAAAAACAATGAAATTAAAACCGTATTTTTGGAAAACATTCACAGGAATTCTTTTTCTGATAGCGCTTTATTTTTTGATCATTGCATCTCCAGCCGGTTTGCTTGAAAAGATAACCTGGGTGGGTTCTTCTGTTTGCCACCAACTTTCTACTCATTCTTTCATTGTGAATGGCCATCAGTTCCCATTATGCAGCCGCTGCACCGGTACCTATTTATCGGCCTTTATCGGACTGATCTTTTTTAGTTCAAAAGGAAAAAGAACTGCAATTCCCCGCAAAGAAATTTCTGCTCTCTTTCTCATTTTCTTTTTATTTTGGGCTGTGGACGGTATTAATTCCTTTTTTAATGATGTTTTTCAAAAAACCCTTCTATATAAACCATCAAATCTACTGCGCTTTTTTAGTGGAATCGGGATGGGTATGGTCTTTTCTCTGATCATTATGACGATCGTCAATCTTGTGTTTTGGAAAGAAAGAGATGAGAAGGCTCTCCTCAATGATTGGCATGAGGTGGGTATCTTGCTGCTCATCGAGAGTGTATTAATTCTGTTTCCTTTCAACAGAAATATGTTCATTTTTAACATGGCTGGATTGATTAGTACTACAACCGTATTTATCCTGATCGGGCTGCTGTATGCCATCCTATTTGTGATCGTAACCCATAATGAAGGTATTTATCTAAACGCATGGGATGCGTTGATCCCGCTCATGCTGGGCTTTGGTGTCGCCATTTTTCAAATCATCTTCATGGCAAATTTAAGAATGCGGTTTACCAATTTCTCAATCTTTCCGTTATGATTAATAAAATAGAGGAGATTCATTTATGACTGCTTTACTTCAGATATTTTCCGGATTTGGATTATCAGCCAGCGCTGGACTGAACGCTTATATTCCATTATTGGTCACAGCTTTATTAGCAAAATTCACCAACCTTATTCATTTGGATGAACCATGGGATGCACTCACCAGCTGGTGGATCATAGGCTTGCTCACCCTATTGATCCTGGTTGAAACCGTTCTGGATAAAATTCCTGTTGTCAATCATATCAACGATGCTGTCCAAAGTCTGGTACGCCCTACGGCAGGCGCCATCGTGTTTGCAGCCAGCGCCAATGTTATCACGGATGTTCATCCTGTTCTTGCTCTGGCACTCGGGCTGGCTGTCGCTGGAAGTGTTAACCTGGTTAAAACGGCAGCCATACGCCCAGCGGTCACGGCGGGAACAGCGGGAGTCGGAAATACTCCAGTCAGCATTCTGGAAGATGCTACTTCAACCGGGGTATCGGTGCTTGCTATTGCTGCCCCGATCACTGTTGTTGTTGTTGTCATCGCTTTCGTCGTATGGATTATCTGGCGCTTTATCATTCGTCCTCTCACCAGCAATTGAGTAATTACAGTAATTTTTCAAGATTCGGAACCCCGGATGCTTTGATCAATCCCTGTAATTCTTCCAGCCCCTCCAGAGCCATACGCCGTTCATGCCCATCAATGCGTAATGCACGAAATTCATCTCTATCGAGGATGCACTGTCTGCCATCCGGATAGACCAGCAGGTCCAAAGCCAGGTCATCAAATTCAATACGGTCATCCTGAAAGAGCATGGGACGGCAGATATTGCAATACCAGGCTTTGACTTGGTCTGAGCAGCCAATGTGGACTTGATAAATGTTGAACCATTTATTAAAAAGGTAGCATTCCTCAAATAGATCACCTTTTAGAAAGGTGATATCCTGTTCTACGACTTTTGAAAGTCCAAAGATTGCTGAGACCAACAATCCCTTTTCTGTGCGTTGATATATTTCACCCTGATATTGAAACACAGGCTCACCGCGTTCATTTCTTTTTATGATCGTGACCGGTTTATGCATGGGCGGGGTAACTCAATATTGATGATTGTGGAATTTTCAAGAATATTTTCTGTCCTAATTCTCTTGACA
>DHHD01000043.1:0-4990 GCA_002403105.1 Anaerolineaceae bacterium UBA4781 | reverse complement strand
ACTTGAATCAACCAGCAGTGGATCCAAACCAATTACTTTTGCGGGAATTTGATTGGAAAAGCCGAGAAATCCGGCGATCCATAGTGAGGTGGGAGCTTTATAAATTTCTTCTGGCATTCCTATCTGCAGGATCTTGCCAAAATTCAACACTGCCACGCTATCTCCCACTGTAAATGCTTCTTCTTGGTCATGGGTAACGTAAATCGTTGGGATCTGTAGTTCGTTGAGAATTTCATGCAGTACCTGACCTA
Source organism: Anaerolineaceae bacterium UBA4781 (assembly GCA_002403105.1). Classification (GTDB taxonomy): domain Bacteria; phylum Chloroflexota; class Anaerolineae; order Anaerolineales; family Anaerolineaceae; genus UBA4781. The sequence goes on along the minus strand of DHHD01000043.1, from coordinate 4,739 downwards.
ATTCCTCCCGCAGCGCCTTATCCAACGCTCCGAGAGGTTCATCCAGCATCAACAGCTCAGGGTTAGATGCTATTGTACGTGCCAATGCAACCCGCTGTTTTTCTCCACCCGAAAGATCAACCACGCGACGGTCAGCGAATTTCTCCATTCTAACGATCTGCAAAGTTTGTGCAACACGTTCCCGAATCGCTTCTTTCTTCCACCCATGCATACGTGGCCCAAAAGCGATATTTTCTGTAACGCTCATATGAGGGAAGAGAGCATAATCCTGAAACATCAAGCCGAAATTACGTTTTTCCACCGGCAGATTGGAAATATCTTTTTCATGCCAGAGAACACTGCCCACATTTGCATTTTCCAAACCAGCGATGATTCGTAATAATGTGCTTTTTCCACTGCCTGAGGGGCCAAGCAGGCACAGCGTTTCTTTTTCATGCAGATCAAAGTCAATTCCATCCAGTAGGGGAATTCCTTCATAATCTTTCTTTACTGAACGAATGGATAAACAAGGATTTTTCATGATTTTTTATCCTTTAGCATAAACCGTTCCATCACGAGCATGGAGAGTGTACAGACGACTAATAAAATACAAGCCATCGCCATTGTCTGCCCATAATTCAAAGTGCCTGGCAGGTTGAGATAGCGGTAGATCGCTACTGGCATGGTTGGATATTCCGGGCGGGTAAGAAAAGAAGTTGCGCCAAATTCACCCAGGGAAAGGATGAACGCATAGAGAGCACCCACCAGCAGAGAGCGACGGATAAGGGGAAGGTCGATCTTTTGTAATATTTTTATTGGGGATGCTCCCAAGTTTCCGGCAGCTGCCCGCAAGTTTTCAGGTATGGCAGAAAAAGCCGGGTAGAGGGTATTGATCACCACCGGCAAGGCTACCAGCGTGTGTGCAATGGGTATTAAAACCTGCGGAAATTGCTTAAAAAAAGCCAAACGGTTGAATGCCAGTAAAAACCCTAAGCCTAAAGTTACAGAAGAAGTTCCCAATGGCAGGACCACCAATGCGCGCAATATCTTGACCTTATGAAAGTTCAATAGTCCATATGCGGCTATGATACCCAAAGTAATTGCACTGACGGTTGTTGAAAGCGCATAAGAAATAGAATTTTTCAGTGCTTCAAAAGGAGATATATAAAAAAGAGAATCCCGTGTATTTTGAAAGAGCTCTTTGTAGAAATCTAGCGTGAATTTTACATTGAATGTACCACCAACAGCGCTATCTATATCCACAATAAGTAATGAACGAGCCAGTAAGCTGATTTCAGGCAGCACAAAGAAGAGGAGTAGGAAAATCAACAATATCCCTAGAAAAATCTTCTGCTTTGTATGCGATGGGTGCTGCAAACGCTCATTCTTGATATCAGGTAAAAAAGTTACCATGCCTGTACGAGTATCTCGCAGCATGAACCAGGATATTAAGAGAGTGATCGCCATCTGCACCACACTCAAGATACCTGCCAGCGGGAGATTAAGCATCTGAGTGGTTTGCAGATAGATCTCCACTTCCAGAGTTGTGAATGCAGGTCCACCCAATAATAGAATGACTCCAAAACTGGTGAAATCAAATAGGAACACCATCAACACTGCGGATATGATGGATCGTTTTAAAAGGGGAAGCGTGATCAACCAGAAACGTTGCCAGGTTGTTGCACCCAGCGTACTGGCAGCTTGTTCCTGCTCTGTTTCCAATTGAGCCCAGGCTGCTCCCACAACCCGAACAAACACCGATGTGTTATAAAAAACATGTGCCAGGAGGATGATTCCCAGGCTATTCATGATCTGAATTGGAGGGCTTTCGAGGTTGAAAAATCGCATCATTAACAGATTGATCCATCCACTGGAACCCAGCAAACTGTTGAAAGCGGCTGCCACAACCACAGTGGGCAGGATGAACGGTAAAGTGACCACGGTTCGGAAAAACCCCTTGCTCTTGAATTCAAAGTGAGAAAACACATATGCGATCGGGAACCCTACCAGAACGGTTAGAATTACCGAAAGCCCTGCCTGGTAAACAGTGAAAACCAGCGGTTCGCCGATCTTTCTCAATAATCCATTATTAAGAAAAGAATTCTGAAATCCCTCCAGCGCTTTTTGAAATACAACACCCAGCGGCAGCACATAGAAGGCTGCTAAAAAAAGAAGTGGGATGAACCCAAGAAAGAAGAAAACCTGCCGCCTGGTGAAACGCATCAGTGATTTCCTACTTCAGCACAACTTCCTGCCAGGCTTCGATCCAACTTTCACGGGAGGCTGTAATGGTTTCAAAAGACAGTGTTGCAGGGGCATCCGGTATCTGGATAAACTTGACAAATTCTTCAGGGAGCTGTGCATTGCTATTCACCGGAAGGACGAACATATTCATTGGAATGTCTTCCTGGAAAGGAACGCTCAACATATAATCGACAAATTTCTCTGCCAGGTCGCGATTGGGGGTGTTTTTGATAATGCCCACAAATTCGATTTGCCGGAAGCAGGTATTTTCACCAATGATGGATGCTGTAGGAGCTTCATCCAGAGGTTCAGCAGCATAGATCACTTCTGCGGCTGGGCTGGTGGCATACGAAACAACCATAGGCTGAGGACCTTTTCCTGAAGAAGCAGAGAAATTTGTGTAATAAGCGGTGCTCCAGTCATTTACCACCACCAATCCGTTCTCTCTAAGCTGCTGCCAGTAAGACAAATACCCTTCTTCTCCATATTGTGCAATGCTGGCCAGCAAGAAAGCCAGACCGGGGGAAGAAATCGCTGGATTCTCCATGACCAACAATCCTTCATATTCCGGTTTCAAGAGATCATCCAGACTTTGGGGAACAGTCAAAGCATTGGCTGCAAAATAGGCTTTGTCGTAGTTAATACAGACGTCCCCATAATCCACTGGAAGTGCACGATTTTGGTCATCCAATTTGAATTGCTCCGGAATCTCAACCAGAAATGGAGAATCGTAGGATTCAAAAATATTCTCTTCTAATGCCCTGGAGAGAAAAGTATTATCGACCCCATAAAAAACATCGCCGAGAGGTGCGTCTTTGGTAAGAATGACCTTGTTCAAAGCACTGCCAGTGTCTCCGCTCAATATAAAATCAACCTTTACATTGTTGTCTGCTTCAAACTGAGCGATCACATTTTCACTGATCGCAAAGGAATCGTGCGTTAACACAGTTAATGTGCGTACTTCATTGGTGATTGTGGTTTCTTCTTGACAGGCGCTTAAGCCAAGAAGGACAAGCAATGCAACTGCCAGTGTGGTTCCAAAAATTTGTTTTTTCATTTTTCTCCTTTACAGACTTTTACGGGTATGGATGCAGAACGCAGTCCCTTTGGATATGGAGACGGTGGCCTGGGTTGCAGTCATCACATTGCTGATACCGCGCGTTTTAAATTGAATGAGTGTTTCATCCTGAAGGGGATATTTTAGTTTATTCGTCTGAACTCCCTCGCAATTTCCCTGTAGTGGGATGAGGGACACAATATCACCCGGGTTTCCCTGTATTTCACACATTCCTCTAACCAGGTAGACTTCTTCAACGCCATCATCAAAGGTAATCGTGCATTTTTGAAAATCGGGGTGCAGAATAAGAAGAAGATTTGCCATGGTTTGGTCAAGCCTGCCACCCAAACCCGCCACGATTAAAATTTCCCGGTATCCTCGATCTATGGCTGCGCGAATTGCTAGCTCCAGGTCGGTCTCATTCTTATCCTTGTCAAAGCGCACGATCTCGGTCTGCTGAAATTCAGCAATATCCAGATCGGAAGCGGATATGGAATCCAGGTCGCCGATGACCAGCGCTGGCTTTAACTTCAAACGATGGATATGCTTCAGTCCGCCATCTGCCGCCATGATAAAATCACGTGATTGCAAACAGGGAAGAATGAGGGAATAATCCCTGACGATTCCATTAGCAAAGATCACTGCTCTATTCATAAAAAAATCCCTCGATGGGCGAGGGAGATTTGATTTTTTAAGTTCTCCCTCCGCCGGTATTGACCGGATCAGGTTTTACGGGTCGAAGATTTTGCTCTTCCTCTCAGCCGCTGTACGGCTCCCCGGATCTGTTCCATTAATTATTTCAATCTAAGTATAGGCAACATGCACTGATCTGTCAAATCCATTCTTAATCGTATCTTTTTACCGAGATCAGAAGATCAATTTTCCCTGATTGATGCTCCTGGGGGCTGGTTTTTTGATCAATCTGAAAGCCGTGGCGGCTATCCATCCATTCCAGCATACTTTCGAGCATTCCGATGAAGAATTGTTGATCCCCCACCTGCAGAAACATACCTTTGGGAAAGCAGAAATGACCTTGATACAGCCAGGTGTTATCTTTGATAACTCTTTCCATCTTCAGCACAGTGAAAGCGTGTGTATTGAGTTCCTTCAAAAGGTCCTGCAGTGCCCCATTGATCTTTTCAGAGAACGGCAGAAGGCGGTTTTCAATGGATCCACGTTCTACGAGCACGGGAATGTCATCTTTGTAACCCTTGAAAGCCAATCTTCCAGCAGAGCGGGCGATTCCTTCAGATCCCAATTTTCCGTATTTTATCTTCAGTGTTTTATCGAACAATTCAAAGAAATCGGGATCCAGTGGTTCGGTGAAGGTTTTTATCTTGTTTTCAACAAGAACTGAAGGCATTTTTGTACCCATCATTGTGCACAGTACATTATTCCCTAAAACTTCCAGATATCCTTGAAAAAGACCCTGTTGTAAAACCAATTCCATGGATGGCTA
>DHHD01000089.1:5350-5540 GCA_002403105.1 Anaerolineaceae bacterium UBA4781 | reverse complement strand
GTGATCAGCGGTGGTGAACCCTTCGTATATAAAGATGATGGAAAAGATCTGCTGGATATGGTCGCCAAACATGATGATATGTTCTTCATGGCATATACCAACAGTCTTCTCATTAATGACAAGAAAGCCGAACGCATGTCAAAAATGGGAAATTTCTCTCCGGCGATTTCCATTGAGGGTTGGCGTGAAA
>DHHD01000089.1:3959-5144 GCA_002403105.1 Anaerolineaceae bacterium UBA4781 | reverse complement strand
TGTTCCTTGCCGATTTCTGGAATCATGGCACGCTGGTGGAGGGTTGTCTGGCAGGCGGTCGCAGCACCGGAGGTGGATACCTGTATATTAACTGGGATGGAAAAGTGATGCCCTGCGTTTTCGTGCCCTATTCACCGGTCAATTTGAACGACTCATACAGGCAAGGGAAGAACATCGCAGATGTTTGGGAAGAGACTTTCTTTGAGCGCATTCGATCCTGGCAGGGTGATTATCTGAAGGGTAATGGGCATCGTGGAAATATGCTCAACCCCTGTTTCATCCGCGATCACCATGATGTGTTTCGTCAGATCGTGGTTGATACAGAACCTGATCCTGAAAACGAACCGGCTCGCGATGCCCTACTGGATAAGGATTATATGAAAGGCATGATCGAGTATGGTAAGGCAAACAATGCAATGACTGAACCGGTCTGGCATAAACAATATTTGAAAGAAAATGAACCACAAACTGAATCATGAGCAGTTGGAAATAACCTACTGTATATGATAGGCAAAAGTTGGTTAAATAGTTGTTGATCTACCACTGGAACAAAAAACCAGTGCGATCCGGAAAAGGGCTTTTCTCTACCAAAGCCCTTTTCTTGTTTTATAATCCTGATATCGATAATACTAAAAAGAGATGAAAAATGAATCAAAAAGAAAAAGATTTATCCACAGGTATCCTTTTTACTGATCTTTATCAGTTAACCATGTCACAGATTTATTTTCGCAATGGCATGCGGGAAACACGCGCCCAATTCGATTATTATTTTCGCAGTTATCCTGATTATGGTTCCCATCAGGCTGGTTATTGCATCAACGCCGGTTTGGAATGGTTCCTCGATTGGCTGCGCAACGCCAAATTTGGAAAAGACGAGATTGCTTATCTTTCCGGTTTAAAGAATGCCCGTGGTGACGCCCTTTTTGCCAATGATTTTTTAACATGGCTTGAAAACGACCAGCCCTTTTCACACATCAATTTACGAGCGATCCCTGAAGGGCGCGTCATTCACCCCAATGTTCCCATTGCTGTTGTAGAAGGACCCATCATTCAAGCACAGTTGCTTGAATCATCTCTTCTTAATCATCTTAATTACCAAACACTCATTGCCACCAAGGCTTCTCGTATTCACGAGAGCTGCCATGGGCAAATGGTGATGGAATTTGGGTTGCGCCGTGCGCAGGA
>DHHD01000089.1:0-3833 GCA_002403105.1 Anaerolineaceae bacterium UBA4781 | reverse complement strand
GCTTATGCTGCAGAATACCCTGATAATTGTATTCTCCTGGTGGATACGCTCAGTACTCTTGAGAGTGGTATTCCCAATGCAATAAAAGTTTTTGAAGAATTAAAAGCCAAAGGGCACACACCGATCGGCATTCGTCTTGATTCGGGAGACCTGGCATACCTAAGCATTCAAGCCGCGAAAATGTTGGATGAAGCTGGTTTCAAAGACGCGCATATCGTTCTTTCCAATCAATTGGATGAGCTGGTGATCTGGCAGATCATTACCCAGGTGCGTGAAGAAGCCGGTCGCTATGGAGTTGATGCGGATGCCCTGGTCAATCGTTTATCCTACGGGGTGGGAACTCGTATGATCACTTCCGCTGGCGACCCGGCATTGGATGGTGTATATAAACTGGTAGCTGTGAATGATGGAAAATCCTGGAATCCAGCTATGAAGATCTCCGAATCACCGGTGAAAACGCTGAATCCCGGCAAGAAACGAGTTTGGCGTCTGTATGACCTGCGCGAAAAAGCGATCGCTGATCTCGTGGCTTTAGACGAAGAAGAACCGGCAAAGGAACAAGCCATTTGCCTGCATCATCCTTTTGACCATAACAAATCGCGCACATTAGCGATCTCTCAATTATCAAAAATAACGCCTCTGCTCGAAGATATAGTAGTGGATGGTCAACTTGTCTACGATTTTCCCTCTTTGCAGCAAATTCGAGATACGCGTGAAAAAGATATGCAGGACCTTTATCCGGGAGTGAAGCGGTTGGTCATGCCTCATAATTATCATGTTTCACTTTCCCAAAACCTGTGGGATCTCAAGCATACCTTATCGCTTCAAGTCATCAACGATGACCAGTAATTCGTGCAGATAGGTTTTTTATTGGGAAGGTCAGATTTGCTCAAAAACAGCGAACCCCACTTTTGAAGTGAGGATCGCAGCTCATTGTTCATCACATCCAGCCAGTCTTCAATAAAGCTGTAATAAAAAACCAGAGGTTCTTTGCCTCTGGTCTTTATGAATTAATTTTGCTTTTTATCGCGATACACTACATCCTCTATCCATTCCTGAGATCGTTCCGGGTCGGCTGGTTCCTTATTTTTTTTGTTGAATTTACCATGCAGAAATGACAGGAAAGAAGGTTTATCACTCGCAGTATGGATGGTTTCCGTTTTCACATTTTGAAGGGGTGCGGGAACTTTTTCTTCGTTCAGAATGTGCATTCCTTCTAATTCGTTGTTTCTGATCGGTTCAGTTTCTATCGTGTTTTTCAATTCGCTTGCAAGGTGAATTGGTTGATCCATTTCCTCATCAACCTCTTCAAATATTTCTTTTGAGGTACCTTTTTGAGGTAAGAAACGCGTTTGGAGATCTTTCAGCGATCCGGCAAACCAGTTCAGATCAACGTAAGTTTTTATTCCTGGAATGCGCCCTTTATCCGAATACTGCCAGAAATCCCATCCACTCCATGGATAGATATTACCCGGCCACTGGCTGGTATAGCGTGCCATCCATAAGGGATACTCCACAGCCCAATCGACATCCGTCAATTTTTCGTAGGTCATATATGGTCGCCAAAAACCACCGCTGGTATAGATGATCGGTTTTCGCCCACTCACGCTGGTCACGGTTTCTACAAAACTTTTTACCTTGCGTACCAACTTTGATCCTTTACAACCGGCGACTTCAAGATCAAGCACCAGCGGTAAACTGGTGACACTGCCTACCTGTTTACAGAATGCTTCTGCTTGAATGATGGGATCGATATGAGTGCGAAAGAAATGGTATGCGCCCCAATAAATACCATTCGCTTCAGCGCCCTTGCGGTTGTATTCAAATTTATCATCCACATACATGGTGATCTTATTAAGAGGAAATTCAGAAACTTTTATGAAAGCGAATTTTACTCCAGCCGCTTTCACTTTTGCCCAGTCGATCTCACTCTGCCAATGGGATACATCAATTCCTGGAATCATAGTTCACCTCTTCACCAATCCTGCTTTTGCAAACGTTTGCAGGTCTTCCTTACTGCCATTGAACCAATTTAAGCCTGGGACACCGCTGACACCGGGAATCTTTACCTGGTATGAAAACTGCCAAATCGTCCAACCCGCCCATGGGAAAAGCTGCGCCGGCCAAATAACACCAGGCGCGTCGATCCATAAGGGATATTCGCAAGACCATTCAATGCCAGCCAGATATTTTTTCCAATACGTTGCAGAAGTGTAGATAATTGGACGTTTTCCACAGCGGGTTTCTACTGTTTCCAAGAAAGTTTTTAACTTTGGTTCAAGGATCGCTTTGGAAGTTGTATACAATTCCAGGCAGACCACCGGCGGCAGATCTTCATCAGTTATCGATGCATTTTTGATGAAATAATCAACCTGTGCCGCAGCTTCCTGCTTTGGATTCAACCAGTGATATGCGCCAGCGAGGATTCCGTTTTGTTTGGCGTTCTTTTTGTCACTGGTATAGTTTGCGACAGTACTGGTTATTCCATCTGTGCATTTCAAATATGCAAACTGCACTTGGTTTTTCGCAATCTCCGACCAGGCTGTCACACTATTTTTTTCTGAAATATCTATTCCTATGATCATACTATTAATATTGCATGTTTTATGCCAAAAAGTCAATGATTATGAAGAATTTTACGATTTATTAATACTTTTCCGGTATAATAACATTTGTAATCGGGGATGATAGGCTTCGACGGAGGAGGCTGAACCCGAACTGCGAGCTGAGAGGTACCGACCTCATGAAATCAGTACAAACAACAAGTGCCAATCGCACAAATTATGCAACTCTTCCTTTAGCTGCGTAAGCAGTTGAATAGAGTTCATGGTCTCTAGTTAGACCACGTTTGCCCATCCCGTTCTCCGGTCGGAGATGGAGCAGACGTCACAAGACCGGAGTGCCGCCTGGATGGCCGCGCTCCAAGCGTAAGCGGACTCTCGGGTCCGAGTGGCTGGTTGGAGGTTTGGTTGGGTGATTTACCTGCCTTCAACGAGAGAAACAATCACCTACGCTCGTAGATGTTCGCGGCTCTATTCTTTCGGACGCGGGTTCGATTCCCGCCATCTCCACCATTTAATCCAAATTCGAGCCGATGGCTTTAGAAAGCTGGTTCGAATTTGCTTTTATACCGAAAAGTTTGGAAACTAACCATGAAAACAGCAGGTATCATCGGCGGTTTTGGACCACAAACGACAGCTCGTTTCTACGAAACGGTTTTCTTCACCTGCCAAAGATCGAATCCCATTGTCAAACCGCATATCCTTATTTCCAGCGTCCCGCTGCCCTTTCAAATTGAGAATACTGCAATTTTAAAGAATGAAGGGGTGGAAGATTACCTTCCATATCTGATCACTGAAGCACAAAGATTGGAGAAAGCAGGTGCTGATTTTATTGTGATGCCCTGCAATTCCCTTCACATCCATATCGAATCGCTGCGCACCGGTGTGAATATCCCGGTGCTCAGTATCATCCATGAATCAGCCACTTTCCTTTCTCAAGAAGGTATTTCTCGCGTAGGTATCCTTTCCACCGCCATGACCGCGCGGCATCGATTATATGAAAAAGAATTGGCTGAACATGAAATTTTCTGCAAAACACCCAACGCTTCGCAACAAGGTATGCTCGATCAGATCGTATTTCATCTCGTGAATGCAAAGGGTGACAAAAATGATCGTGATCAGCTTTTAGAAATAATGCAGTCTTTTGTGGATATTGAATGCATCCTTTTAGCCTGCACTGATCTGCAGCTGCTTGATCTTGTACTCCCCAATATGCCGATCGTTGATACCATGCGAATTCTGGTCTCCTCCACCGCCAGGTATATTCTGGAA
>DHHD01000016.1 GCA_002403105.1 Anaerolineaceae bacterium UBA4781 | reverse complement strand
GTGATCCTCATCGGAGGGATCCGCTTTTGTTTGACCCCTCTCTTTATCGATCTCGAATACGATTTACCCGGATTCCCCATGGATAAATTCGGCTTTACAAAGGATATACGCTCCGAATTTGCTTATCAATCCGTTGATTACCTGATCGGAAAACTTACCGATGCTGAGTTTCAAGCCATCACCACACCCGATGGCAAACCACTTTTCAATCAGAGAGAGTTCAGCCATATGCAGGATGTCCGTGATCTCACCGTGATCGTTCTGCGGGTATGGTATATCAGCATCGGGATCATGCTGGTGGGAATCTTTCTGGCGATCAAGCTGGATTGGAGAAAAACATTGGACCAGGCTGGAAAATCAGCAGGGATGCTCATTTTCTTGTTTATTCTGCTTGTTCTTCTCGGCGTATCCTTGGATTTCAACCAGCTTTTCACTGCTTTTCATTCAATATTTTTTGAAGGGGATACATGGTTATTTTACACAGATGATTCTTTAATTCGCCTGTTTCCGACTCCTTTCTGGGTAAATGTTTTTATAACCATTGGAGTCATCAGTATTACGCTTGCATTCTTTTTATATTTTTCCTGTGGATCGTTGTTGAAGAGGTATAAAAACAAAGAAGAGGTGTGATCGAACCACCTCTTCTCGAGTTTTGTACGTTACGTCAATCTATCGGATGGCGATAGGATTTTCCGGATTTTTGGATGGGTCGAAAATATGGATATTTTCCATATTAAAAGCGATCTTGACCTCTTCCCCAACCTGCACACGGGTGCGTGGATCGACACGAGCCACATACACCGGATCATTTTCTCTTGGTTTGAGATGCAGGAAGATTTCATTCCCCATTAATTCCGTCACATCCACAATGCTCTTGATGAGCGCTGGTTTGATGCCGGCTGGTAGAAATTCAGGGTTATGAATATCTTCAGGGCGAATACCGAAAATGACTTTCTTTCCCTCCAGATATTCATAGGTCTTGTTCTTTTCTTTCGGAATTTCCACCTCAAAACCATCTGCCTTGATAACCAGCTTGCTGTCTTTCTTTTCAATTTTTCCATTGAAAAAGTTCATCGCTGGAGAACCGATGAATCCGGCCACAAATAGATTTTTAGGTTTGTCATACAGGGTTTGTGGGGTGTCGATCTGCTGCAAAACGCCAAGGTTCAAGACCGCGATCCGTGTTCCCATGGTCATGGCTTCCATCTGGTCATGCGTGACATAGATGAAGGTAGTCTGCAATCGCTGGTGCAGTTTGGTGATTTCAGTTCTCATCTGCACACGTAATTTCGCGTCCAGATTTGAAAGGGGTTCGTCAAAGAGGAAAACTTTTGGTTCGCGCACGATGGCGCGCCCAACAGCAACACGCTGTCTTTGACCACCTGATAATTCTTTCGGTTTTCGCTTCATGAGATTTTCGATGTTCAGAACTTTCGCAGCTACATCCACTTTGCGTTTGATCTCATCTTTTGGTACTTTGCGCAATTTCAAACCAAAAGCCATGTTATCAAATACGGTCATGTGTGGATAGAGTGCATAAGATTGGAACACCATCGCGATATCACGATCTTTGGGTGGAATATCATTTACCACCTTGTTATCGATCTTTATTTCCCCCGATGAAACTTCTTCCAGTCCCGCCAAACAACGCAAAGCGGTGGTTTTGCCGCACCCCGAAGGTCCGACTAAAACCAGGAATTCCTTGTCTTCCAAAACAAAACTGAGATCGTTCACTGCGACAACGTCACCAAATTTTTTGACCACATGCTCAAATATAACGTTTGCCATAGTTTCCTCCTTCCGGAACGAATATAGTGGTTTAATTATAGACTGATTTTTAAAAAAAGAACCGGAATTTGATCTCCGGTTCTTCAATTTTTCATCATTCAATTTTTATTTATGGAATGCCATCAATGCATCACAAACCAGTGCGATATCTTCCTTTGACATGATCGGAGACATATGCCCGATGCGGAAAATGATCGGTTTTAATGTCCCCAACCCACCGGAGATTTGAATGGCATATTCCTTGAGTAAGAATTGTACGATCTCTGCACTGTCAACTCCTGCTGGAGCATACCCGGCAGTAAGAACCGGATTTAATGCTTCATCGGGCGTGAATGGCATCATGTCAGCTTTCCGCATGCCTGCTCGCAACTGCAAAGCCAATTGGCGATAGCGCTCCATCCGCGCAGGAATTCCTTCATCCTTCAGTTGTGTCAGTGAAACCAGCAGAGCATTGACATTATTCGTCGCCATAGTCACCGGTGTGGGGTGCCAATCACCCCATTCTTGCTCAAACTTGCGCCAGATGCGCAGATCAGTAAACCAGCCATGTTGACCTATTTTTAATCGATCAATACTTTTCCAGGCGCGTTCATTAAGAGCAATAGGACCTAATCCCGGAGGCGACCCCAGGCATTTTTGAGTAGCGGTAGCACAGGCATCAATGCACCATGCATCCATTTCAAATGGAACGCCTCCCAGGGTGGAAACGGCATCCACGATGAACAATCTTCCTTCTTCTCGTACGATCGGTCCAATGGTTTGGATCGGATTTAAAACCGTGGTGGATGTTTCACCGTGCACTACCGCAACAGCTTTGATAGATGGTTCCCCTTGCAGGGCTCTCTTGATCGCTTCCGGATCAAGTTCTTTGCCCCACTCAGCTTTCACTTCAACCACATCCAAACCATTATGCTGCGCTATGGAAACCAAACGCTCTCCAAAGTATCCATTGTTTCCTATTAATATTCGTTCTCCGGTTTGCAGACAACTGCCGATGGCCGTATCAATGGCAGATGTCCCTGACCCAACCATAAGAAAAATATCTCCGTTCGTGTTAAAGATCTCTTTCAGAATATCCAGCACCTGCTTGTACTTTTT
>DHHD01000060.1:17269-17500 GCA_002403105.1 Anaerolineaceae bacterium UBA4781 | reverse complement strand
GCAGCATTTGTTCTTCAGGCAAAGGCGTTTCATCACGCATATAAAGCGCGCTTTCCATATCTGCATCCGCATCGTCCGCTGCCCCATCAATGGATTGGGTGGGATGGCGCTGCTCGCTGCGCAGCAGGTCATAGCATTTATTGGTCACAATACGCAGGATCCAGGCTTTGAAGGATCCACCCTTGAAGGTATGGATCTTTTGATACGCCGACACAAAAGCCTGCTGCGTTG
>DHHD01000060.1:6065-17224 GCA_002403105.1 Anaerolineaceae bacterium UBA4781 | reverse complement strand
TTTCGCGGCTTGTATAAGAGTCTGTTCATCCATATTGTCAAAATTATATACCGTTCTCACACTCCCTTGACATCTTTGTGCGGAATTGTATAATCTGGGCAAGATCACAAGCCAGCCCGGTCATCCAAACCGGCGGCTCTTGAAGAGCCGGCTTCCTTCGCAGGGATGCAAACATGCATCGTAAGAGGGACGGAGGCAACCGTTATCGCCCAAAGAGGTCGGTTTTCACCGGCAAAAGCAGGTGGCACCACGAGCGCCCCCTCGTCCTGCAGGAAGAGGGGTTTTTCTATTAAAACCAAGGAGAAAAGGCATGATCGATATCAGACTGATTCGTGAAGAACCACAAACCGTCAAAGAAGGGATGCAGAAACGCAATCTCGACCCTTCTGTGGTGGATGAATTGCTTGCTATTGATGAACAACGCCGCGAACTGCTGCAGAAAGTGGAAACCCTCAAAGCTGAACGCAATACCGTATCGCGTGAGATCGGCACAATCAAAGAAAAGAGCGAACGTGAAGCAAAAATTGCTGCAATGAAGGTGGTTTCGGATTCCATTACCTCTCTGGATGACACCATCCGTACTATTGAAGAGAAACAACGGCAGCTTATTATGACCATTCCCAACATTCCCCTGCCTCAGGTGCCGGTTGGCAAGGACGAGAGCGAGAATGTAGTTTTAAAAACCGTGGGTGAAAAGCCTGCATTCGATTTTGAACCGCTGCCCCATTGGGAACTGGGCGAAAAGCTAGGCATTCTCGATTTTGAACGTGGTGTGAAGATCACCGGCTCGCGTTTTTATATATTAAGCGGATTGGGCGCTCGCTTGCAGCGTGCGCTGATCGCTTTTATGCTCGACCTGCATATCAGGCAGGGTTATCTTGAAAAATATACTCCTTTCATGGTGAAAGGCGCCACGCTCTTCGCTGCCGGGCAGCTCCCCAAATTTGCAGATAACTTGTACAAGGACCATGAAGAAGATCTATACATGGTACCCACCGCTGAAGTACCCCTAACCGGGCTGCACATGGATGAATTCATCGACACGCAGGATCTACCGCTACGCTACACTGCCTATACTCCCTGCTTTCGCCGCGAAAAGATGAGCGCCGGGCGGGATGTGCGCGGTATCAAACGCGGCCATCAATTTGATAAAGTAGAAATGTATACCTACTGCAAACCAGAAGATTCGATGCATGAATTTGAGCGCATGGTGGCAGATGCTGAAGAAACCTGTAAGCAATTAGGGCTCACCTACCGCATTCTCCAGCTTTGCACCGGGGATATCAGTTTTAATGCCTGCATCGGATACGATATTGAGATCTGGGCACCCGGCTGCCAGGAATGGCTGGAGGTCTCTTCCATCTCGAATGTGGGCAGCTTCCAGGCTCGCCGTGCCAACATTAAATATAAGGATGCAGATGGGCACAAGGATTTCTTGCATACCCTGAATGGTTCCGGGTTAGGCATGCCGCGCACCCTCATCGCTGTTTTAGAGAATTATCAGCAGGCAGATGGCAGCATCCATATTCCGGAAGTGCTGTTACCCTGGATGGGCGGCGCAACCGAGATCAAGTAATTTGCGTATATGGATAGAATTAGAAAATCGAGGAGAATTTCATGCGACCAACCTTTAAAGCCGTCTTGTTAATTTTACTGTCAACCCTGGCAGTACTTTCTCTTTCAGGCTGTGCCGAAGTGAAAACATGGAGCGCAGATATCTTTGGAACAAGGGGAAATCTGACGACCGGCACTCTGGCAGCTTTGCAGATCGTGGTTGCCCTTGTAATGCTGGTCAGTCTCATCGCCCTTATCATCCCCGGCATCCCGGGTATTACTTTCATCTGGCTGGCGGCATTCGTTTATGGTCTGGTGGTTGGTTTTGAAAAACCAGCCGGCGTCTTTATGGGTATTATCACCGGGTTAATGTTGCTGGGTAATGTGGTCGATAATCTGCTGATGGGGGCTGGTGCACGCAAAGGTGGTGCACCCTGGATCACCACATTGGCTACCGTACTGGCGGCTGTGATCGGCAGTTTAGCTTTCCCACCATTTGGAGGTGTGATCGCGGCTGCAGTTGTCATATTTGTACTGGAGATCATCCGTTTGAAAGATTCAAAGATCGCACTGAAATCGACAGGCGAGATGTTGAAAGGTTTCGGATGTTCATTTTTAGTACGCTTTTTGATCGGGATGATCATGATCGGCTTGTGGATCGCCTGGCTGGTGCAAACCGGTGACTGGCTGTTATAGCTTTTTCATACGCACATTCTGAATCACATATAAAGCAATGGATCCTGCTGTGGCTGCGTTGAGAGAATCAACTTTTCCCAGCCGCGGCAGGCAGACCATTTGATCGCATTTACTGCGCACCAAACTGCGTAATCCGCTGCCTTCCGAGCCAACCACCAGCCCCACCCCACCTTTAAAATCCACATTTTCGATGGGAACTGCTTGTTCTGAAAATTCCAAGCCATAGATCCAGGCGCCTGCTTCTTTTAAAACATCAATTGCCTGGGCGAGGTTCATCTGCGCGATGAGCAGATGTTCGCATGCACCGGAGGAGACATTCACCACCGCCGGGGTCACTTCTGCTGCCCGGCTGGAGGGGATGATCACCCCCTGCACACCAAAACTTTCAGCGCTGCGCAGCAAGGTACCCAGATTTTGCGGGTCTTGAATTAGATCGAGTAATAAAATAAAGGGGTTTTCCGTGCGCTCTTTCACCAGAGCCAGCATTTCCGGCAGGCTGGCATACCGATAACCGCCCACCTGCAGTGCCACGCCCTGATGATTGGCGTAGATCTCGGTAAGCTTACTTTTTGGGACACGCTCAATATTAATTTTTTTTTGTTTCGCCAACTGTATCAGATCATTCAGATGCCCGCTTTGTTCCTGATTTCCTTCAGCCAGCCATAGGCGAAAGATCTCGCGCTTGCTCACGCGCAGAGTTTCATACACCGGGTTTCTACCTGTGATCCATTCTCTCATTTCCAGTGCCAGGTACTGCCTTTTGCAGAATCTTCTACGATCACACCCTGTTCTGCCAATTCATCACGAATACGGTCAGAAAGCGCCCATTCTTTTTTCGTGCGCAGTTCAGTTCGCAAAACAACTAACATACTGATGAACGCATCTGCACCCTGCCCTTGCTGCGTTGCTTTTAATCGCAACCCGAGCACACCGGTTATTTCGGTTAGTTCTGCCTGGGCAGCCTGTAATTCTTCATTCGTGGCACCATCCGCTCGTGCTTGATTGATGACACGTACCAGGTCGAATAAATTCCCCAACGCTCCAGCAGAATTAAAATCATCATCCATGCAGGTTTCAAAACCCGCATGCGTTGCTTCAGCTTGAGCCGCCAGGGCTTTCAGACTGCCAGCAGGTGCGCCTTCAGCACCCGGTTGGGCTTCTTTTATCCCTGATTGCAAACGTTCCAGCCCTTTTTGGGCTTGATCGATCACTTCATCATTGAAAGTCAGCGGGCTGCGATAGCCTGAATTGAGCACCATCATGCGCAGCACATCCCCCGAGTGATCAGTGAGAAAATCTTCAATGGTGATCAAATTACCCAAGGATTTCGACATCTTTTCACCACTGAACTGCAGCATACCGTTATGCATCCAATATGTAGCAAAAGAGCGATTAGTCAACGCTTCAGACTGGGCGATCTCATTCTCATGATGCGGGAAGACCAGGTCATTGCCGCCACCATGGATATCGATCTGTTCACCTAAATGTGCCATGCTCATGGCAGAGCATTCGATATGCCAACCCGGGCGTCCGAGACCCCAGGGGCTTTCCCAGGATGGTTCACCGGGTTTGGCACTCTTCCACAGTGCGAAATCCAGCGGATCTTCTTTGCGTTCGTCCACACTGACACGTGCACCGGAGCGCATTTCATCAACATTGCGGTGAGAAAGTTTTCCGTACGAGTCAAATTTACGTACCCGGTAATACACATCCCCATCCACTGCGTAAGCAAAACCTTTTTTGACCAATTTCTCTACGAATTTAATGATGTTCTGCATTTCAGCAGTTGCACGCGGTTTATAAGTGGCAGGTAAAATATTCAAATCGCGTAAATGTTCATCGAATTTTTCAATATAAGCCTGTGCCAATTCCAAGGGATCTTTCCCCACTGCGGCTGCGCGCAGGATGATCTTATCATCCACATCGGTATAGTTCATTACATGCCGCACTTCAAATCCGCAATATTCCAAATATCGCCGGATGATATCAAAGACCAGCGCTGACATGGCATGCCCCACATGTGCATTGGCGTATACGGTTGGACCGCACACGTACATGCGCACCTTCTTTTCTTCTATGGTGCGAAAAGGTTCTTTCTCTCGGGTGAGAGTGTTGTATACACGCAATCCCATTGCGTTACTCCTTATCGCTGTCATTACCATTGGAGCTGCCGGGCTTGGAGAAGATCATGCGTCCGGCTGCGGTTTGCAGCACCTTGGTTACCGTTACCAGGATCTCTTTATCCAGATAATCGCGCCCATTTTCCACCACCACCATGGTGCCGTCGTCCAAATAAGCTACCCCTTGATCTTGTTCTTTGCCTTCTTGAATAACCTTGATACTCAATACTTCACCAGGCAACAAGATAGATTTAACCGCATTCGCCAATTCGTTGATATTCAACACCTGTACACCCTGCAGTTCTGCCACACGATTCAAATTGTAATCGTTGGTAAGAATAGGAGCTTTCATCTGGCGCGCCAGAACCACTAACTTTTCATCCACTTCTCGTACGTTTTCCACATCCATATCCGACAAAACCACATTAATGTTTTTGTTCTTCTGCAGATCAGAGAGCACTTCCATTCCACGGCGGCCACGCTGGCGACGCAGGCTTTCAGCAGAATCAGCAATATATTGCAGTTCATTCAATACAAAATGCGGGATGATGAGTGTAGCAGGGAGGAATCCAGTCTTGGCGATGTCAGCTACCCGCCCGTCAATGATCACACTTGTATCCACCAGGATGGAACACTCTTTATTCCAACCAATTCCGGAAGTTTTTTTAGATGAGGAACCTGCTTTCTTTTCCCGTCGGGTAAAGGAAAACAGATCCCGAATTTCTTCCTGTTTTGAGACACTAATGGTGACGCCCAGATAAGCGAAAAGAACCAGCGAAAAAACAATGAGAATGCTGTTGAGCGGTGCCGGCAGTACACCAATAGGAATGGAAATCAGAGCCGCAATGACCAACCCAATGATCAATCCAACCATAGCGATCAATAGTGTTTGACCGGGTGTGTCTTCAAGATTCTTGCGAATGGCTTGAATTGGAAAGATAGTGATATAGGGGAATAGGAGGAAACCGATAGCTCCCAGCACCACGCCTCCAATGATCATGGCATAGCGTAGTTCGATCTCCTGAATGCCGAAACTTTCGACTACAAATTTTCCTAAATAAATGCCTAATAATGAAAATAAGATCAGCCCGGAAAACCGGGCAATAAGTACAGTACCTTTTTGGTTCTTCATGAAAAAATCCTTTCGGGTGTTGTTAAAGTTCAGGATAAATTCCAGATAATAAAAATCGTAAAGAAATGGTAACATAGCGCTCTACGGTAGTCAATTACAGAATTGAAATCTTACAGTTTTCTTACAATGTTTTCCGTTTTATAAACGAGAAACCACAAGGCACAAGTATCTTTCGCGCAAACAGGCACTCTTATCCTTTTTTCCTCAGGACATTCCGGATTTTAGGAGAAAAATGATGCACCAATTGCTTGACCTGTGCAAAATCAAATGTTAAAATACTTCTCACTGCCCCCATCGTCTAGAGGCCCAGGACGCAGCCCCTTCAAGGCTAAAACTGGGGTTCGAATCCCCATGGGGGCACAGAATTAAAAAGCCCATATTGGGCTTTTTTGTTTTTGACAATTGCTATCAATCTAATTGAAAAGTTCTTTACACCATTTCTTTTATTATCTGGATCACTTTCAAAACTAGAGCCGGATCGGTAAGACCGGTTTCCTTATCAATAATGCTGCTGTAAATATGGGCATGATATGCTTCACTCCAGTTTGTAGACAAACATTCAGCACATCCCTTATATTGTCGACATCAATTCCACCTGTGGGTTCGATCATCTCAATACCAGAGTCAGCACATGCTTGAGCACAAACATCTTTCATAAAAAACCTGTGCATATGATATATCGGCACAGGTTTTTCTTGTTACTGTTGGAATGAAAAACGTTGTTATTCCATAATTTTGAAAGTACTGAACGCCTCAGCAAATTCAGGATAGCGTTCAGTGAATTCGGAAATGTCGGTTCCAAATGTCACTGCATAAATATCCACTCCCTCATGTATCAAATACTGCAGCAAACGCATGGTCATTCCCTGGTTCGCGATCGTAACATAGACCGCAAAACAATCATGATCTTCGTGGGTGCAGGCTTGTGATTCTATATCCGTTCCGCCAATTTGTTCATAGTAATCAATCAATGAAGGGAGCTGGCTTTCGAGGGTGATGCCAGAGGGAATCTGCAGGGTTGTTACATTAAAATTGGTCAGTGAACCCGAAGCACCCATTTTGGTATCATACGCAAAAATTAAATATAATCCCGGATTTTCTTCGATCATCTCCGCGGCTTCCGTGTAGGCACCTCCCATCCCCTTCATTGTTTCCATTACAAGTTGAATATCCTCTTCACTGCCACCGATATATGTATCAGGTACAGTAATAGAAACACCATTCCCTTCAATGACGATATATCCAGTGCTTGCCGCAGTTGGCTGCACAGGAATTTCAGTTGCAGTAGGGCTGGGAAGAGGGGTGGAAGTGGGTAATGGTGTATTCGTTGGGGGGATAGGAGTTGGAGTAGGTTCAGGTGCAGGTGCACAACCTGCAAATAGAAGACAAACCGCGATCAGCATTAGTAATCTTTTCATTACAGTTCTCCTCGTTTATCATTCGCCTTTATTGTACAATTTTTCAATTTAATAAGGAAGATTCTCGGGAGCTATAATTTACCCCAGATTTAATTAGATTTCTTGATAAAAAAGGTAATGCTCTTGATACAACGATAGTTTTCAACCCAGTTGCGCGTGATGACAGGCTACAAAATGCCCAGGCTCTAATTCCTCTAATTTCGGTTCGATCATTGAACATTCTTCACTGGCAAGGGGGCAACGTGGGTGAAATCGGCAGCCAGATGGCGGATTGATTGGATTGGGAATCTCGCCTTCTGGCATGGGTTCAGTCCGCCGTTTGCGAGGATTGGGAACAGGAACAGCCGCCAGAAGTGCTTTTGTATACGGGTGCATTGGTTTTTGATAAACTTCTTGGACCGTAGCTACTTCAGCCAATTTCCCTAAATATAAAATTCCAATTCGATCACAAATATATTTGGCAGTTGCCAAGTCATGCGTGATGAATAAATAAGTAAGATTGAATTCTTTCTTCAATTGAACCATCAGGTCCAACAATAATGCGCGTACACTTACATCTGCCATTGCCACCGGTTCATCTGCAAGCACCAAATCTGGTCTGGTTATTAATGCACGTGCGATGACCACTCTTTGTCTTTGCCCGCCTGAAATTTGATGTGGATATTTATTTATATAAAAATTCGCTGGAGTCAACCCAACTTTTTCAAAAATAGATACAACCATATCACGGTGTTGATCAGCTTTTTCAGGGTAGTGAATCAGCAACCCTTGCATCACGGACGTTCCTAATGTCATGCGTGGATTAAGGGACGCCATGGGATCTTGAAAGATCACCTGCATTTTTTGACGTAATTTACGCAATTCTTCTTTTTTTAGAGAAGCAAGGTCGGTTCCATTAAAAATTACTTTGCCTTCTGTTAATTCTTCGAGACCGATAGATAATCTGCCAATGGTAGTTTTTCCACTTCCGCTTTCGCCTGCCAGACCAAACGCTTCACCCCTCCGAACATTAATCGATATGTCATCAACTGCACGGACATAATCAATCCGTCCAACGAAAATTTGATCAAGAAGGGTCTTCTGGATAGGAAAATATTTTTTTATATTTTGCAATTCAAGGATGAAATCCTCGTTCGTTTTACGGTCATCCATTCCACTCATAATCTAATCACTTCTCTCTTCGTTTGACTGTTTCTGATACAACCAGCACTGCACTGACCAACCCGCTTCGATCTCCAATAATGAAGGTTCGCGCTGCGAACAGATCGGCAGGGCATGGGGGCAGCGGGGATGGAACCGGCATCCGAGGGGCGGATGGGTAAGGTTTGGCGGTTCACCTGGCATTTTATATAATTGTTCTTTTGTATCAAACCGAATATTTGGTACAGAAGCCAGCAAACCTTGAGTATAAGGATGTTTTGGTTTTTCAAAAACTTTATAAATATCACCGATCTCAACCAGATGCCCGGCGTACATTACTGCGATACGATCGGCCATCTCTGCAACAAGAGCAATATTATGGGTGATCAATAACAAACTCACCCCAAAATCATTTCTGATCTCTCGCAGTTGGTCAGCCAGTTTGGCTTCGACGATCACATCCAGCGAAGTAGTCGCTTCATCAGCGATGATCAAATCAGCATTGAGGATCAAACCAATTCCGGTCATTACTCGCTGGCGCATTCCACCGGATAATTGATGGGGGTAGCTGAGCAGCCGTTCCATTCCAATTCCTAATCGTTCGATCATCACTTTCGAACGCTGCAGAGCCAGGTTTTGTTTTGTTCGTGGTTCATGCACCTGGATGGTTTCAATGAGATGTTCATCAACCCGTTGAACCGGATTCAAAGAGGTCATAGGGTCTTGAAAGATCATACTGGCGCGTCTGCCGCGAAAATCACGCAAACGATCATAGTCATATTCCATGATATTCTCGCCATTAAAAATAATCTCGCCACTCGATATCTCACCGGGTGGATCGATCATTCGCAGCAAGGCTTTCCCAAATGTACTTTTCCCACAGCCACTCTCTCCAACCAGTCCTAAGATCTCTCCTTTGTAAATATCAAAACTCACATGGTCTACCGCACTAACAGTACCAATACGTGTTTGATACGATACCGACAGATCTCTGATCTTTACTAATTTTTCTTTTTCCATTTTATAACTCCGACAAACGCGGGTTGAGTATTTCTGATAAACTCTCACCCAACATACTAAATGCCAGGGTTACCAGGCTGACCATTCCACCTGGAAAAGTGATCAACCACCAGGCACTGCGCACATAGTCTTGCCCACGTGCCAGGTCGATGCCCCAATCGGGGGTATCTGGGGGAAGTCCTAATCCGATAAAGCTCAATCCTGCTTCTGTTAAAATGGCATCTGCCACATTCACTGAAAAGATGATAACCACTGAAGGCAATACATTAGGGAATATGTATTTCAACAATATTGTTTTCATTTTTGTTCCAAGACTCTTCGCCGCTTCCACATACAATTCATTTTTCACGGTTAGAGTTTGACCACGAACTATGCGAAAGTAGGTTGGGATATAAATAACAGCGATCGCAACGATAATATTTCCCATCCCTGCACCCAGAACGGAAGCAATTGCAATAGCCAAGATCAATCCAGGGAAAGTATACAGACTATCCATGATGAGCGTTAGAATGCGATCTAGCGGACCCCCAATAAAACCGCTGAAAAGACCCAGCGGTACACCGATCACAAATGAAATGAGCGCAGAACTGAGCCCGACTATCAATGCAATCCTGGTTCCCCAAATAATACGGCTGAGAATATCCTGCCCGAGCTGATTGGTTCCTAATGTAAAAGATTCAGCTTTACTGCTGCGCATTTCTTCCAATATACTGACGTTTGGATACTGTTCAAGAGCAGTTCCAAGCTCTACCTCGGTGGCAACGAAACCATCAATCTCGCCTTGAGTAAGAGCTTCCAATCCTTCTTGAACAGTTTCAAATCGTGCACCTCTTGGGTTATAGCGGATCCCTGTGCCCTCTTCTTCAGATTGTTCATTCAGGCGATCAACAGTATCCCGGATGGTCTGTGTAGCCTGACTGCCCATGAGATAACCGATCTTATTGGTCTTATCAGCAATATCTTGAAAAGTCTCTGCCGGATTCTCATTACTGGTTAACAATAGAAAACTGGGTGTCTTCTCACCAGGTTTTAACAAAGATGGTCCGACTTCTTCTCTTGGATCGTACGGCGCAAACCACTGCGGGAAGATACCCAAAAGAATTATGAAAACTAAAAGAATGGCACTGATCAGAACAAACCACCAATCGCCTTTGTACCATTTTCTTGCCAGAAATAGCTTTCTAACAAACCCTACTTTATCCAATTCCAACTGCCATTCGGGTACACTGTCACTTTGAATTTCTTTTTTACTATTCATCAAAAATTCCCAATTCTTATGTTTTGTTGTTAATAACGGATACGCGGATCAATAAGAGCATATAAAATATCCATCACAAGAGAGATAAGAGCGACAAATAATGCAAAAACACCAATGGTGGATTGAACAGCCGTATAATCTCGCAGTGCAATTCGGTCAACCAGATAACGCCCCATTCCCGGCCACGAAAAGGTTGTTTCGGTGAGGACGGCGCCAGCGATCAACATTGCCATCTGCAAACCAATGATCGTTAGGATGGGAATGAAAGTATTTCGCAAAGAATGTTTATAAACCAACCGTTTCTCCGAGATTCCGCGTGCCCTCCCTGCCGTTATAAAATCCGATTTGATCATCTCGATCATATTGACCCGTGTCAATCGTATAAAAACACCCGTTAGCGACAATCCCAGGGTAAGCGAGGGCAAGATCAAATGCAAAAGAGTTGATTTTAATGCTGCCCAATTTTGAGTCAAAATCGAATCAAGGATATAAAAATTCGTTTTTGATTCAAAAGTGGTTAACAAGATCGAGTCCATCCTTCCCGAAAGAGGTAATAGATTCAGGCGTACTCCAAAAATTATTTGAAAAACAAGTCCCAGAAAGAATATAGGAATTGAATAAATAAAGATACTAAATAAACGGATGCCATAATCAGCCGGTTTTTTGCGATTTTTTGCAGCCACTGCACCAAAGCCAATACCAAATATAACAGCGAAGGCCATTGCCGGAATAGAAAGCTCCAAGGTTGCCGGAAGTTTTTCTCCCAATTCCTCGATAATCGGTCTTTCTCCCCTGGTTAAGGCATTCCCGAAATCCAGGGT
>DHHD01000060.1:1894-5915 GCA_002403105.1 Anaerolineaceae bacterium UBA4781 | reverse complement strand
TGAAGATGACATTCCAATAGCTCCAATCATCAATAAGCAAAAAACCTGGCAAAAACCAAAGCAGAAGTAGAATGGGGTTGGTGAGGGTATTTCTACCCTCACCTTTTTTATTCAGAGAGTATTTCTACTCAGCAGAATCCAGTACATAGGTATGATTAAAGACCATGTACCGAAGCGAAGGTGCATCAACCTTCATTACTGTCAAGCCTTCAATGCTAGAGAGACGTGTTGATTCCACAGGGCCCAAGGTACGCCAGGCAATATCAATTTCACCCACTTCGACTGCGTTACCCAGGGTGGTAGGATCTGCGAAGTATTTGATGATGACATTCTGAATCTTTGCAGCATCTTCTCCGGTGTAGTATGGATTGGCTTCCAAAACGAGTTGTTCGCCTGGAACATTCGATACCATACGATATGCGCCAATTCCATCCAGTGTTTCGGGATANNNNAAGTGCGCTGAAGAAACCGATCGGGCTGTTGAGATGATAAACAACAGTTAAATCATCGGGCGCTTCCACGCTTTCTACATATACCTGAACCAAACCGGAAACCTGACCTTCCAATGCATTCAAGCGATCCCATGAATACACATAATCTGCAGCGGTCAGAGGAGTTCCATCGGCGAATGTCAAACCTTCTTTGAGGGTGAAGGTGTAGGTTAAGCCATCATCGCTGACGACAGGGAAATCCGCAGCAGCGCCAGGAACAAGATCAGTCGTTCCAGGTGTATAGCTCATTAAAGCCATTCCAGTGTTTTTGATGATCTCCCAGTCATGGGTTGCATAAGCATCGTTAGCATCCAGGCTGTTCACTTCATCCGTAGTACCAATGATGATAGTATCCATACTGCCTGAAGCGGGAACTGCTTCATCGGTAAAGCTGAGAACATTGTAGTTAAATTCAAATGATCCACCAATTGCTACTCCTTCAATTCCGGTGCGGTACGTGATGTACTCAGGTTCCCAGAATAGAGGGATGGTTGGAACATCTTCGGCATACAATTCACCGATCTGTGCATACAAAGATTCACGTTCAGCAGGATCAGTAGCTGTTGCAGCTGCTGTCAACAATGCATCCATTTCCTCATTGCAGTAATTCACGCCATTATCAGGTGACTGCAAGCAAGACGCAAATGGAGTCAACCAGTTATCAGGATCGGTGAAATCAGGGAACCAACCCAACATGAAGAATGGTGCTTCACCGGCCACAAAACCATCGACATACTCTGCCCAGTTTTGAGATTTCAGATTGACAACCATCATTCCGGTTTCTTCGAGTTGTTCCTTAATTACCTGCATGACGTCAGCAGTTGTGGTTCCATAATGTTCTGGTGGATACCACAGATCGAAAACAAATGGATCCTCTTCCGAGTATCCTGCTTCTTGCAGTAATTGTTTGGCAAGCTCCAAATCGCGCGTACCGTATTTATCAAGGAATGGTTCAGTTGCATACGGATAGCTGGTTGGGACCATGCTGTATGCAGGGGTATTGCGTCCTTCAAATACACGATCAACAATAACCTCCCGGTCGATCGCGGCTGCAATAGCCTGTCGTAATTCTTTTGTCCACAATGGACCGGCTGAAGTCTCTTCGGCAACTTCCTCCGAAGTTTCGTCAGTGGATGGCGCAGCTTCTGCTGGTTCTTCAGGGGTAGCTGCAGGAGCGCATGCTACTGCAAGCATCGCTACCAGTAAGAATAGTGCCATCATTCGTAATGTTTTTGTTACACTCATTTTTTCTCCTTCCTTTTTATGCAAAACTTTTTATTGATCGATCTTTTTTATAAATTTGCCTGAACACCTCCTTTAGCAAATTTTAAACGTGTATTTTATCACATATTAACTATGACATTTCTCCATTATGAATGAATTCGCACGTTTTTCCAATAGGACGATCGACGGAGATCAAGGTACTTATTGTGCCCAATTTCAGTGTTTTCATAAAAATTCGCGCTACTCCCCCATGCGTGCTGAGATCAATTACCAGAATAGAAAAAGAGACCCTTTTATCTTCCACTTCCAGTATTTAATTATTGCATGAATTTATTATTTTCAATAATTCAGGTGCGGTAAAACTCTCTTATCCTGAATTTATTCTGAAACATATATTAATGCTGCTTTCCACCAGAACCACCCTGCCCGTTGCCATTATCGTTGTTCGTTGAGGAACTATCATTTGATGAGACTAAAATCCATTGATCAAGTAGACTGGAACCATTGTTAACATCAATCACTTCTATATGAACAGTCTCATCAGTTGGAGCTTGCCCCTGACAAACAAGACTTGATTGGCTGCTCGAGCAGGCATATTCGATGCCATTAACCCGAACCAAGATCTCACCTGATTGGGCTGCATTCATACTAAAGTGCATTATGAATTGACCCTCCTGGGTAAGTTGATAAGATTGCAGACTCACTGAAAACTGCATACCGGTCTGTTGTTGGCTTTGCTGCTCTTCTGGCTGTTGATTATCTTGTTCTGACCCAGTATTGTTTTGATTCCCATTCTCGATTTCTTCAGTGCTCAGGTCGTCTTGTCCTGATTTCAATTGCTCTTGCGTTTCTATGTGCTCTTGAGTTTGTTCTTGAATCTGGAGTTGCTCGCCTTTCTCTTCATTTATGTTCAACATCCGTTGAGCTTGTTCCTCCAACCTATTCTGAACCTCAGCCTGAAGTGCATCTCCTGCCACTGGATCATCTGGTTTCACTTTTGTCATCAAGTTTGTTATTTGTTTCATCTGATTTTGATAACTTTCCAGCGCCAGATCAATCCCTTCAAGATTGTTATCTTCCTTCATTATTTCCATTTCCTCAAGACGTTCATCCATGAAGTCAAGCAGTAAATCAACATCACCTTCCTCATCGCTTAAAAAAAGTTGAATATCTTCAGTTGCAATTTTTATCGGATACAAAACATCTCCCGGTAGTGCATCATTGGATGCGTAAACCGTGCCGACCCCTCCCAGACTGAGTACACTAATAGCAATAAATATCCAAGCCATTGCAAACCTCCTTTGTTGATTTAAGTTTGTTTTATTGTTAAAACGGAGGTTTTCAGAATTTGTTACAGATTTTTCATGCAATTTTATTTGTTGCATGAGGGTCTCCCATTTAAATTTCACTTCATTCTCAGAAATTGTATATTGCATGGAGGTTGTTTTTATTTTTTCTGCAGTATTCTTTAACTCTACTAATTGATGGTTAGAGCTTTGAGAACCGCTGATGATCTTTTCAAATTCTTTACAATCTTTTCGCTCACCCATTTCAATCCTCCATGAAAAAACTTTTGATCTTTTTTAAAGATCTCAATTGAATCACCCGTACATTTCCTTCGGATAATCCAAGTAATTTTGCCGTCTCATGATGATCCAAACCTGCAATAAAGCGATGAATAATGACTGACCGCGATCGTTCATCCAACTGAGCCAAGGCAGTTCTCAGTTGCTGAATTTCCTGCTTCGCAATAGTTAAGTTTTCAGGTTTCATGGCATTCGCTTCAGTTTCTGGTATTTCATCAATAGAATCAATTAGCGATGAACGTCTATAAAAATCGATCAACTGATTATGTGCAATGCGATACAGCCAGGCTTTAAACGTACCTTTGTTAAGCTTAAAATTTGACAGGTTCTGCCATGTTTTTAGAAAAACGATATCTGTCAGGTCATCGGCATCTTGCTGGCTATTCATATGGAAATAAAGATACCGGTTTATTGGAACATAATACTGCTCAAATAGCTGTGCAAACGCTTGCTGGTCACCCAAAACAGCTTTTTGAACTATTTGGATTTCTTCATCCGATACTACGATGTTATTCATTTTGCTTTCAACATAATTAACGAATTTAATTACAGAATGTTACATCTTTTATAATATCGTGCTTTTGATTAAAAAAAGAAGGGTTTGAGTAGTCCTCAAACCCTTCTTCTCTATTCGATAATGACCGGCTCAGCTTCAACCTGCATAGATTTTTCTGCCAGCCGTGTTTTATATCCATTTTGCTTCTCTTCAAATTTCTTTCC
>DHHD01000060.1:0-1765 GCA_002403105.1 Anaerolineaceae bacterium UBA4781 | reverse complement strand
ATGGGGGCAATGATCATTTCGCCGATCGTGATGATCACCATTGCAAAAAGAAACATACCATACGAGTTCACATATCCATACATACTGAAACCGATCACATAGAGAATATTACCCAGCGCCATGGTCAGCATTGGTTTCCAGTCAGAGACTACTCGCGAGATGAAGATCTGCATCACCACCACCATGATTGCATTTAAACTGAGAATGTAGCCAAATTGCGTGGTGCTGATGCCATGAAAATTCACCAGGTATACAGAAAGAGTGCTGTTCATGTTGAAATACATCAGAGTCTCCAGCATCACCACCACAACAAAGGTGATAAATAATTTATCCTCGAAGACTTTTCGATAACCCCGGAACGTCTCCTTCAGACTCTCTTCCTTCTGATGTTCTTCTGTCTCCGGCTTTGTCTCGGGCAGGAAGAGGAAAACGATCGCCGCGACCAATAAACTAATGAAGAAATCAATGATGAAAAGAAGTGAGAAAGATTTAGCAGCCATCAATCCACCAATGGCAGGCCCGATCGTGACAGCCAAATTGAACTCTATGCGCATGATACCATAGGCATCCGTCCGGAGTTCTTCGGGAACCAGGTCAGCGATCATAGCCTGCCTGGCTGGGCCGGCAATATCCTCGAAAATACCGATCACACCGATCACCACATAGAAGACTACCAGGTCTTTAATGAAGACCATAGCCAATGCGCTGGTAGCA
This sequence comes from Anaerolineaceae bacterium UBA4781, assembly GCA_002403105.1. Classification (GTDB taxonomy): domain Bacteria; phylum Chloroflexota; class Anaerolineae; order Anaerolineales; family Anaerolineaceae; genus UBA4781. Next base: position 1,051 of record DHHD01000060.1, on the reverse strand, counting down.
CTGGCGATCAAACCAAAGATAATACTCTTTTTACGCCCAAATTTATCGGCGATGGCTCCACCAAGGGTATTTCCCAATAATCCCGCTCCTAATCCCCAGATCAGGAACATGGTTCCTACTTCGGTCATTCCAACATCGAATTTTCGGGTCATGAAAAGTGAGAGGAAAGGAAAGATCAGCGCTCCTCCGACACTATCGATGAAGGAAGCTCCAACCAGAACCCAAAAATTCTTATTGAATTTCCGGTACGTATTTCGAATACTTTTTAACAATGTCATTCTCCTTGTTCAATGAATCCTGCAACAATGAAAGCCTGAAACGGCATCAATTCTATATAAAACCTTTGTATATGATTCCAATTTTCACCTCTTCTTGTCTGCATACCGAGCTCTGTTTTCAAGGGATAATGAAGACGATTTCCCATCCTGATGGTGAAAATAAATACAGGGAAATAAAAAACCACAGGATAGGAGCACACCTGTGGCTGTAAATTTCTTTTATCTAAGTGGGGCGATATTAGAATTGAAACACAGGAGGTGTGTCTTCGGAATCGCTTTTAAGCTCATAGTCGCTCATAAATTGTTTTTACCTCCTGTTTTAGTTTTAGGCTAACTAAATTCTATCTATGAATTACTTGGCTGTCAAGTAAAAAGAATGAATTTTTATTCAAAATTAGACTGTTGTACTACATAATTGTTATTAATATTGAAAAAATTCACTGATTAGTGATATGCTTTAGCAACTTTTAATTTCAATTGGAAGACATTTTCATGCAAAAAACCGATATCATTAAAGCTCGCACAGCGATTCGATCACACCCCTTATGGGAGACTACTGTTCTTTCTTCTACACACGCATTAAACGATTTTTATACCGGCATGCTTTCTCCTATTCTGCCAATTCTCATTTTAAACTTTGGACTGTCAAAGTTCGAAGTGGGGTTACTGAGTGCGTTTTTACAATGGCCATCGGTTACGCAGCCATTTTTCGGTAGATTAGCTGATAAGGTTAACCTCCAAAAGTACATTTTTTTACTTCCTTTGATCACAGG
>DHHD01000051.1 GCA_002403105.1 Anaerolineaceae bacterium UBA4781 | reverse complement strand
GGTTATCAGGCGGATGGGCTTTATCTCGATCTCGGAATTGACGGGGATGTAAGCTACTCCAAAAGATCCGGTGAACTGGCGCAAGTTTTCGCCACCCAACGCGGATTGAAGCTATCCGTTATCGACATTAAAGCAAGGTATGGAGAAAGCATCCCTGAAATGGGTGCACGCACGAAACGCGGGCATCAAAAACCCTGTTCGCAATGTGGGCTGGTCAAACGCTATCTTCTCAATAAAGAAGCACTGGATGGAAAGTATGATGCCATCCTGACCGGGCATAATCTGGATGATGAAGCCGCTTTTCTGTTTTCCAACCTCACCCACTGGAGCATGCAGTATCTGGGGCGCCAATACCCGCTGCTGCCAGCCACCACCGGGTTCGCACGTAAAGCAAAACCACTCTGCCAGTTTTATGAACGCGAGACTACCGCGTACGCCTATCTGAGTGGAATTGAATATGTATATGCGGAATGTCCCTATTCCAAAGGCAGCAAACAACTGCGCAACAAGCTCTATCTGAATATGCTGGAAGATGAACAGACCGGATTCAAAAGCCAGTTCTATTCTGGTTATTTACGGGCTCTCGAAGCAGGTATTTTTCCACAGCCGCAGGAATCCCCCGAAACATTGGAACAAAAACGCTGCGCAAATTGTGGGCAGCCCACTTCCAGCGATGGATTATGTACCTTCTGCCGTCTGGTTAACGTTCAAAGGGATTAAAAAAGCCCTCTATAAAGAAGGCTTCTTCATTTTATATCTCCAGAGTTACGCGCCCTGCAGATAATTCTCAATTTCCCAATCCGTCACATGAATGCGGTAATCTTCCCACTCTTCTTCCTTAGCACGATAAAAGGCAGAATACAGTTTGGGACCAATGGAATTCTTGACCACAGCATCCGCAGCCAATTCAGCCAGCGCCTCTTTGAGCGAACCGGGCAGCGATTCGATACCGCTGGTAATGCGTTCCTCACGCGATAGATCATAGATATTGACATTATTCAGCGGTTTGGGTGGAGTGAGACTTTTATCAATTCCATCCAGAGCCGCTGCGATCATGGCGCTAAATGCCAAGTATGGGTTGCTGGATGGATCAGGAAAGCGCAGCTCCGCGCGCATGGCTTTATCTTTCCCGATGGTATAGCGCGGGATACGGATCAATGCCGAGCGGTTGGTCTGTGCCCAGCCAATATACACAGGAGCTTCATAACCGGGTACCAGACGCTTGTATGAATTTACAGTGGGCGCTACGATGGCAGATAGCGCTTTGGCATGGTTCAACTGCCCGGCAATGAATCCATACGCCAGTTTGGAAAGGTGGAATTCATCTTTGGCATCGAAGAATAAGTTCTTTCCGTCCTTATCGAAAATGGATTGGTGGCAGTGCATTCCGGAACCGTTGATCCCGAAGATCGGTTTGGGCATGAAGGAAGCTACCAACCCGTGTTGGGCAGCAATGGCTTTAACCGTGTATTTCAGAGTGAGCACATTATCAGCGGTCTTGAGGGCATCTGCAAAACGGAAATCGATCTCATGCTGGCCCAGCGCCACTTCATGATGCGCCACTTCCACTTCCAGACCCATCGAATTGAGCGCCTCCACCAATTCCGCCCGTACCTGAGCAGCGGAGTCATTTGAGGAGAAATCAAAATAACTGCCCACATCATGTGGTACTGGATGAATATGATCATTTTGCAAGAAGAGGAAAAATTCCGGTTCCGGACCCACATTATAGGTCCAGCCTTTTTCATCCAGTTTCTTCACCCATTTTTTCAGCAGCCCACGCGGGTCGCCATCAAAAGGTTCTCCCTCGGGAGTAAAGATATCGCAGAAAAAACGTGCGCGCCGGTGATCGGCAGGGGTCCACGGCAGTACTGCATAAGAATCAGTATCCAGTCGTAAATGCATATCGCTCTCTTGAATCCGTGTAAATCCCTCTACAGAAGATCCATCAAACCACACTCCATCTTCCAAGGCTTCTGCTAGTCTTTCCACCGGGGCATCCACACTTTTTACTTTCCCGGTTACATCCGAAAATTGATAGCTGATGAATTTCACCCCATCTTTCTTAACCCGTTCAAATAACTCTTTTTTGTCCATGTTTTTGCTCCTTTGGCATTGGCACTTAAATAAACAAACAGGCATGCCCGGCATGCCTGTTTTCCACAAAATTAAAATCAAGCTGCCCTTCCATTAATACAACAGGAATAGTTTCCTGGCCATCGCGATCGGCTTCTTACCGCCATCACTGACGGGGTTTCACCTTGCGCTTCTTTCGGAAGGGAGAAAGGAGTTCGTGGCAGAACTCCGAAGGCATCCGCTGATCAATCCGATCTTCCCCGGTTATCCGGGTTAACCATCCCTCGCGGGATGGAACCTTCACCTCGTGATCTCAGTGTTTGAGACCCAGCCGCTATTTCTCCATGTATGCAATTGTAAGGTACTGAATTAGGGGCATTTTTATCAGAGAATAGGAAGTTTGTCAAGGTTTTTCAGTAATTTTGTTAGCAGAACTTTAAAAGTG
>DHHD01000090.1 GCA_002403105.1 Anaerolineaceae bacterium UBA4781 | reverse complement strand
GTGGGTGACAGATGGTTTGCTTCGTTCAGCATGACATAACTGATACCGCTAATTTTTAAACGAGAATCCTATTAAAAAATAGTATCAAAGATTATCAAGACTCCATTGATAAGCACCGATGAGACCTGCTTCATCTCCAAGCTGTGCATAATTGATCTCGAGACCGACCAAATATTCTTCACTCATCACATGTTCTTTCAGCGATTCATAAAAAGGTTGGTACAACAAATCCCCACTAAAAGAAACCCCGCCACCCAAGATGATGCAGGAGGGATTAAAAAGGTGCAAATAATTGGCAAATCCAACGCCCAGGTAATGCCCTGCCCGGTGAAAGGCATCGATGGAAAGTGCATCACCCTGTTTGGCGGCTTTGGCGATCGTCTCGGCAGTGGGGGCGGGATCAGACGGTAACATGGTCGGGAATCCCTCCGCCATTTTCTGCCGGACATAGGCAGCGATAGCAGGACCGGATGCCAGTGCTTCCAAATGCCCTCGTTTTCCACAGGAGCAAAGCGGACCATCATCCACGATGGTCATATGCCCTTTTTCGGTACCCAATCCACGAAAACCGGTCAACAGGTGCCCATTGTCGATCACTGCACCGCCTACGCCAGTGCTGATGGTTATATAGAGGATATACGAATGATTTCTGCCCGCGCCGTGTTTCCATTCACCATAGGCTGCCATACTCGCGTCATTTTCGATGAAAGGCACGAACCCGAATTTTTCCTGAACGATCTGACGCAAGGGTATATTCTTCCAACCACCTACATTGGGCGCTTTAATAACCACACCATTTTTATTATCCACACTTCCTGGAACTGCCATGCTGATCGCAGCGAGGGTGGGATATTGTGTGAGGATCTCTTCAATTAGAAAAAGAATATTTTCCAATGGAGATCGATTCTGTCCACTGGTCTTTATCTTTTTTGTATATAGAGGTTTTATCGATTCTTCTGAAAATAACCCCGCACGGATATTTGTCCCACCGATATCAAATGTAAGAATCGTTTTCATGGCTATGATTATACTAATTTTCTCGAAGAAGAAGTTGACTAACGAGGAAATCACTGCTATTATGCTGACTGATGGGTGAATTCTCTACCAATCTAAAACAAGAATCCCGTATTACCCTCAGTAAAATCTTACGCTGGCTGAAACCGGGGATCAATATTAAACGCTGGTTGTTAATGATGCTGGTGGGATTACTGTGCTTTTCATTTTTCTTATCACTACAGATCGATGCAAAAAATGGACAGGAAGTTGCCAACCTGCCATTTTCACTTGCGAACACTCTTTCTTTGCGTATTCTACTGATCATTTGCGGAATCATATTAACCGGATATGGTTTTTATCGCTTCTACCGGTCGCTCATGCGCCCATTCATCAGACCAGGAACAGAGGTTTTGGATACACTTTCAGCTTATCAAAAGAAAGAAAGGGGTCCACACATCGTTACATTGGGAGGGGGAAACGGACTGGCAACGTTACTGCGCGGATTGAAGCAGTATTCTCATAATCTCACGGCGGTTGTTACGGTGGCTGATGATGGGGGATCCTCCGGGCAATTAAGACAAAGCTTGGGAATACTCCCTCCGGGTGACATTCGCAACTGTCTAACAGCGCTTTCGAGTGATGAGGAATTATTGACCCAGGTATTTCAATACCGTTTCGGTGACAGAGCAGGGGTGAATGGGCATTCACTGGGCAATCTATTGATCAGTGCACTGACAGATATCACCGGTAGTTTTGAAGAAGCGGTTGCTGAATCAGGACGTGTACTGGCAATCAGAGGAACAGTGTTGCCATCCACACTGCATGACGTTAATCTGGTAGCCGAGGTGGAATCGAAGGAAAAACAGGAGATCATCAATATTACCGGAGAAAGCAATATTCCTCTAGCAGGAGGGAAGATTCGACGGGTATGGATCGAACCCAGCAACCCGGTGCCTTACCCGCCAGCGGTACAGGCAATTCTGGGTGCGAGTTTAATCATTCTTGGCCCGGGAAGTCTATATACAAGCATTCTACCCAATCTGCTGGTACCCGGAATTGTAGAAGCAATTAATTCGAGCAAGGCATTGAAATTTTTCGTATGCAATGTTGCCAATGAACGTGGCGAAACCGATGGATACCGCTGTATCGACCACATTCGAGTGATCGAACAGCATCTAAACGACATTCATTTTGATGTCATTATCTGTAATAATAATTTTGAACTAAAACTACCGGCGGGCGTGGAGTGGGTGACACCGGATGCACAGCTTGAAGAACAATATTCCATTTATTATGCTTCGCTGGTGGATAAAGAATACCCGTGGCGCCATGATTATCAAAAACTGGCAGAAGTGATCACGGACCTGCTGGAAGAACGAACTGGTCCATTAAACAAATCTTAAAACACGTCAAAAAAAAGGCGTGGTAAAATACAAGAAAATTTCAGAGGAGATCGGTCATGACAGTTAAAGTTGGAATTAATGGATTTGGCCGCATTGGTCGTCAGGTATTAAAAGCAATTAAAGAACTACATGGCGGTGAAATCGAGGTCGTAGCTGTAAACGATCTATTCAGCGCTGCTACCAATGCGCATTTGTTTAAATATGATTCAAATTATGGTGCATATCCCGGTACTGTGGAAGTGGATGGCGATTCCATTGTAATTGACGGAAAACCAGTAAAAGTATTGGCTGAAAAAGACCCGGCGAATATTCATTGGAAAGATATGGGTGTTGAGATCGTTATCGAATCAACCGGCGTTTTCACCGACAAATTGGGCGACCCCGCCAAAGGCAAAGCCGGAGCAGTAGCTCATATTGAAAAAGGCGGAGCCAAGAAAGTTATCATTTCTGCACCTGCGAAGAATGAAGATCTCACCATCGTGTTGGGCGTAAATGATGAGATGTATGACCCTGCCAAGCATCACGTGCTTTCCAATGCTTCCTGCACCACCAACTGTTTGGCGCCTGCAGTGAAGATCGTGCACGATCGATGGACGATCACGCGTGGAATGATGACAACCATTCATTCCTACACCAACGATCAGAAAATTCTTGATCTAGCGCACAAAGACCTGCGCCGCGCACGTGCAGCCGCTCTGAATATCATTCCAACCACAACCGGTGCAGCCAAAGCAGTAGCACTGGTGATCCCGGATCTCAAAGGCAAATTCGATGGAATGGCACTGCGCGTACCAACCCCCACCGTTTCCATCGTTGATTTTGTGGCCACCGTTGAAAAGCCAACCACAGTAGAAGAATTGAATGCTGCATTCAAAGAAGCTGCTGATGGAAAACTCAAGGGCATCCTCGGTTTTACGACCGAACCACTGGTTTCCATGGATTTCAAAGGCGACTCTCGCTCCTCCATCGTTGATGGTCTGCTGACCATGGTAATGGGTGGAACAATGATCAAGATCGTGACCTGGTACGATAATGAATGGGGTTATTCATGCCGCACCGCCGATCTGGCAGCGAAATTAGCAAAAGACCTATAAGATTTTAAANNAAATGAGAGGAAACCATGTTTGCCAAAAAAACAATTAAAGATATTAATGTTCAAAATAAGAAAGTATTAGTGCGGGTCGATTTCAATGTTCCATTAAAAGATGGAGTTGTAGGGGATGATACACGCATTCGCGCAGCGCTGCCAACCATCCAATATTTGCTGGAACAAAATGCGGCTGTCATTCTTTGTTCTCACCTTGGCAGACCAAAAGATTGTGTTGACCCTCAATACAGTATGAGACCAGTGGCAGATTACCTTGCCAAGTTAATTCCACAAAAAGTGAATTTTGCAGAAGACTGCATTGGAGCGATTGCAAAAGCCGCTGCAGATGCCCTGAAAGGTGGCGAAGTGCTGGTTCTGGAGAATACCCGTTTTCACGACGGCGAAACCAAGAATGACCCTGAGATGGCAAAGCAACTGGCCAGCCTGGCGGACATTTTTGTGAATGATGCATTTGGATCCGCTCACCGTGCACACGCTTCCACTGCCGGTGTGGC
>DHHD01000070.1 GCA_002403105.1 Anaerolineaceae bacterium UBA4781 | reverse complement strand
CGCAGCCGGCCATTTCCATTCCCGCCATTCCCCAATATTAAGCGCGCTTCCATGCTATGCTCGGAACCCGCGCGGCTGAATTCCATCACCAGCCGGGCTACTGGCATTTCTTCTTCCAATGCCAGAAAATTGATCAATTCTCGGTCTTTGCCGGCTTGTACAGAGGTTAGGGTGGAAAAGAAATTAACCGCTTCCAGAAAACTGGTCTTGCCCTGAGCGTTGTCGCCCACCATGACTGTCACATGGGCAGGAACATCCGCTTCCAGTCGTTTGAACATTCGAAAATTGGTCAGGGAAATATGCTTCAAGAACATGGAAATGAATCCAACCTAAACCTGTTCGGCTTGAGCCGCTTCTTCATCACTTGTTTTATAGAGCGTCGTGGCTCGATCGACAAAAAGAATGCCATCCAGATGGTCGATTTCATGCTGGAAGACGCGTGCCAGCCAACCCTTCGCGCGCACTTTCATTTTCTTTCCATAGCGATTCAATCCGCGTACTTCAACCTTCAGGGCTCTTTCCACCTCCCCCACGATATCCGGGACGGAAAGGCAGCCCTCCATGCCCAATTCGGTTTCTTCAGACCATTTCACTATTTCTGGATTCGCCATGATGAATAATTTCTTTTCGGCATCTTCCTGGTTGTCATCTTCCGGGTATTCGATCACGATCAAACGTATGGATTGGTTCACTTGCGGTGCAGCCAGCCCTACTCCATCTTCTTCGCGCATCGTGATGACCATATCCTCTACCAATTTTTGAAAATCATCCCCGAAGTCTCGCACTTCATGCGCTTTTTTTCGCAGCATGGGATGCGGTAATTTAATTACTTCTCGTACATTCATTGCTTGCACATCCAAATATTATTATTTTTATTATAAAAATTATCCGAATTATAACACGCTCAATTTTGATCTTCTTCCCTATCCTCGGAGGATTCCTGCGTGCGGATGATGCGATGATAAGCATCCATCCAGTGTGCCAATCGTTCGCTGCTCATATTGGAATTATCTCGTTTTTCATGGTCCTTCAATTGTTGGAAGCGGGTATAGATTTCTTGCTGCACATACGAAGGGTGCGGCACATAGTCAAACGTGAATTCTGCATCCCCAACTCTGATGAAAACCGTTCCAAAGTTGAAGAGCAGCCCAAAGATGCTCTGGCGTTTGTACTCAATGGTCTGGATATTACGTATGGGTGCTGAGCGGCGTTCTTCCATACCCAGCGGTTTGCGGTTGACATCCACGATCTGATCCGGGGTGATCAGAAAATAATCATTGCGCCAATCCATCGTACTGTACAGCCACCAAATTCCCATCACGATACCCACTGCAATAAGAATAGCCTGATAGGTTTCAGTGCCCTCCGCCACCAGTCCAAACCAACCATAAAGAGGAGCAAGGGAGAAAACCACACTCAGAATAATTCCAAGAAATGGCAGTATTGTCTTGCGGATGAACACGAACCAATGTGTGCGGTAGATGATCGTCTCTTTTTCGACCGTTCGCAATTTCAAGATGCGCGAGAAGAAATCGGGGTAATAATTTGAGGAAAGGCTATCTTCCTCGATCTTTTCAGCTTGTTTTGCTTGTGTGGCTTTTTCAGGGTTATTTTCCCCCAACATGTGCTTCCTTAAAAATTCTTCTGGATCTTCCTGTTCTTCTGCGCTGATTTTTTCTTTGTGGTTCAACCATTGTTCTTCTACGATCGCAGACACAGCTTCCACATGCGCTACATTACTGAATTTGACCAATCCGGTGAAGGTGCGTAGAACCACATCCCCATATTGATACAACCTGCCTATCAGTTGAATTTGCTTGGTAATGGAAAGGATGGCGCTTAAGGGTGTTTCTTTTCGGCTGTCATAAATGAGCGCGATCTTTTCCAAAAACACCACCCGCTGGTTGGTGATCACATAAAAGTCGTTCATCCAATCCAGGGCATTCCAGATCGCCCATCCGATTCCCAGCACTCCCAATATAGATCCTATCCATATCATCATACTGGTAGTGAGCACGCTGGCATTAAAAAGAACACCCGCGACTATGAGCAGTGCCAGCATCAGAATGATCGGTTTCAGCATGCGTGTGATCAAGATCAAGGAATGTTCGCGATTGATATAATGCACAACCTCATCATCCTGCAACCAGTCCATGGGTTTTTTAATAAGAAAGTCCAAACTCTGAAGCTGCAGTGTGAATTGCGTTTGGAAAAATGGAAACTGTTCATTGATTTTCTGGATCATCCGCAGGGGAATCGCCAGAACCAGAACATCGCTGCTGGCTTTGGCATATGTCAAACGTAAGGACTGCTTTGATAGTACCTCGAAGCCAAAATAATTACCCGGCTGACAGCTATTCACCAGATATTGTTCCTCTCCCTCTTCCATAAAGAGAGAAACAGTTCCCGAGATCACAAAAAAGAATTTTTCTGCAGCCGCACCTTTCTCATAGATCGGGTCATCGGAATGAAATTGCAGCACCTGGGATCGGTCGATGATCCATTGGATAAAACTATCCGGAATATCACGAAAAATGATCCCGCTTTTTAACAATTTGAAGAGCTTTTCTTTTGAAATATTCATACGATTTAAGTATATCCAATATTTCAAGTTTCAAATCCATTCTGGTAAAATGAATGGTCAGAAGTAGGAGATGCGTATGAAATTACAGAGGATTTCTCTGTTGCGGTGGATTGCAATTGCGTTGCTTGTTTTGTCTGTTGTGATCCTCGTCCTTCAACTGGTGCGCTTCAGCCGCTTGCGGGCTGGTTTTCCAGCCGGCACGGTGATCGCAGATATTCCGGTTGGTGGGCTTGATCAACAGGGAGCAGCCGACCGGGTAACCCAGGCTTACAACTACCCCATTGAAGTACATTATGGAAGCGAGATTTTTTATTTAAAACCTGCTTCTCTTGGTTTTAAATTGGATATCGATACCATGATCGCAGCCGCCGATCAACAGCGGGTGAATGCGCCTTTTTGGAGTTCTTTCTGGGATTATCTATGGAACCGCAGTACAGAAGCACAAACCACACCCCTGGCTTATTCGATCGATGAAAAACAGTTGAAAATGTATCTGTATGATGAGATCTCTTCGCGCTACGATAATGACCCTGAACAATCGCAACCCATTGCCGGAAGCACTACCTTTAAAATTGGCGCTCCCGGTGAAGTGTTGGATGTGGATGCTTCTATTCTATTGATAGAACAAGCACTAAAATCCTCCTCTGCCCGTGTGGTGGATTTGGTGGTCAGCGAGGTTGATCCCCCCAGACCATCTCTTGAAAACCTGGAAGTGTTGCTCAAACAGTTGATCGACGAATCCGATTATGATGGTTTAACCGAAGTGTATATTCTGGATCTGGAATCTGGAAAAGAGATCAACTTTGCTTATGAGAACGGTGTCGATTACGATCCCGGCATCTCATTTACAGCCGCCAGCACCATCAAGATTCCTATTATGGTGACCACCTTTCAATATCTTTCCGAACCAACCAGCCAGGCAGCAGCCGAATTAATGCAGCTCATGATCGAACAATCAAAGAATGATCCGGCTGACGAATTAATGGAAACTTATCTCAGCCCCACCCTTGGCCCGCTGGTTGTCACGGATACCATGCAGCAGCTTGGATTGGAAAATACCTTCCTGGCTGGTCATTTCTATATCGGGGCTCCTCTTCTGCAGCGTTTTTCAACCCCCGCGAATACCCGCACCGATTACATCACCGATCCGGATACATATAATCAAACAACCACTTCCGATATGGGTATGCTGCTTGAAGATATTTACCAGTGTGCCAAAACCGGCGGTGGCACTTTTGGGGCTATCTTCCCGAATGAGATCACGCAGAACGAATGCCAGACCATGATCACTTATCTGACCAGTAATAAAATTGCCGTTCTTCTTCAGGCTGGTTTACCGGATGGCACACGCATTGGTCATAAACACGGTTGGATAACCGAAACCGATGGTTTGATGCATGCGATCTTTGATGTCGGTGTTGTCTTCAGCCCGGCTGGTGATTATGTGATTTGCGTAGCTATGTATCACCCTGTTCAATTGATCTTTGATACAGCCAATCTGCTCACCGCCAACATCTCAACCGCTGTTTACAATTACTTCAACATCGAATGATACATTTCTAGTTTTCAAGATCATATAAGATAAAATATTCCATTCTTTACACGAATGGAATATTTTAAGAACAGATCTCCTAATTACAGGTATGATACAAATAGAATCTTGAAACTGGAAGAATGCCATGAAACCAATTCCTGCTAATATGCTTGGAGAGATCATTGTTGATCAAGATAAGATCGGATTGATCGTCAACCGGGTGGCAAAGAATATTTATTACAGCCGTGATTATATCGATAACGTCCCTGTTTTGTTATGTTTGCGAGAAGGCGCCATACCATTTTTCACAGACTTGAAAAAAGAACTGGATACGCTTGATTTCCATTATGATTCGGCTGAACTTTCCGCCAAGAGTTATAAAGGCAATCAAAGCAGTGGAACGGTGGAGATCACATCCTATTCCGGTCCTTCTCTAAAAAACAGGTTGGTGATCATCGTAGAAGATGTCATTGATTCTTCGACTACCATTGTGGCCATTTACAAATATTTGGTTTCCGAAGGGGTAAGCCAGCAGAATATTTGCACCCTCCTTTTTAAAGAGAAACCGGAAAATTCTGAATGGAGAAAAACCGGGTTGGATGGTTTTAAGGACTATCCCGAGATCCGATATGTAGGATTATTTATTCCTGACCAATTTATCGTCGGGTACGGGCTTGATTACAGAAATTACGGCCGTGATTGTAAAGACATTTGCGTGCTTACCCCACATGGTCAGGCTTGGATCGATGCCCGATATCAAGATTAAAAAAGGAAAATTCAATAAAGGGAGAAGCCATTAGTCTGATAGAGAGCGTAGCGCTTTTATACAATACTATAAATAAGCAAGTGCTTTTTTAAATTCCTCGGCAGGCTTCCCAATTACACTTTGCTTTGCTTTGATTACTTTCAACGCAATACTCATTTTTTTCGATTCAACTCTTAAGGTCAAATCTCCAAAATTCTCACTTTTATCAACGAAATTGCTCAAACACCAATCTCTCTGTAAATCTTCATACATGGGAACAAAATCACTCTGAAAATATTCAACCTGTAAACCAACAATCTGATTATCTTCTGGCGTGTAAAGAATAGCAATATATTTATCAAGATAATGTACAACAGTTTCTCTTTCTGGGGAAATAAATAACAACATTAATATATCAGCTAAATCATCATAATGAAAAAATATCTTACTTTGATGAAAATTAGATAAATAATTAGTTTTCAGTTGATTCGTTTTGATTAATTGTTTGATCTTGTCCATATGATAGTTTCTCCCTCTTTCCCATTATCTGTCGGAAAAGCGGAAATAACAAAACCTTTTTCTTCTGACACAAATCTTACTACAATTTTTATGTATTTATTTTCTTTATATTGGTAAAACATATAATAAACATTTCGATCTTCTTTTAAAGAATCTTTACATATGTAATGCGGTTCTTTTTAACGTTTTAATGATTATGGGTAGCCAATTCTCCATAAAAGGACGGGAACCCAATATTTTCCCATACCAATTTCTTTCAGAGCAGCTTATTGTAATTCCTCTACAATCTGTAACTTCAAAGACATTTTTCGATGGATCATATCCGCCCATGAATATATTATATAGTAGATGTCAATGATTTAACATATGACGTGACAATATATAATCATTGAAAATAGACCCCTGTCCATTAGAAAAGCAAGGAGCCTTACAATATTATTCGATATAGCTTTGCAGCCGTTGCATGATCTTGTCGTTAATGGCTGGCAGATCATTTTTCTTGCTGGCGATACAGTTAAATTGCTTTCCGGTATTCACCAGGCATACTTCCACATTGGTCATTTTCTCGATTTTATCGATCAGATCGCGTACCTTTTTGGTAAGATCTGACCATTTTGTCACGCCATTGACCTCGGGATCATAATGCTCTGCAAAGGTCAAAGCTAACTTGTTCGCTCCATTCAACATGATGATCCGATTCAGAAGCCCGTAATCAATGCTTTTCGCTTTTCTGCGGATTTGATGTTTCCCGGTCCTGGGATCAACAATGGAACTGTATTCGATAATACCTAACTGTTCCATCTCCTCCGGAGTGAATTCTTCCACCTCACCCAGTGAACCGCTTCCTTCGCGAGTTGGCTGTGTCTTTACCGCCACGATCACATCTTCCACCTCACGCAAGTTCAAGCCTGTTCCCGCTACCACAGAAGGAGCAGTAACATCCACCGAGGTTACATTGGGGTATTCACCATGAAACCTCGATAGAAATGTACCCTGCGTACCCTCAAGATTGATTTTCCCTTTTTTAGCCAGGTCGTTTGCCAGTGCGGGTACATCATCCAGGAATGGCTGAAGTTCTCTGATATCGTCAGCAATGGGAGCAATTCGTAAAGCAGCTTGAGCCATGGCAATTCCTGTACCGCTGAAGGTACTGCCAATGGCTTGCATATTCGAATTTTCTTTTTCTTCGGCGATGGCGGCTGCCGTGATGATCGGACAGCGATGATCGACCCTTACTTTTTCGGGTGTGAGGTGAAAACGCTGTACCTCGTACAAGAACTTTACAGGGTCTACTGCCGTGCCGGGTCCAAGCCCGATCATGCATTCCTGCAGAATGAATCCTAAAGGCAGTTGATTGACTTTCACATAATGGTCATCAATGAACATTCCATGTTCGGGGTTTGCACCACCGCACCCTCTGAACACCCCCAGTGATCCGCTTCGAAATGCCTCCCACGCGCTGATGACACCTTTTCCTTCATCTCCCCAAAAACCTCCAATAACAATATTCGCTCCCATGCTCTTCTCTTCCTTTTTAAAGAATGATTTTCCACGATCCATAAAACCCTAAAAACCTAAAATAGGCGTTATTCGTTCGCTTTTTTTGAGACCTTTTTTCCAAATATCGCTGGCAGCAGTGGAACTGCCAGTAAATTCAACACTGCCAGGATCAAGAAAGTTGGCTTATAACCAAGCCCTTCTGCCAGCGCACCGCTTAAAGCAAGTCCAATACCCGTTCCCAGGTTTGCTACTGCCATGAGAATGGAGAACATCGTCGCTGCGATGCTTATATTGGTTTCGCGCATCGCAATGGCAAAATATACCGTTTCATATAAACCGAAAGCTACTCCGAAAATGAAAACCAGTATCCAGGCAACAGCAGGTGTATTGATCAAGCTTAATGCTGCCACTGCAACCAATGTCACTAGCAGCGATAACTGAACGGATCTCTTTTGCCCAATGCGATCCACTAATTTTCCACCCAGCAAACTGCCAACCACGATTCCGATCCCCAGAACGGATGTGACAATGCCGGCTGTAGTATAGCTGATGGTGAATTTCTGTTTTAGAAATGGATTCACGATTTCGGTAGCTCCATTGATGATCAACGAATATAAGGCGCCCAATAAACCCAGAGCAATAATGGAAAATTTCTTAAATTCCTTGAAAGCTCCCCAGTTGAATTGTTTTTCAACAGATTTTTCTGTTTCTTTTGTTTTCAGAACCATGGGAATGGGGATGGCTGTCAGAACTGCCAGAGAGATGAAACCCGCCGACCAGGAGATCTTATCCACCAGCATCCCAAGAATGCCGGAGATCAAGATCATTCCCAGTGCGCGACCGGCAACCATGATGCCCTGGATCTTTCCCTCATCTTCCGGAGCGGTTGTGTCCAACGCTAAACCATCCGTACAGGTATCATACAAAGCCATACCTGCCATTAGAAAGAATGCATTGAAAGCAAAGAGATAAAAATTCTGAGCGGGATTGATAAAATTGACGGCTACTAATCCCAATATCTGAATGGATAATCCGATCAGAATATAAGGTTTGCGGTAACCGAAATGCAAAAAATTTACTTTATCGCTCAGCAATCCAAAAAATATTTTCAGAACGAACGGGATCATGGCGATCGATCCTATCAAACCGATCTTATCCAGCCCCAATCCGTACGATTGTAAATAGAGAGAATTCAGTGATGTAAAATAACCCATCACTGCTCCCTGAGCCATGTACAGTGTTGCAAATAATGCGAAACGGACATTCTTATTCATACGATTCTCCTCCTATGGTTGGTTTTGGCATTGATTATTGCAGAATGGATAACACTTCCGGTCCATTTTCAGTGATCGCTACGGTATGTTCAAACTGCGCCGAAAGACTGCCATCCGCGGTTACAACGGTCCATTCGTCTTTCATAAGCTTGGTATAGGGTTTTCCCATATTCAGCATCGGCTCAATATTGAGTACCATGCCCGCCTTCAATATCGGTCCTCGATCAGCCGGGCCGATATGCGGTACGAAGGGATCCTCCCACAGTTCTCTTCCGATCCCATGCCCACCATATTCACGTACCACCGAAAATCCTTCACCTTCAGCATAGCCTTGAATGGCAGCTCCGATCGCTCCCAATCGGTTGCCAGGAATACAGGCTGCAATCCCGCGCCATAGACTCTCTGAAGTGGTATCTACTAATCTTTTTACTTCGGATTTTAACTGCCCTACCATGTGGGTCACGCATACATCTCCGCACCAGCCTTTATAACGCAAGCCGATATCGATTCCTACAATATCGCCTTCCTTGAGAATGCGCCCATCGGGTAATCCATGGCAAATTTCATTATTAACTGATGCACAGATCGCTCCCGGAAAAGGACGTTGATTGGGAACCTGCCGGATGCCTTTATATAATGTAGCAGCACCTAACGAAAGGATGAATTCTTCAGCGATCACATCCAGATCTTTTAAACGAACGCCAGCATGCATCTCTTCCGCTAACCGTGCATGTGTCTGCGCGGTGATTTGCGCTGCGGCTCGGAGTGCTTCGATTTCATGTTTTGTTCTTAACTCGATCAAAATAACCTCCAATTTGAAAGCCGGATCTTCAAAAATTCCCCGAATTTCAAATCCTACTTATTCTACGCAAATATAGCGAAAAAAGAAAGTTGTTGCCCATAAGTCTTGTGTGAATATAAACGATTCATTTATTTTTTAATTCCATTCTATGCAATTAGTTTTCCTGGACTATAATCGAATAATATGCATTCTATAGTTAGTAGATGCTAAAAGAGGTTGTTGTGACTGAAATAAATCCTACCCCCACCATTGAAGATTATTTGGGAGTGATGTACACTCTTGACCGCGATGGAGAAAGCATCATCGGAGCAAAACTCTCAGAATTGCTTGAAGTTTCCGCCCCTACCGTTACGGTTACGCTAAAAAGAATGATCCGCGATAAATGGATAACCATGGATCAAAAAAAAGAGATCCATCTAACCAAAAAAGGGGTAACTGCGGCTGCCAGCATCATCCGCCGGCATATGTTGACCGAATGGATGCTTTCCAGAATTTTGGATGTGCCCTGGTCGCAGGTGCATGAAGAAGCGCATAAAATTGAGCATTCCATTTCTACAGATGTTGCAGAAAAAATGCAGGCTCGCTTGGATGATCCAAAATTATGCCCGCATGGAAATCCTTTCCCCGGATTTGAAAAAATGACCCAAACCTGGCTCCCGCTGGTGGATTTGGAACAAGGAGATCATTTCATCATTCGACGTATTCATGAATTCGGTGAAGAAGATGGGCAGTTAATGAGTTTCCTGCAGAATAACGGCATACAGCCCGCTCAAGAGGGATGCATCAAAGAAAAATTACCTTTTAATGAAACCCTTACCCTTCAAATTTCGGATGCGGCAGTCTCTCTAGGTTTTAAAACAGCCAGATTGATCTTTATCGAAAAAGTGGGTTAACAGGAGGTTGATGGTAATGGTGCATGCTTCGAATCTGGGTTTCCCACGCATCGGTTTTCAACGTGAATTAAAAAAAGGGCTCGAAAAATATTGGGCAGATGAGCTTTCGCAGCAAGAGTTATGCGAAATCGCTCATACGCTCCGCGTAAAGAACTGGCAGCTCCAAAACGGTCTGGGGATCGAAGTGCTGCCCTCCAATGATTTTTCGCTGTACGATCAGGTTCTGGATACCATTTGTATGCTGGGGGCAATTCCTGCGCGTTATCATCCAATTTCTGACAATTTCAATTTGGATGTCTATTTTGCCATGGCACGTGGTGAGCAAAAAAACGATCTAAATATCCCTGCCATGGAAATGACGAAATGGTTCAATACCAATTATCATCACATTGTCCCCGAGATCGAACCCTCTACCACTTTTTCCTTTACCTATCAAAAAATTCTGGATGAATATCTCGAAGCGAGCAGTGCGGGTTTTCAAACTCGTCCTGTTTTAATCGGACCGCTTACATTTCTTTCATTAAGCAAATCCACTACCCATGGTTTTTCACCCCTGCAGAAGCTGGATGAACTGATCCCTGTTTATCAACAGGTCCTGTCAGATCTATTGAATGCCGGTTGTGAATGGGTACAAATGGATGAGCCGGTATTGGTGAAAGATCTTTCTGACAGCATTAAAAGTGCCTATCAAAATGCGTACCGGCGGTTAACAGAGCTCCCGAATCGCCCGCAGATCATGCTGGCTGCTTATTTTGACAGTTTGGGAGAGAATTTTGACCTGGCTTTCTCTCTCCCGGTGGAGGGTATCCATCTTGACCTGGTTTCTGGCGCAGATCAATGGGAGATCATAAACTCAAAATTCACTGCTGGAAAAACGCTTTCTCTCGGCATCGTGGATGGGCACAACATCTGGCGCACGGATCTTGACCGTGTTGTTTCCGATCTGCAAAGAACCACAGCTTCTGTTCACGGTGATATTCTTCTTGCTCCTTCCTGTTCGCTACTGCATATTCCTTTGGATGCAAGGAAAGAAGAGAAGATCGGTCAGCCTGTGAAAAGCTGGCTGGCTTTTGCTGTTCAGAAATTAGAAGAGATCAGCGCTCTGACCAATGCACTGAATGGGGGAGAAAAATCGAATTTATTTGTAGAGAATCAGAAAGTCTTGAAAGATCGCTTTGTGTTTCTTTCAAGCCATAGAACGGACGATGCTGCTGCACAGATCGATTTTTTATCCACTGGAAGGAAAAGTCCTTTTTCGGTACGAAAAGTGAAACAGCAGGCTCACCTCGATCTGCCGCTCTTCCCTGCCACAACCATTGGCTCGTTTCCTCAAACCACTCACATTCGTCAGATGCGATCACGTTTTTCTAAAGGTGAAATTTCACAAGAAGAGTATGCTGAATTCCTGCGCCTGAAGATAAAAGAAACCATCCAAATGCAAGAACAGATCGGGCTGGATGTGCTTGTACATGGTGAATTCGAACGCAACGATATGGTGCAGTATTTCGCCGAACAGCTCGCAGGATTTGTTTTCACGGAACATGGTTGGGTGCAAAGCTTTGGCTCCCGGTATGTCCGCCCTCCCATTCTCTTTGGTGATATAAAACGCCCGCAGCCCATGACCGTCGCGTGGAGTAGCTATGCGCAATCGCTCACCAGAAAACCTGTCAAAGGCATGCTCACCGGACCGGTAACGATCCTGCAGTGGTCTTTCGTGCGCGATGATCAGCCCCGATCTCAGACCTGCTTTCAGATTGCAGCCGCTATCAATGCTGAAGTGCTCGATCTTGAAAAAGCTGGTATCAGAACCATTCAGATCGATGAACCTGCCTTGCGTGAGGGGCTGCCCTTGAAGAAAAAGAATTGGGGAGCTTATCTTGACTGGGCTGTGAAAGCCTTTCATTGGGCATGTGCAGGGGTTGCAGATGAAACCCAAATTCACACACACATGTGTTATTCCGAATTCAATGAGATCATCGCGTCGATTGCTGCTCTCGATGCAGATGTCATTTCCATCGAAGCTGCTCGTTCTGCAATGGAATTGTTGGACGCTTTTTCCGATTTCAAATATCCTAATGATATCGGTCCCGGAATTTACGACATCCATTCTCCGCGTATTCCTTCCACGGAAGAAATGGTCATTCTTCTTGAAAAAGCTGCGCGGGTCATTGCGCCTGAACAATTATGGGTCAACCCCGATTGTGGTCTAAAAACCAGAAACGAAAAGGAAATCCTTCCAGCATTACAGAATATGGTATTGGCAGCCAGGATTTTGCGAAATAAAATAAACAAAGGGAATGAACACAATGAACAAAATTGAAACAGTCCAGAATTTCATGCTCGACGCAAAAATCCCATTGGTGGCAGTAACTGCCGGACCTGATCTGCGTTATCTTACCGGTCTCGATTTCCATATTTCCGAAAGACCTGCCATTCTGCTGCTTGCAGTTCAAGGGCCGCCCCATCTGATCCACCCCGAATTGGAAGCAGTAAAGGTAAAGGGATGTAAATTTCCGCTTATTTCTTTTCCTTATGGAGAATCAAAAGAGACCTGGGCATCTGTCTGCGCCCAGGCGCTGAACGCTTTGCCAGGTGACAAAATAAAGATTGGCGTTATCTCCACCCAGATGCGTTATTTGGAGATGGAACTCATCCATCGAGCAGGCCCCGAGCTTCGTTTTGTTACCGTTGATAAATACATTCAAGAAATGCGCAAACAAAAAGAGGTGGGCGAGATCGCTTCCATTCGTAAAGCGGTCGAGATCGCGGAGAGAGCCTTTCTGGAGACAATTCGTATCATTGAACCAGGTCGTACGGAAAAGGAAATTGCAGCCGCATTGGTTCTAAACCTCTTCAACTCCGGTTCTGACCCTGAGCTGCCCTTTTCCCCCATCGTTGCTTCAGGTCCTAACTCTGCTGATCCACATGCCGTACCAACAGAGCGAGTGGTTGAGGTCGGTGATCTTATTGTGATCGATTGGGGTGCAGCCTGCAGCCATTACATTTCTGATATCACCCGCACCATCTCAATCGGAAGCCCTTCTGCTGAATTTGAACAGATCGCCAGGATCGTCAGCGCAGCTAATACCGCTGCTCGAGAAAAAGCCGGTGAGCAGGTACTGTGCAGCGAGGTGGATGCCGCAGCGCGTGCAGTCATCACTGCTGCTGATTACGGAGAATATTTTACCCATCGCACCGGTCACGGTATTGGCTTGGAAGCTCATGAAGCGCCTTATATCTCTGCTGAGGATCAATATCCCCTCAAAATTGGAAATACTTTTACCATCGAACCCGGGATTTATCTGCCGGGTCGCGGTGGTGTGCGTATCGAAGATAATGTAGCCATCACGGAACAAGGTGCTGAAACACTCACTTCACTGCCGCGTGAACTTTTCATTATTGATTAGGAGGATGAAATGGAAACCTTTTTAATGCAAACTGCAGAACCATTCCTCTTCAAGGGGGATGATCTTGGATTTCTTCTGATCCACGGTTTTACAGGCACTCCCAAAGAAATGCGGTTGCTTGGAGAGTACCTATCCAAGCAGGGGCATACCGTTTTGGGAATTCGGTTGCCCGGGCATGCTACCCGCATTGAAGATATGCGCCGCATGAACTGGCAAGATTGGGCAGCAGCAGTGGAAGATGGTGTGGCGATGCTCCGATCTTGCTGTTCCAAAGTGGTAAGTGTTGGGCTTTCCATGGGGGGAGCTTTATCGATGGTTGCAGCAGCTAATTTCTCACTGGATGCCGCTGTTGCTATCTCCGCTCCCTACGCTGTGGATGATAAACGCCTGCCATTTTTACGCCCGATCAGTGTCGTGAAACCATATATTTCTAAAGGCAGCAGCGATACGAAAGATGCAGAACAAGCTGCCGCGCATGCCAATTATTCGGTCTACCCAACCAGATCCATCATTGAATTGGATCGGCTGCTGAAAGCAACCAGAAAAACTCTGCCTTATATTTCCATTCCTGTGCTGCTCATCCATTCCAAAGCCGATCAGGGTGTGCCAATTCGTAACCTTGATCGCTATTACAAGAAGATCGGATCAAATCAAAAGATCAAAGTGGAGTTGGAGAAGAGCGGGCATGTGGTCACCGAAGATATTGAGCGCGAAGTGGCTTTTCAAGCCATCTCCGATTTTGTGCAAAAGGTCATCAAGTAAAATACGCCACGCTCATGCCATCCACGATTGCTATCGAAACATTTATCTTGGGGCAGATTCAAAATAATACCTATCTCATCAGCGACACCCAAACCATGCAGGCAGTGGTTATTGATCCTGCTTCAGGTATTGGAGATGTGATTAATAAAATAAAAGAAAGACAATTACAGCTTTCTGCCATTTGGATCACTCACGCCCATTTTGATCATATCGCCGGGGTTTATCAACTGCTTCACGAATGGGAACTGAATATACCTCTGTATCTTCATCCCGCTGATTTACCCCTCTGGGAATCGGGAGCAGGCGCCCGTGATTTTGGTTTCGATTTTGACCCCCGCGCAAAACCGACTGCGTTTTTCGAGCAGGCTCAGCCCCTTTCATTTGGAGATTCCATTATTGAAGTCCGCCACACCCCGGGGCATACTCCCGGGCATGTAACGCTGTATTGGAAAGAACAGCAATCTGCATTTTGCGGAGATTTGATCTTTTATCATAGTATTGGCAGAACAGATCTTTCCTATGCCGATGCAGATGCATTGCTCCACAGCATTCGTGAAAA
>DHHD01000048.1 GCA_002403105.1 Anaerolineaceae bacterium UBA4781 | reverse complement strand
TCTTCAAATTCTTGCAATTCATCCAGATTATTTTCTTGTTCATTATCGCTGGATGAAACGCGGTCGCCAAGGATCATCATTTCAGATGCTACAATTTCAACGCTGGTACGTTGATTTCCATCTGCATCTTCCCAATGCCGTGTTTGCAGCCTGCCTTCGACATAGACGCGATCGCCTTTATAAAGGTGATCTTTGCATATTTCAGCTAGGCTATTCCAACAAACAACGTTAAACCATTCGGTTTCAGAATGTTTCTGGCCAGTGGTATCAACCCAAACATGATTCGTAGCGACCGAAAATGTTGTTACTGGTTTCCCTGAAGGGGTATAGCGCATTTCAGGATCTCTACCTAAATTACCAATAATCATGACCTTGTTAAGACTGCGACTCATTTGAAAACTCCGTTTGTGCTTATTTTGCAATCAACATATAACGCATGACCGGTTCAAGAATGCGGATATTGCGTTCCAGTTCAGCGTTGGTTGCGGGATCCAATTCAAGTTTTAGAAGGTAATACAACCCTTCATATTGCTTTTGAATCGGGTATGCCAGACGGCGCTTTCCCCATTCTTGTATTTCCACGATCTTGCCTTTACCTGTTTCAATCCAATTCTTGATTTTTTCTACAGCTTGATTAACTGCCTCATCATCAAGGTCTGGGTGAACAATTAACACCAATTCGTATGTACGCATAAGGATTCCTCCTTTCCATGGGTATGCCCCTGTTCGACACCGCAGGTGAAGACAGGAGCAGAAAGGTAGTTAACATAATGTCAACTAACTAACCGCTGCATAGTTTAACATATAGTGAGAAAAATAACCAGTCATAGCTTACCTTCTTGCAGAACATTCCCATATATAATGGACGAAGAAAAATAATTGAATTCATGACCGTGGGAGATAAAGCATGCAAGAAAATTTGAATTTCTTTTTTGAACCCCAAAGCGTCGCAGTCATCGGTGCATCCTCCAACCCCAATAAATTGAGTTTTGGGATTTTAAAAAATCTCAGCCAATATGGATATAAAGGGAATATTTATCCGATCAATCCAAAGAGCGATTCAATCTTAGACCATCCCTGTTATGCCAATGTGGAGGATGTTCCAGGACCGGTTGACCTGGCGGTCATCATTTTACCTGCGGAAGCAATTCCGGAAGTTCTGGTGAAATGCGGACAAAAAGGAATAAAAGCCTGCATCATTATCTCCGGGGGTTTCAAGGAATTGGGGGAAATTGGGAAACAGCGCGAATTGGAATTGCAGGAGATCGTTCAGCGTTTTGGTATTCGTATTATCGGACCCAATTGCGTAGGAAATATCAATGTTTATTCCGGATTGAATACTACATTCATTAAGGGAATGCCTGCCAAAGGTGGAATCGGATTCGTATCCCAATCGGGAGCAGTATGTGGTGGGGTGGTCGACCATATTGTAAATGAAGGGATCGGTTTTTCTCATTTGCTCAGCCTGGGTAACGAAATGGATGTTACTGAAACGGATATGATCGCCTATCTTGCCGGTGATCCATATACCAACGTTATTGCCGCATATGTGGAGTCCATCCGCGATGGTGCTCGATTTTTAGAAGTAGCCGGTTCTGTTACAAAGGAAAAACCAATTGTGCTTTTAAAAGCCGGGAAAAGCGAATCAGGCGCTCGGGCAGTTTCATCCCACACCGGATCACTGGCTGGTTCTCAAACAGCTTACTCAACAGCATTTAAACAAGCCGGTGTTATCGAAGTATCCTCATTACGCTCTCTCTTACAAACTGCCATGGCGTTTGATTTTCAACCGCTACCACAAAATAACCAGGCAGTAATCTTCACCAATGCGGGTGGACCGGCTGCGCTGCTCTCAGATAGTTTGGATACTCATGGGCTGCGATTGGAATTGATCAATGAATCTGTGCAGCAGGAATTGAAACAGAATTTGAATCCGGCGGCACAAACCATGAATCCTATCGATATGCTGGGTGGAGCAACGGAAGAGGAATATGGATATGCAATGAAAGTTGTGCACGAAGCATGTGATGCAAGCAGCTTACTACCTGTATTGGTTCCACAAGCTCTGGTCAATCCTACTGCGGTTGCAGAATCCATCATTCAAGCGACAAGCGAACGAAAAAGGACGACGCTGGTTTGCCTGGTAGGGAAGCAGAGCATCGGCGAAGCGAAGAAGATCCTGCATCAAAGCCACATCCCGGTTTATGATTACCCTGAAGATGTTGGGGAAGTGCTGGGAGCAATGCAGCAGTACCGGCAGTATCGAGAAGAAAAAAATGAAATTGTTACGGTTGAACGAAAGGAAAGATCATCAGAAGCGGTAACGTTTTTTCAACAATTTCACGGTAAAAAGCAGTTTGGTGAAACAGAACTGCGCCCGTTCCTGGAGATGTATGGCATTCTCAATGCAGCAGGTAAGACTGCAAACTCGAAAGATGAAGCGCTTGAAGCGGCAAAAAGATTGGGTTACCCGGTTGTTCTGAAAATCATTTCGAATGAGATCTTACATAAATCCGATGCAGGTGGGATCCGATTAAATATCCGGGATGATGAAACCTTGAATATTGCGTATAGTGAATTAATCAGCACCGTACAAAAAAATGCTCCACAAGCCACTATCCAGGGCGTGATAGTTGAGAGGATGATTGAAAAAGGGGAGGAGATCATTGTGGGCATGAAACGGGATGTCAACTTTGGACCACTGCTGATGATCGGTATGGGCGGCATTTATGTGGAAGCATTTAAAGATGTCAGTTTTCGCATAGCCCCAATTGAAGAAAACGAAATTAGAAGGATGATCACTGAGACCGTTGCGGGGAAAATCCTGGCAGGGTTACGCGGCATTCAATATGATATTGAAGCCGTGATCGAAATTGTTAAAGCCATTAGTCAGATCTCCATTGATTTTCCAGAGATCAAAGAAATCGAAATCAATCCATTGAAAGTTTTACCTCTAGGGCAGGGAACAATCGCATTAGATTCGAGAATGATCATGGAATAGAATTCGCCGTTTACGGGTACCGTAAAAAAAAAAGCACAAAGTGCTACCCCTATTCTTGCAATTTTTCGGTGTGAAGTTAAACCCGGGTTCTTCCGTATGCATCCAACGCGCGTTGGCGGGCAAAAGCATGTTCAATGATTCGGTTTGGATAATTCTTACCTACCTCACAGCGAACTTTGGTTTGGAGTTCAAGCGGCATTTCCCATGGGGTGTGGATAAATTGGGTTGGGACATTCCTCAATTCGGGAATCCAGGTACGGATATATACACCGGTTGGATCAAATTTTCTGCTTTGAATGATTGGATTAAAGACTCGAAAATAAGGGGTTGCATCCGTCCCACAGCCGGCGCACCACTGCCAGCCACCATTATTGGCGGCCAGATCACCATCGATCAGCTGTTCATTAAACCAGGATTCTCCCCATTGCCAATTTATAAGGAGGTCTTTGCATAAAAAAGAAGCAGCAATCATGCGCGCACGGTTGTGCATCCAGCCAGTTTCCTGCAACTGGCGCATACCGGCATCCACCAGCGGGTAACCAGTCTCACCGGCTTTCCAAGCCCGAAAGTCAACTTCAGCATTGCGCCATGCGATGCGATTATAAGATTCACGGAATGCCTCTTTTAATACATGGGGAAATTCAGATAAGATCATGATGTAAAAATCACGCCAAACCAGTTCATTGATCCAGGCTTCTATACTGTTCACTGCCTGGATGGATACCTGATCCTGTTTCTGAAGTTCTGCCAGATAGTAGGCAGAACGAGCTGAAAGCACCCCAAAATGAAAATAAGGAGATAAATTGGATGTGCCTTCTACACCCACCAAATCTCTGTTCATGCTGTAAGTTTGAATGTGTTTGTTGAGGAAATCTTGTAAACGTTCTACTGCGATCCGTTCTCCGGCAGGAAAGAGTGGGTGAGGAATGGAAGCAGGAATGGGTTCGGAGGTAAGGTCAAACAGGGCGGGAATTTGATCGGGTATTTTAAGAGGGGGAAAAGATGGTATTGAAGAATGCCATTGGTGAGAATAAGGAGTGAATACCGTATATGGTTTTCCATCCTGTTTATATACTTCAGAAGGTGCTCGAATACTCATACCTGGAAGAA
Organism: Anaerolineaceae bacterium UBA4781; assembly: GCA_002403105.1. Taxonomy (GTDB): domain Bacteria; phylum Chloroflexota; class Anaerolineae; order Anaerolineales; family Anaerolineaceae; genus UBA4781. The sequence continues at coordinate 3,126 of DHHD01000048.1, read as the reverse complement.
GATGCAGAGGAACTGCGCTGGCGATCTTTTCATCTCTATCTTTTGCATAGGGGCTGAAATCCGCTTCGGTAAAGATAGCATCAGCGTTTGATTCGCGGAAAAGATTCTTTAAGCAGTTAAAAGGGTTTCCACTGCGGATAATTAGATGATTCCCCTTTTCTTGAAGGAAGGTATCAAGCGAGTGTAAGTTTTCAAATAAAAAATTTAAACGCTTAAGATTGGATTGTTTCAACAGGTTATCATCAAGAATATAAATAGGAACGACTGGCAGATCCGTTGCGAGTGCGGCTGACAATGCCTGATTATCGTGCAAACGAATGTCCCTGCGAATCCACCAAATAACCGATTTTTTATTGTCCATAAATTTTCATTTACTTCTCAAAAGTAAAAAATATACAGAGCAATAAATTAACCATTAAAATACCATTCGCTTTTTAAGATTATGCCATATCTGTTGAATGGATTTACTGGAAAAGGAGGTTGGGGAGAATTGGGTAATGGGTTGGGCGTGAATCATGGCCTGGTTGAATTGGGGATCAAATGGAATTTTACCCAAAACAGGAATATCTCCCTGCCGGCAAATTTCCAGGATGGTTTCTGTGTTTTGATCATGCAGATCAAATTTATTGATCACCATAAAAACTGGAAGATTGAAATGGCGGGTTGTATCCAGCATGCGCTGCATATCGTGTATTCCTGATAAGGTGGGTTCGGCGACGATTATGGCCAAATCACTCTGATTACAAGCAGCAATAACAGGGCAACCAATTCCTGGCGGCCCATCTACCAGAATGATTTGGCTCGCATTGGATGAAGCATGTTCATGTGCTGCGGAGATGATGGTGGAGACCAATTTTCCAGAATTCTCATGCCCGGCAAAAAGATGGGCATGAAAGAAAGTACCGAATTCGCTGTGAGATATGTACCAGACACCATCTTTTTGAACACGCATGGCGATGGCTGCTTGCGGACATTGTTGGGCGCATACAGCGCAACCTTCACACAGTAGTGGATCAACACTCAAAATTGGATTTAAACTGGAAGAACTCTGATTTTGCTTGATCGCATGAAAGCGACAAACGTGCTCACACACTCCACAGTGAATACACTGGTCGTTGTCAATTTCTGCTGCTTTTCCACCAAAAAAATCATATTCGTTTTGGATCGCAGAGGGGATCAACAGGTCAAGATTGGAAGCATCCACATCCGCATCAACCAGCGTAAGCAAGAACTCCTGGGCGATGAGGCCAATGAGCGCTGCGCTGACCGAGGTTTTACCACTGCCGCCTTTTCCACTCAGAATAGAAATTTGGATCATTCTTCTACTTTACGCTGCTTCACTGTGGATAGAGATAGAATTTGGTTCCAGGTTTGAATGAAATCATTCTCAAAAGATGGCATTACCTCCAGCAGCAACTGCCCTCCGGCGTAGATTTCTGCGATATGTCTTGAAAAGGGAATGCGCTGAAGAATCGGTAAATGGGCTGAAGTACAATAATTTTCAACATCCTGTGTACCACAATCATGTTTATTGATGATGACACCCAGCGGTAAATGCATTTCATCCCGAACGAGTTGTACTGCCATGCGCAGATCGTGTAATCCAAATGGAGTGGGTTCAGTAACGAGCACAACGAAATCTGCTCCCTGCAAACTGGCAACAACCGGGCAGGAGACTCCTGGCGGAGAATCGACGATAGTGAGGGGATCAGTGTCTGTATTTTGCAGATCTTGGAAATGCTCCGTGAACATACGATTGATGATTCCTACCGGGCTGGGAAGACCGATTTCCAACTCTCCCTGATAAAAATGCATGTTAGCGCACGTTCCTTTGCGAATGATGCCTGCATGGGAAGCGATTTCGGTAATGGCATGCTGCGGGCAGATCAAAGCGCAACCCCCACAAGAATGACATAATTCAGGAAATATGAATATTTCCTTGGGCGTGAGCGTTATTGCATTGAATTGGCATCCATGCACACAAAGCCCGCACAGATCACATTTGGTTTGATCTACCTGCGGGGTGAGATTTTCCACGTTGAGCGTGGAATGAAAGTGTGGCTGCAAAAATAGAGCCGCATTTGGCGCTTCTACATCACAATCCAAAAATGAAATAGAAGAAAGGTGGTTTCTGGATAAAGTGGCTGCCAAATTCACAGCCACCATGGTCTTTCCGGTGCCACCTTTCCCGCTGGCGATCGCTATTCGCATCGTTATGCTATCTGCGTTGTCTTATCCGTGATGATGTGCAACACTTTCGCTGCAAGGAGCAGCTTGTGTAAGTTTTCCGGAAAGATATGTTTCCACAACTTCTTTAATCGTTCCAGAACATCCGGTAACCGGTTGAATGTTATTTTCCTGAAAGAAGTCAATTGCACGTCCACCCATGCCCTGGGTAATAATGACCTGAATGTCCTGCGATTTCAGAAAATTGGGTATTTCAAATGGTTGATGACCCTGAAAGAAGGGATTTTCAACCACCTCTGTTTTGTTAATGGTCTTAGCATCTACTGTAAGGAATGTAAAGAAGGGGCAACGTCCGAAATGTTCGCTGACAGTACTATCCAAACCCTTATTATCATTGGAAGAAACTGCAATTTTCATATTCATCTCCACTGTATCTTTTATAGTTTTTCTAATTTTCCTGCTTGATAGAGAGAAAGGGCATCTTGAGGGGTCTCTCCGTTTTGCTTGAAAACCTGGATATTGCATTGATCGAGAACCAATTTAGCATTGGGTCCTAATGCATTGGTGATCAAGATATCCACATTTTCGTTGATAATTATTTGCGCAGCGTTCGTACCCGCACCATGTGCTTCATTTTTTGAAGTATTTTCGAGGATGCGATAGGTTTTCGTTTGGTCATCATAGGTTAGAAAAAAAAGGCAGCGACCGAAAACCGGGCTGATCGGTGCTTGTGGTGAATTACCCTGACCGCATAAACATATTTTCATACGATCTCCATTGGTTTCCGGGATTAAGCTTCACTTGCATCGTTTTTCTTGATCCTATCCAATCGTGCGTTAATTGTTTCCAGTTGCTGCTGAAGCCATGAGGCATGTTGTTGAAGAATTTGCTCTTCCTCTTCGGGGGTAGGGGGTTGTTCACCTGCTGCAGATGTAAGTC
>DHHD01000055.1:1720-6537 GCA_002403105.1 Anaerolineaceae bacterium UBA4781 | reverse complement strand
CAACTCTATTTCTTACCCAATTTTCTGGAAGATATGCAATTGCGTTTCTGCTTTTATCATTAGCCTGTACACCCTTTTCCAACATTTTCAATATGAATGCTTTGCATCAGGCACGGCGGAGTTTCGGTCTGGCATCTTTCTATTATGCAGCGGCTCATGCGAGTACCTTCATCATCCTGGATTATCAATTGAATCTGGATTGGTTGATCCTTGAATTTATTCATAAACCCTATCTCATCTTGGGTTTGGCAGCCTTTACTCTGCTCATTCTGCTGGCATTTACTTCAGGCAAGACTTTTCAAAAGAAATTTTCCAAGCTCTGGGTCAAACTCCAGCAGTTGGTTTATATTATTGGAATGCTTGTCCTTATTCACATTTACTTTGCGCTGAAGGGTGATAAAAGCATTGCTTTCGTCTATTTGATGATCTATATCGCACTCATGTTACTGAGAATACCTGTTATCAAAGATAAAATTCTAATAAAAGAATATCCAATTTGCCAAAAATTGAACCATTGGTTGATTTCCTGATAGGATTAAGGGGATGAATGATCTGCATTTCAATGTACAACAGCAAGCCGTTCTTGATGCGGAGATCAATACTCACATCTTTCTGGAAGGTCCTTTTAAGAGCGGAAAGACCACTTTGGGTGTGGCTCGCCTGCTGAGCGTGGCTGCTCAATCTGATCCATCCCATCAGATTCTGGTTTTAACCCCCCAACGCTCCCTGGCAGTTCCATACCGCAGTGCTCTGCTGGATATTGGTTTTCCGGCAGGTGTAGCGCCGACCATCACCACCCTCTCCGGGCTTTCCCGCCAATTCATCCTCATCTACTGGCCACAAATTGCAGAGAAAAACGGTTTTCATAGAAAAAACAAGCTTCCAACCTTCTTAAGCATGGAAACCGCTCAATATTTCCTAAAACGGATCTGTCAACCCTTTCTTGATAAACAATACTTTCACGAGGTTCATATTGATCCGGCCCGCCTTTTCAGTCAGATCCTGGATACGATGAATAAAGCCGCATTGGTCGGGTATCCATTAGAAGAAACCGCTCAACGCCTAAAAGAAGCATGGAACGGAGAAACGATCCGCGAAAGCCACTATGAACAGACTCAGGAATGCGCTCTGGCATTTCGTGCGTATTGTTTGGAAAATAATTTATTGGATTTCTCCCTGCAGGTGGAGATATTCCGGAATTGCATTACACAAGATGCAGCGCTAAAGAAAATTTTCTTTCAAAATTTCCATTTTCTCATTGCAGATAATCTGGAAGAAGATGTTCCGGTTCTGCATGATCTGATCCTTGATCTGGCAGCCGATATTCCCTCGATGCTGCTCATCAAAGACAATAATGCTGGTTTCCGCTCTTTTCTGGGAGCGGATCCTACCAGCGCGGAGCGCTTGAAACAGATTTGCCAGTACACTTTTGAATGTTCTGAACAATTTGACCTTTCAACAGCCGTTCATGCGTTCAACGGCGTTTTAACCAATTGCATTCTGCGAAAGAATACAGCCAACCCTCCGGTTGAAGCCCTGCAAGCTTATTCGCTGCGTTCCGTGCAGTTCTATCCGGAAATGATCGCAGATATCTGTCAAACCATTCACCAGCTTGTCCATGAAGAGTATGTTTTGCCCGGAGATATTGCAGTGCTTTCCCCATATCTTCCCGATTCGCTTAAATTCTCCCTCTCCCAAAAGTTGGCGGAATTGGAAATCCCTTATCTTTCCTCGCGCCCATCGCGCACGCTGGCTGAAGAGCCCATCACGCGTGCGGTTCTCACTTTTGCCAAAGCGGCACACCCACGCTGGAAATTGGAGGCCACCACAGAGGAACTGCGTCATGCCATTATGGCCATTTTCCCCGCCTGTGATGTCGTCCGTGCCAGTTTGCTGGCGCAGAACACCTTGAAAGATAAGAGTAAACTGGAGCATTATTACGCTATTCCATTGTTCACTCGCCAGCGTATCACGGATGCCATCGGCGTTCAATTCGATGCAGTTCTGGATTGGATCGCAGATTATCAAAAAGAAGAACCGCTGCCCTTGGATATCTTCCTCTCGCGCTTATTCGGGGAACAGCTTTCACAACCCGGCTTTGGATTGCACGAGAATGTGGATAGCGCTGCCCTGCTGACGATTTTGATCCAATCCATCCACGATTTTCGCTTGATGTTTTGTTCACTGGCAGAAGAACAGCAGCAGGATGTCAGTAAAATGTACATTGAAACGCTGCAAGCTGGATTGCTACCTTCCATACATTCCCTCCCCCGGGAAAACAGCGATGCGGTGCTCATTTCCCCGGCTTTCACTTTCTTGATGAAGAACAGATCTGTTCGTTATCAATTCTGGCTGGATATTGGTAGCATCGGTTGGTGGGAGCGGCTCGATCAGCCCCTCACCCATCCCTATGTGCTCAATCGCAACTGGTCAAGAGAAAAACGTTGGACGGATGCAGAAGAATATCAAGCCAACCAATCCGCATTAGCACGTCTGGTTCAAGGGTTGCTGGACCGCTGTGAAGACCATGTCTATCTGTATGTTGCAGGGTTGAACCAAGCCGGGATCAATCAAAGCAGCCCGTTATTGAGCGGAATGCAGTTATTCCTGAAAAGAATATATGGGATGAAAACCAATGAGTGAATTCATCCCGCGCCCGGCACAAGCAGAGATTCTGCACTACACCCACGGTAAAATGGGCATTGCCGCCGTCCCCGGCAGTGGGAAAACGCATACCCTATCCTATCTGGCAGCCACCCTGATCGCCTCGGATACGATCAAAGAGGGTCAGGAAGTGCTGATAGTAACCCTGGTCAATTCAGCAGTACAGAACTTCTCTAAGCGCATTTCAACCTTCATTCGCCAATTCAAATTACTTGAAAATATCGGCTACCGCGTGCGTACTCTGCATGGTCTGGCACATGATATTGTGCGCGAACGACCCGACCTGGCGGGGTTGGAGAATAATTTTCAGATTCTGGATGAGCGTGCCAGCAGCGACACGCTCGAGCAGATCGTGACTACCTGGCAGCGCAATCATCCCGATTTTCAGGAAAGTTATACTCACCCTGATTCGCTGGAGAATATGCANNAAAGATATGGAACTAACCCCCGATCAGATCAATGCAGCCATTGCACAAACCCAGGCAGAAGATGACCTGCTGCGCTTTGGTGCAGAAGTTTATCGTGATTATCAAAATGCCCTGAGTTATCAGGCAGCCATTGATTTTCAGGACCTGATCCGCCTGGCATACCATATCTTGAAGATCGATAGCGCTTACCTGCAGCGTTTGCAGGATCGTTGGCCTTATATTTTGGAAGATGAAGCTCAAGATTCCTCCGCCCTGCAGGAAAAAATCCTGCGCTTGTTGTGCGGGAAAAAAGGGAATTGGGTGCGTGTGGGAGACCCCAACCAGGCTATCTACGAAACTTTTACTACAGCCAACCCGCAGTATCTGTTGGATTTTCTTCAGGAAAAGGACGTTCAAGCCCATGACCTGCCGGATTCAGGCCGATCCACCCCCAGCATTATCCGGCTTGCCAATCATTTGATCGAATGGAATAAAGATCAGCCGAGCCCGGAATTAATCGGTTCACTTGTTCCACCCTTTATCCAACCTACCCGGGCGGATGATCCGCAGCCCAATCCACCCGATGCGCCGGAAAAGATTTTCCTTTTTAGTAAACAACTCACCCCTGAAAAAGAAGAGGCTATGGTTGTGCAATCGGTAACACGTTGGTTGGAGGAAAATCCGGAACAAACTGTTGCCATTCTGGTGACCCGCAATGATAAAGGCGCTAGCCTGGTGCAGAAATTGAAGGATAATCACATTCGCACCGTTGAACTGTTGCAGACCAGCTTTGCTACACGCAAAACAGCGAAAAAATTGGCGGAATTGATATCCTTCTTTGCCGATCCAGTCAGTTCCAAGAAACTCAGCGCAGCATTCGAAGCGCTCTATGAAGATCACTTTGAAGAACCATTAACGAAAACTGCTTTTCACACTTTCTGTGGAGAATTGAAAAAACAAAGCAAACTGGAAGATTTTCTATTTGGATCAAACGACGACTTAATGAATGAGAGCATTACTGAAGAGCAGCTTATGGTGCAGCGTGCTTTTCAGCATTTCATTGATTTCTTGCACGAAAACCAAGCCGCGGCGCTGCTGCCTATCAACCAGTTTCTGTTGACTCTCTCTATGCATCTTTTTACCGATGCGCATGATCTGGCATTGACCTACAAGCTGGCGGAAATGATGGAATGGGCAGCCAAAACTGATCCCATCTTTTCTCTCAACGATTGTGCCGCCGAGTTAGACAAGGTCTACCACAACCGCCTGCGTATTACCGGTTTTTCGGAAGAAGAATTGGAATTTGACCCCGACCAGCATAAGGGTGAAGTGGTGGTTGCCACCATTCATAAAGCCAAAGGGCTGGAATGGGATCGCGTGTATATCGTCTCTGCTAATAATTATGATTTCCCCAGCAATCAGCAGTACGACCAGTTTATTTCAGAGCGTTATTTCATTCGTGATCATCTCAATCTGGAAGCTGAGCTGCTCGCAGCTTTAAAAGCGCTTCCCGATCAAAAAATAGCCCGCGAAGGAGATGCCTCCCGGCAGGCGCGCGTCAACTACAGTGCCGAACGCCTGCGCTTGTTGTACGTAGGTATCACCCGTGCTCGCAAAGAACTGGTGATAACCTGGAATGAAGGAAAATATAATAATTGCGTAATGGCAATTCCTTTCGTGGAATTGAACGCCTTTTGGGAGCAGTACTATGCCGCACATGCCTGATTTTCGCTTCAGTTCGCAATC
>DHHD01000055.1:0-1528 GCA_002403105.1 Anaerolineaceae bacterium UBA4781 | reverse complement strand
TCCTTTTTCAAACCAACCTGAACGAACATGTATTGATCGCGAAATTCGATCTGCTGGTGCTGCAGGCAAACGGTAATTTCACCATTTATGATTGGAAAACCACCGCTTCTGAAAAGGAACCCAATCCTAAATTTCTTAAAGAAAAAATGCAGACCAGGATCTATCCATTTGTATTGAGCAGATCATCCAATCTTGCTAATGGAAAACAAGCAGTCCAGCCTGCGCAGGTGGAATTAGTCTACTGGTTCCCACAGTTTCCTGACCAATCTGTAAACTTCCCCTATTCCTCTCTCCAGATGCAGGACGACGAGAAAATGATCGCCGGTTTGATGAACGAAATCAGCCAAAAAGCGATCGCTGACTTCCCAAAAACAGAGGATGATAAACGCTGCCGCTTCTGTGTGTATCGCTCCTACTGCGGGCGTGGCAAGCAGGCAGCCAATATTTTTGAAGGGGAAGCAGAATTTGACTTCGACTTGAGCGATCTGGACCTGGATATTGAGAAAATTGAGGAAATTTCCTATTGAGCAAACGTTGGATAGAACCCGAACCTATCGTCATTCCTGACAGTTTGCAGGCGTATTACGATGTTTCCCCATACCTGGCAGAGGTACTGGCAAAAAAGGGTATTACTGATGAAGCCAGGATAATTTCATTTCTGGACCATACAAAATACACCCCCACCGACCCTTCCGAACTGCCGGGTGTGGATAAAGCGACGGAGCGCATTCTGCTCGCGATCCGCGAAAAAAAATGCATTGGCATTTGGGGTGATTTTGATGTGGATGGACAAACCTCCACCGCCCTGCTGGTTAGCTTTTTCCGCAGCCTGGATGTTCCGGTTCATTACCACATTCCCATCCGCAGTGAAGAGTCGCATGGCATTTTAAAAGAACCGCTGCAGGATTTCCTGGCTGGTGGTGTTGAATTGCTGATCACCTGTGATACCGGAATTTCAGCCAATGAAGCGCTGAATGCTGCAACAAAAAATGGAGTGGATGTGATCCTGACCGACCACCATACTCCACCGCAGGTCTTGCCGGATGTATTCGCGATCATCAATCCACATTTTGTGGATGCTGGGCATGCTTATTCCGCTCTCAGCGGGGTCGGCACTGCTTATATCCTCACTCGCCGTCTGGCAGCGGAATTAAACATGCTCGACATGTGGGAAAAAACCGCTCTCGATCTGGTTGCCATGGGCACCATTGCGGATGTAGCTCCGCTTGTGAAAGAGAACCGCTATATGGTTCAGTACGGGTTGGAGTTGTTGCGCACAAACACACGACTGGGATTGAAAGAACTGCTGGCTGTAGCCGGTACAGCGGTGGAAAGGCTGGATGAACAGGATGTGAGTTTCACCATTGCACCACGCTTGAACGCTCTGGGTAGGCTGGGGGATGCGAATCCCATCGTGGAGTTTCTGCTCACAGATGATCTGGCGGCAGCCAGGCGCATGGCAACGGAACTGGAAGGGCTGAATAACCAGCGTAAAATGCTTGTCAATCAGGTTTATCAAGCCGCCACC
>DHHD01000071.1 GCA_002403105.1 Anaerolineaceae bacterium UBA4781 | reverse complement strand
AAAAAAGCGCGCTTAAGGTTTACCGCACCGAATCGAAAATCTTGATCATAACGCCCAAAAGCCTGGTCATTTAGATCGATATGAAATAACTTTCCGGCATCAATGGCTTGCGCCACTCCATGAGAAAAGTTGAGCCCTGCCATGTGTTCATGTGCCACTTCCGGGTTTACACCCACCATTTCCGGGTGATCCAAGGTGGCAATGAATCCCAGCATATGTCCGGTTGTGGCATTATACAAATCCCCCCGCGGTTCATTCGGCTTCGCCTCCAGGGCAAACTTCAACTGGTACCCCTGATCGAGAGCATATTCACATAAGAAATTCAGCGCTTCTCGCATCCGTTTTATGCTATCTACCGGATCTTTAGAGGCATCTGTTTCCGTTCCTTCTCTGCCACCCCAAAACACGAACACTTGCGCACCCATCTCAACCCCAAGATCCATTGATCGCATCGTTTTTTGAAGCGCATAATTGCGCACATACGCATTATTTGAGGTAAAAGCGCCATCGCGGAAGATCGGATCATAAAAGAGATTGGTTGTAGCCATGGGTACCACCAGACCGGTATCTTTCAGGGCTTTTTTAAAATCTTTCTTGATCGTCTCAATTTCATCCGGCGAAGCATCTATTGGTATGAGATCATTGTCGTGAAAATTCACACCATAAGCACCAACCTCTGCCAGCAGATGAACCAGATCAACCGGGGATTTTGGATCTCTTACATCAGCGCCAAATGGATCACCACCCTTGTTCCCAACAGTCCAAAGACCAAAAGTAAATTTATGCTCTGGTTTTGGATCATATTTTGTTGTCATGATAAACTCCTCCTTTTTTCACATGAATTCAAAAAACAGATTTTTATAGACCCCATTAAAATGGGCCCCTTTTATTTCAACTCAAACAACGTTGTTAATGGCATAGGGGCACCTAAATCCTGTCCGCGTTTACCAGGCGAACATCCGCCGATCTCCAAACGGAACTCACCCGGTTCAAGAGTTAATTTCCCATCGTCGTTGTAGAAAGACATCATTTCGGGGGTTACAAGGAATTCCACTTTTTTCTTTTCTCCAGAAAGAAGTTCAACCCGTTCAAATCCAATCAGATGATGAAGGGGAACAATCGTTGAAGCATCGAGGTCTGATAGATAAAACTGAACGACTTCAGAAGCAGTTCGATCGCCATTATTGTGGAGCTCAAAACTACAGTGTAGAGAATCACCAAGAGAGATACTCTGCTTTTCCAGCCGGAGATGCTGATACTCAAACAGGCAATAGCTTAATCCGAAACCAAAGGGATAGAGCGGTTCTTCCTTCATGTATCGATATGTTCTTCCATCCATACTGTAATCATCAAATGGAGGGAGCTGCTCCAATGACTTGGGGAAGGTTAATGGCAGCTTTCCGGATGGTGAAACATCGCCAAACAATATATCTGCAACCGCATTTCCCCCTTCCATGCCCGGATACCAGATGAAAAGAACTGCATCCACCATATCTTCGATCTCACCCAAAGCTACAGGACTACCGCCCGTCAATACAAGTACGATCTTTGTTCCTGAAATTGCCAGTTCTTTAATGTAGTTAATTTGGCTCACCGGCAAAGAAATGCTGCTGCGATCTCCATTTTGAGGAGAGAGTAGAGATTCCCCCTCTTCTCCTTCCAAGAAAGAAGAAAAACCTCCACAAACGATCGCCAGATCAGATGACAGTGCCATCCCTGGCGCCCAGGTTTCTTTTATCTCTCTGGGATGCTTCAACATCGCACCCGTGGTATATTCCATTCCCATCCCTTCAGGAATCCGCCCGGTAATGCCTTCGAGCAGTGTGATCATCCGTTCATTAAAGCCATAATAATTACCCAAAAGGACTTCTGTACTGGTTGCATTTGGACCGGTCACAAAAATTTTTCTTACGGATGGTTTAATAGGAAGGATGTTCTTTTTATTTTTCAACAAGACGATTGATTCAACAGCCGTCTGATAGGCAAGTTCTCTGTGTTTGTCACACCCTATGACATTTTCAGGGATAGACGCAAAGGGAACATCTTGAGGAGGATCAAACATCCCAAGTTTGAATCTGGTCAGTAAAACACGTTCCAGAGCACGATCAACAACCTCTTCTGTGATCAATCCTCTTCTTATAGCCTCGGGGATTTCGTTAAAAACATGGTCACAACCGAGATCACATCCATGTTTTAATGCCAAAGCGGCAGATTCAGCCGCATCGTTAGTAACTTTGTGACTCAAATGGAAATCAGTTAACGCCCCGCAGTCTGACACAAAATGCCCTTGGAACTTCCATTCTCCGCGAAGAATATCTTCTATCAGAAGCTTACTGGCACAACAAACCTCGCCAAGGATCCGGTTATACGCTCCCATTACCGCGTCAACATTTGCAGCCTGTACTAATTTTTTAAAGGCAGGCAGGTATGAATCGTACAACTCCCGCCTGGTAACGATGGCGTTAAAAGTATGGCGCTCCCTTTCAGGACCTGAATGAACGGCAAAATGTTTTGCACAGGCAGACGTCTTTAAATATTTCGGGTCATCCCCCTGCATGCCCTTCACAAAAGCAGACGCCATCTCCCCGATGAGGTGCGGATCTTCTCCCCAGGTTTCCTGCCCTCTACCCCAGCGAGGATCACGAAAAATATTCACATTCGGTGACCAGAAATTCAATCCCTGGTATTGATCCGTAAATCCATTTCTGCGAAGAGCCTGGTGATACTTCGCACGCCCTTCATCGCTGATAGCAGTTGCCACATTAAAGATCATTTCTTTATCCCATGTAGCAGCCATTCCAATTGCTTGCGGGAAAACGGTGGCACGACCATTCCGTGCTACACCATGCAATGCCTCACTCCAATAGTTGTATGCAGGTATATCCAGACGAGGGATTTTCTCGCCTGTATAACTTATCAATCCAATTTTTTCATCAAGTTTCAATAATTTAATAAGTTCTTTGACTCGATCAGAAAACGGCAGTGCTGTATCAAGATATGATTGCTGTTCTGGTTTTTCTTTCTCTTTCATATATACACCTCTATATTCAATGAACCCTTCTCAATGATTTCTCGTTTTTTACTCAATACTTTTGTTCAAACAAATCATCATCTTTTTTTATTTTGAAATTTTCAAAATAAAAAGCAACGAACTCATTTTCTATCCCTTCACGGCGCCCGCTGTTAAACCAGACACGATCTGCTTCTCGGCAATGAAATAAAAAATGATCGTGGGGATCGCTGAAAGGGCAACAAAGGCAGAAATTAATGCCAGATCTTGCCCATATTGACCCTGGAATTGCATGGTACCCAATGGCAAAGTCCATAATTGATTGCTATTCAATATAACAAGAGGAACCAGCAGATCATTCCAACTAGCGATCATAACCAATGAACCAACTGCAGTTAAAGATGGTTTTACCAGCGGTAGCATAATTCGCCAGAAAAAATTAAAATGTGAACACCCATCCATATAAGCGGCATCTTGAAGTTCAGATGGGACAGCAGTGAAAAAACCTTTTAAGATCATAATATTCCCCGATAATTGAAAAGCGATCTGTACAAGAATGACACCCCACAATGTATTAATCATGGGTATTCCTGTTTGCTCTATCTGCCGTAATACAAAATACACAGGCAATATCGCTACATTGATCGGGAACATAAGCCCGATCGTGAATAAATTATAGAAAAAATTCTTTCCGCGAAATTGTAATCTGGCAAAAACAAAGGCTGTTAATGAACAGATACCCACCGTTCCCAGCGTTGTCGCGATCATGACGACCAAAGAATTTCTTAACATATTCCAAAACGAGGGGGTTCTTAATATTGATCGAATATTATCCCAATAGGGTGGGTTTGGAATGGAATATGGATGTGAATACATTTGACCTGTAGTCTTTACACTACCAAAGAGCAATATCACAATGGGAATTAAGATCAGTACCGAAGCCATAATAAGGAAGATATATACAATCATTCTTTGAGGAATTTTCTTCATCCATCGTGGAAGATGCATATACTTGCCCACAGAAATACTCCTTTCTATAATCCACTCAGGTAATCTGGTTTTCGTGTAAGCGCCTGATAGAATAATGAAAAAATCATGCAAAGAATGAACATAATAATAGCGACGGCTGCCCCATAACCAAGTTGGAATCGTACAAAGCCAAAGCGATACATGTAAGTTGCCATTGTTTCACTTGCATTGACCGGTCCTCCCCTTGTCATCACCCAGATTAAAACAAATTGCTGAATTGACCCTAAAACAGACATATAGACCGAGGTTTTTATGGTGCTGCTTAAAAGGGGCAAGGTAATACGAAAGAAATTTTGAACTGCGTTAGCCCCGTCAATACGTGCTGCTTCTTCAATTTCTCTTGGGATATTTTGAAACCCTGTGAGGTACAACATCATATGAAATCCAAAATACTTCCAGGTCAGCGTTATAAATACTGCGTAAATCACAACATTCATATCTGCCAACCAAGTAACCGGTTGGAGACCAATTAAAACCAAAATTGAATTTAAAAATCCCCGCTCCGGATCAGGATTATAAAGCAGCATCCACATAATTCCCGTATTCACCTCAGAAAGCACGTACGGCAGGAAAAAGACCGTACGAAAAAAGGATCTTCCGGGCAAATCACGCCCCACAAGAACTGCCAAGATCAATGCAATTGGCAACTGCAAGCTTAAAGACAAGGTAATGATGAGCAAGACATTTTTAATTGACTTTAAAAATACCGCATCGTTCAATATCTTCTTATAATTTCCCAAACCAATGAAATCTACTGCCGGACCAAAACCCTTCCAATCGAACATACTGTAATAAATTGATCTAAAAATAGGATAAATTACAAAGAGAAAAAAGAGAGTTAATGCCGGTAGCAAAAATAGAATGATCACTAATCGATCTTTCGATCGCTGATCTTTTTTATTCTTTTTACGAGTATGCGATTTGTTGTGAGTGAATAAAGGTAATTGCATTCTTTGAATTTCCTTATCATTCCTTATGGAAAGGCTGTCGAATTTTCAAAACACCGCACCGATTTATGGTATGAAAACAATCAAATCAGCTATTCATGAAACGAATCCACTTATCAAAGACAGGTGCGTTCTGGTCTTCGTTCCAACCTTCGCGCACCTGTCTCGATCATACTTAGAAGTTATTCGATCAACTCTTGGGCGCCAGCCTCGATTTCAGCTGCCACCTGCTCGGGGGTTGCGGTTCCTGCAAACAATTTCTGGACCGCATCATTAATGACACCACCCATCGCAGAAGGCAAAATCTGATCGTAGTAAAGCTGGAAGTACTGCGCTTTTGCAAAGCTTTGCTGCACAAGCAACAGATTCGGGTCAGTCAGACCGCTCTCAGCGCCATTCACCACAGGAATACCCGTGCCTGAGGCTGCAACAATCGTCTGGTTTTGCTGACTGGTCAGATATTTTACAAAGTCAATCGCTTCCGGTTCAGCATCTTTCCCAATCGCAAATCCATTTCCACCCCCAATCACATCGCTGATCTCACCCACCCCATCTTCAACAGCAGGGAAATTGAACATACCGAGATTCACGACCCCTTGCAGATCGGCGCTGTTCGCTTTTTGAACAGATGGAGCCCACTGTCCGGATAGCTCCATAGCAGCCCTGCCATTTCCAAAGGTTGCTTGCATTTCATCATGAGTAGCCCCCAGATAACCATCCTGGAATGGATCCATTTCAATCAGCTTGTTCAGTTCCACCCCTGCTTGAACGAAAGCCGGATCAGTGAAAGAACCGGTACGATCGGCTGCAGCGGTGAAAGCTGCTTCACCACCGATGCGTGTTGCAAGGTATGACCAGATATGCATACCGGTCCAGGTATCGCCTTCACCCAAAGCAATCGGGGTAATATCCGCTGCTTTCAGTTTCTGAACACACTCAAGGAATTCAGACCAAGTGGTTGGTGTTTCAGTGATTCCCGCCTGATCGAAGAGATCTTTGTT
>DHHD01000018.1:19553-21463 GCA_002403105.1 Anaerolineaceae bacterium UBA4781 | reverse complement strand
GCAATTCTAGCTCTTATGCTGCTTTTCAGTATTGCCGGCTGCAGCACGCCTGCAGAGCAAACAAGCGAACCAGCAACTTCTGAACCGGCAGCAGCATCGGACGTGGTGGTATTCACCGATGCAGTGCTGGAAAGAATGGTGCGCGAGCAGATGGAAAAACCTGAGGGTGATATCACCCTGGCTGAGGCAGCGGAAGTGGGCGCACTGGTTTTTGATCTGGAATGGCAAGCGGAAACTCCCGAGGAAACACAGATCAAAGACATCAGCGCACTGCAATACTTTGTCAATCTTGAGCAATTGTCATTCAATAATCACGCGGTAAGCGACCTCAGTCCATTAGCAAGGCTCGTCAAGCTGAGAGGAATTTCCTTCGGAAACAATCGTGTTACTGATCTATCCCCACTTTCCGGGTTAACCGAACTGCGCGGCTTGATCATGTACAGCAGCCAAGCCACAGACTACAGCCCACTACAAAACCTGGTCAATCTGAACACCCTGATGATCAACTATTCAACTTTCAGCGACCTGAGCGTACTGGCTGGCATGCAGGACCTGGGCACCCTATACATTGACAACACGCAGGTCAGCGATCTAACCCCCCTGGCAAACCTGACCAACCTGAAAGTCCTGAAGCTGGCAGGCAGCCTGGTAACCGATTATTCACCGATCGCAGACATCTACCCCAACCTGACCGAAAAGGATTTTGAGATGCCATAGGAAATGGCACCCATGAATCAATAAGGAAGCTTATAAAAAAAGGACCCGGAAAATTCTCCGAGTCCTTTTTTTTATCCTTATCTTCCTCTACCGCCGCCACCCCCTCCACCACCGGGCAGCATGCCGCCGCCCGATCCAACCCCGGTGACCACGCTGGTGATATCCAAGCTGGTGACCAGGGTACCGCCGCTGTAGCTGCCGCCGGTGTACAAGCCATCCACAAGACTGCCGGTGGAAGTGCCACCATAATACAAATCAAGGGTAGCGCCATTGGCAATGGCAGGTGTGGAGATCAAGATAGACTGGTATTCTTTGGCAGGTACAAAGGTTGCGATCTCTTCACCATCCGAGGTCTCAAAGTGCAGCATGGTTCCTGCCGTCACCATGGAGGTGAAATTGACCAGCAGCGAGTACTGTGTGGAATCCGTGGTGGGGGTCATGGCCATACCGGAGCTGCCCACCGCGATCAGAAAACCACCATCCAGCGTGAAGGAGCCCAGATAATCAAGGGGACCATTGCCATCATTGGTCGGTCCGTTGACGATCACCGTCCCACCGTTCATATCCATGGCACCGTTCGAATCCAACCCATCACCGCCCGCATCAACATAGATATAGCCATCATTCATGTACAGGTAATTATTGGTATTCGCCGTGAAATCATTCTGTCCGGGGCGCCCGCCCAGCGCGGAGGCATCATTGCCGCCGGCTACATTAATGCCATCATCGCTGGCAGTGATATGCATTGTTCCACCATTGATGGTGATGACGGCGCTCTCGATGCCTTCGTAGGATTTGGTGATGGTGAGCGTTCCATTATTGATATCCAACGCCGTATTGGCATGGATGCCATCATCTCCGGAGGTCAGGGTTATCTCACCGCCGTTGATGGTGACGCGATCATTGCTGTTGAGGGAATCATCCGCCGAATCAATATTGATGATCCCGCCCGTGACGAGAATAGCACTACCGGCTTTCAAGCCTTTCATGCTATCCGCCTCGACCGTGGCATCCGCAGCGTTTTGCATTCCACGACCCATGCCGTTTCCAGACTGGCTGATGCCATTCACACTACCGCCCCCTGAAGAGATGGTAAGGCTGCCGCCGTTGATGGTAATGGACGTTACCGCCTGCATGCCATCCAACCCGGCAATGATGTTCAAAATACCACCATCCACTACAATGGTGCCCTT